>BNZF01000037.1 GCA_026000865.1 Clostridia bacterium
TAAAGAATTACTTCTAAAACTTACTTTTTTTAATCTTAATAACAATGTAGTTCTGTGGTCTGAGCCACTGATACGCGGGGCTTCGCCCCACCCCCTCTTAATTTTTCAATGTTAGAGCAATACAAAAAAACATATTATTAAGTTTTAGAAGAAGCATAATTTTTTAAGAAACACCAATTTCGCAAAAAAAAGAAAACAAAGATTAGCAAAATCAAAAGAATTTTTACAAAATAAAATTATGGAGTTAAAATAATGGCGAAATTAAACGAAAACTTTCTAACACTTGAAAAAAACTATTTGTTTATTGACATAGCAAAAAAAGTAAATTCATATAAAGAAAAAAACCCCGACAAAAAAATAATCCGAATGGGAATTGGCGATGTAACTTTGCCTCTTGCTCCTGTTGTTGTTGACGCTTTTAAAAAAGGTTGCGACGAAATGGGTGTTAAAGAAACGTTCAAAGGCTATGAAGACAGCGGTTCGGGATATGAATTTCTTAAACAAGCAATTGCGAATTATTACGCTAAAATTGATGTAAAACTTGAACTTGGCGAAATACGCGTAAATGACGGTGCAAAGGCAGATTGCGGTAATATAGTTGATATTTTTTCTGATGACAATATTATATTACTGACCGACCCTGTTTACCCTGTTTATGCCGACAGTAATAAAATGGCAGGACGTAATATTATTTATGCAAACAGCAATGAGGAAAACGGTTTTGCGGCAATGCCAAGTGATATTTCAATTGCGGACGGCGAACAATCTTCAAAATTCAAGGAATTTGTTGCAAAAAATGTTGCAAAAATCATAAAACCATCTATAATATACTTATGTTCTCCGAACAACCCAACAGGTTCTGTTTATACAAAAGAACAACTTAAACTTTGGGTTGATTATGCAATCAAAAATGATGCAATAATCATTTTCGATGCGGCATATGAATCATTCATAACCGAGAAACATTTACCACGTTCAATTTTCCAAATTGAGGGTGCAAAAAAGTGTGCAATTGAGATGTGTTCCCTCTCAAAAACTGCCGGATTTACAGGTGTACGTTGCGGATATACAGTTATCCCAAATGACTTAAAAATAGGCGATGTTAAAATTGCTGATATTTGGGCAAGACGTCAAGGTTCAAAATTCAACGGTGTTTCTTATCCTGTGCAATGTGCGGCAGCGGCTGTTTTCACGGAAATTGGCTTGAAACAAATACACGAAAACATTTCATATTATCAACAAAACGCAAAAATAATTGCCAATACTCTGACAAAGCTTGATATTAAATTCACAGGTGGCATAAATTCACCGTATGTTTGGTTCAAATGTCCGAACAATTTGAGCAGTTGGGAGTTTTTTGATTATTTGCTTACAGAAGCACAAGTTGTCGGCACACCAGGTGCAGGTTTTGGCAAAAATGGTGAAGGTTGGTTCAGACTAACTGCTTTTGGTGATAAAGACCTTACCATAGAAGCAATGGAAAAAATAGCAAATTTATTGGCGAAGTAAAATTCACACACAGTCTAAGATTTACACACAGTCTAAGACCGTGTACATATTCTGTTATACCCTTGTTGGCAATAAAGGTGGACTCACAAAAAAAGTGGACAAGATTCAACAACCCTCATATTTACAAAAATCAAATCTTGTCATAAGTAAATAACAAGTCTATATATTATAAAACACGACAGTATGATGCCGTAAAATTGTATGCGGTGTCTACCCGTAAAGAAGGAGAAAAAATGAAAGTAAAAACAAAAATCCTCTCGGTATTTCTTGCGTTAGCTATGTCTTTAACGGCAGTTTCATTCAACCCCGTAAAACAGTCCGTAACAGCAGCGGAAAGCATTGTTTACGGCGATGTTGATGATGACGGCGATGTTGGCAAAATTGCAGACGTTGTCCTGCTTGGTAAACATGTTGCAGGTAAACTTGTACTTAAAGGTCAAAATCTTGCAAACGCAAATTGCGATGTCAGAGATAATGCTGTTGATGTTGCAGATTTGCAAACATTAATAAAATATATGCTTAAACAAATCACATCTCTGCCTTATGGTGAATTACCAAAACAAAACGCTGCTCCGCAATTTAGTGTTGACAGCGTTACAGTAGAAAAAGACGCAGAAACCACTGTAACTGTTACTGATGACGACGGTTTAACAGGTCTTACAATTGGTTTAAGCAATGAGAAAATTGCGTCTGTGTCGCTCGTTAACGGCGTTGTAACTATCATAGGACTTGCAGTCGGCGAAACAATTTTAACTGTTTGGGACAGCGAAAACGAGACAGATACACTTACAATCACAGTTATAAACGCTGATGTACCCGTTATCGCAGGAACTGTACGCAATATCGCGACCAATGCTTTTGTTGCGGAAATGCACGCCGGCTGGAACCTTGGTAATACCCTTGACGCTTGGAATGATGTTAAAAACTCTGACCCAAAAAATTATCAAGAATCTTTTGAAACACTTGCAAGTGAAACTTCTTGGGGTAACCCAAAAACTTCGCAAGCAATGATGAATTCTGTTAAAGCGGCAGGCTTTGATTTTGTAAGAATACCCACAACTTGGCATAACCACTTTATCAATGACCAATTCACAATTGACCCAGATTGGATGGACAGAGTTCAAACAATCGTAAACTATGCAATTTCAATTGACTTAAAAGTTATTCTTAACACTCACCATGAGGGAAGCGTAATAATTCCAACTCCTGCCAATGAAGATTATGATAAAGCTTGGATTACTGCTGTTTGGACACAAATCGGTACTCGTTTCCAAGATTACGGCGATGCGCTCATATTTGAGGGTTTGAATGAGCCTCGCACAGAGGGTACAACTTACGAATGGCAAGGTGGTACTTCTGACGACCGTGCAGTTGTAAACAGACTTAACCAAACTTTTGTAGATATAATTCGCTCTCTTAACGGCAATAACAAAACTCGCTTCTTATTAGCACCGTCATATGCGGCTGGTGTTGATAACTCTCTCCAAAACGCATATGGTGCACAAGGTGGCGGAACTCACTTTGAAATGCCGAATGACCCTGCAAATCACACAATCGCTGAAATTCACGCTTATACTCCTTGGGGTTTTGCAGGTAGTGGAGTTGAAGAAGGTGCGGGATATGACCAGACTTTTGATAACGCTGACAAAACCGCTATTGATAGTATGTTTTCACAAGTTAAAACCAACCTACTTGACAAAGGCTATTCTGTTATTATTGATGAATTTGGTACTCGTTCAAGACAGGGCGAAGGCAACTTAGAGCAACGTCCATATGACGGAACAAGCCGTGTTGACTGGATTGATTACTATATCACAAAAGCACGTGCACTCGGCATACCTTGCTGTACTTGGGATGACGGCGGATGGTTTGTCCAACTCGACCGTACTAACCTCACTTGGTATTATCCAACTTATCTTGATAAATTCTTGCAAAGAGCGTATGAATAAAGTATTATATTCATGAGTTATCTAATATAACAGGCGATGTTAATATCGCCTGTTATTTTTGTTTTATTGAGTACAAAAGGGCGTATACCTCAGCAGGTATACGCCCTAAAATTCATTTTCTTAAACAGAACCTGTTATTATAACAGTATTTTTCTCAATTTGAAAACAAGGATAATAAGATTTTTTTGATTTTCTTAACCCCAAAATACCCATATCCTCTTCGCGGTTGATATATTTACAGTTTAGCGTTTTTGCAAATTGATGATTTATCGCAGTAAATGCACCATGATAGTTTATGTCGGCTTTTTCGATGTGAATACAAAAAGTGTCAGAATTTAATTGTTCACCGATTGTAAACGCAACGAGCACTTCATTTATCCAGAGCGTTCCGCCTTGTAAATTCATTTCCTCAAAATATTCAAAAAACCTGTCAATAGCATATTGTTCGACTACACTGCTTCGTTCGTTAAATCCGTCTCTCTTATTATATGTTATGGCAGCAAAAGCGATACATTCATCAAAATATTCTTTTAAAAGAGGTCTATATTTCCAATTATACTCATAAAATTTATTTAAATGATTGCGTTTTTTATCATATTTTTTGCCTTTTAAATTAGCCAAATCTTCTTGTAAATATACATAATCCCACCAATCAATACAATTTATAATTGAAAATTCTAAGTTAAAATTTGTTGTAAACTCTTCAATTATAGGTAATATTTCCTCGGTAATATTAGTGATTTTCAACGGTTCATTACCAATATATTTTTTCATCTCGCCAAGAACTTCAAGATAATCGCCGTCACCTGCGGGAAAAATAAAACTCGGTTCCTGCGTTGCAACGATATAAAAATCCTTAAATCTTGCGATTTTAGAATTGGAAAGTCTCTGCCAAGCGAGATTATTTGCAAAAGAATACTCGCAACCTCTATAATCAGATTTTCTTAGTAATTCACTAATCCAAAATCTATCTTCAATATTAATTTCTCTAAATTCTAACAAATTACCGCCTCAATACTATGAAATATAGCGTCATTAATACACTCTATATCATATATTTCATTTTCTTCGCCACAAGATATAGTTTGCCATTTTTGTTTTTTAGCGACATAATCTCCCGCTTCCTTACATTTTGTAAGAAAGTCTTTGTTTTCGTGAATGTCCCTTTTTTCACCGCGTTTTTCAATCAAATCCCAAGAAATATTTAACGGCATAGATAAATATATCACAAGGTCGGGTCTTGGCAAACCAATTTTTTTATATTCAAATTCTTCCGCCCATTTTATGTAAGCATCCCATTCTCCTTTTGGCAAACGAGGAAGTTGATGGATTAAATTAGAAGTTGTATATCTTGACGCAATAATTAAAGTGCCTTTTTTAAAGTAACTTTCCCAGTGATTTTTATAACTAACATATCTATCAATAGCATAAAAACTGGAAGCCGCATAAGCATTTGCTTCAATTTCGCCATTTAAATACATTTTCACAAAAATCGACGACGGGTCATTATAATCAGGGAAAGAAATCGCTTTATGTTCAATACCTCTTTGAGCTAGTTTTTCGCCGATTAGCTCAAACTGTGTTGACTTGCCTGTGCCATCAATGCCGTCTAAAACTACTAGCATAGTTTCTCCAAATATTTTATTATATCTTCAAAGCCTTCGCCTGTTTTCGCAGAGACTTTTATAATTGGTGCAGTTTTATTGTTACCTCTGACACCCTGTGAAAAAAAGTCAAAATCAAAATCAACATAAGGCAAAAGGTCACATTTATTCAAGATAATTATATCTGCTTTTTGGAAGGCGAGGGGATATTTATAGGGTTTATCCGAACCATCAGTGACAGAAACAATCAGCACGATGATATGCTCACCGATTTTGAACTCAGCTGGGCAAATTAGGTTCCCAATGTTTTCTATAAACAATATTCCCTTTTCGGGGGACAATTCCTCAACAGCTATTTCAATCAACGGACTGTCTAGATGACAAGCCCCATGAGTGTCAATTTGAACAGCATTAATCCCAAGTTTTTGCAATTTAACAGTATCAAAATCAGCCTCAACATCGCCTTCAATCACATAAGATTTAAAATCTAAACGTTTTATAATCTCAATCAAACAAGACGTTTTACCAATACCAGGCGACCCTAAAACATTGACACAGAGTATTTCTTTTTCACGTAATTTTTCACTTAAAGCTGTTGCAATTTCTTTGTTTTTTTGATATATTTTTTGCCAAATATCAACTTCCAATTTTAAATGCTCCTATAAAATAAAATTACACTACACGCAATCCCTCAATCAGCAATCTCTATACTTCTAACAAAAAATTCAGTACCAATATCTGTCGGAAATCCATCCCCACCGCATTTTTTACACAAAAATGAAAAAAGTTCTCTCTCAAAAAGTTCGCCGCATTTCTCACATTTTAATTTAGGTTTTATTCTTTCAATGTTAAGAACAGCATTTTCACAGCAAGTATTCTCCGCAATAATTGGAAAATACAGCTCAACTGAACTTGCAACATAACCGCACAAATCACCAACAACAAGGTTAATTTGTTTAACATATTTTCCATTTGATTTTTCAATAGCAATTTTTATAATCTCAACAGTAGCAGGATACTCATGCACTTTTTTAGTCCTCAACACCTTTAATAAACTGGCAACTACACGGCTCTATCGCTATTTTAATTGATTTGCAACTTTACTTGCTTGGCGTAAATAATTGCGACTATTGACCTTGAAAAATAAACTAGAAATATGCAGGAGATACCACTACCTGACATTTTCAGTTGCAGGCTCAGAACATTCGCCTTTCATAATCAGCGAATTTTTATTGCAAGTTTCAACACAATATCCACATTGGATACATTTCAATGGTTCAATCGACCAAGTGCCTTTTTTTTCAGGCGTTGTGTCAGTTGCTTTGACCGACCGAGTCACACTAATTGCACCTGTCGGACATTTTTTATCACAAAGTGTGCAGAAAATGCAAGTTGACAAATCACAGTCAATATGCCCTCTTGTGTTTGCGAAAGGTTCTCTTGCTTTGAGCGGAAATTGACTTGTATAAGGTCCATGAAAAAGTGCTTTTAAATTGGTTTTAGTCATTGATAATAAAGACATTGAGAACCTCCAAGGTGAAAATAATAGACCTGTTCTAAAATTTATTTTTTTTTTAGGTTTGGTCTCCGCGACTGTACTATACAGTACCTATACCTCGATAAGCAGTACTCTTGTGAAGCACCTCATTATTCTATTTATACTTCAAAGGGTTTCCCCTAAAAAATATCACAAATAATTATGAGTTGAAGAAACAAATCTAATATAAATTACAAAACTTATACTGCAATAATTTACCGCTCCGTGCAAGAAATACACGGGTCGATAGTTAAAATCAGCAAGGGCACATCGGCTAATTGAGAATTTTTAAGCGTTTCAAGCATAGCGGGAATATTCGCAAAAGTGGGAGTTCTTACACGCACTCTGTCGAGAAAATCTGTACCGTTTGCTTTTGCATAGTAAAGCACCTCTCCTCGCGGTTGTTCAAGTCGCATAAAATATTCGCCGTTAGGTTTTCCAGTAACTTTTTGACGTATCTCGCCCTCTGGCATTTTTCCAATACATTGCTTAATAATATCAGCAGATTGGAAAAATTCTCTTATTCTAACTGCCGTGCGGGCATAACAATCGCCGTCTGTTTCAAAAATAGGTTCAAAATCAACTTGTCCGTAAGCAGCATACCCTGTTGAACGCAAGTCCTGTGACAGTCCGCTACCTCTTGCCATTGGCCCGACCGCACCAAGTGCAAACGCCTGCTCTTTTGTTAAAATGCCAACATCAACCGTACGAACTGCAACTGTTTTATCTTTATAGAAAACTTTTGAAAATTCAAGAGCATCTTTTTTAATTTCATCAATTTTTGAAGATATGTTTTTTAATGTTTCAGCGTCAATATCTTTCTTAACACCGCCGATTTCACAAACAGAGAAAATAACTCTGCCTCCTGTTGTTTGTTCAAAAATATCAAGGATTTTTTCCCTCAATCTCCAAGAGTGCATAAAAAGGCTTTCAAAGCCGAAAGCATCTGCCCAAAGTCCGAGCCAAAGCATATGTGAATGCATACGGGAAAGCTCAGACCATAGCGTACGCAAAAAATCAGCACGCTCTGGCACTTTTATATCCATAATATTTTCGATTGCACAGCAATAACCCATACCATGCATAAAAGAACAAATACCACAAATTCTCTCCGCAACAAATACATATTGCTTAAAATCTTTTTTTTGCACAAGCAATTCAAGCCCTCTGTGAACATATCCGATACGCGGAATAGCTTCAACTACTTTTTCATCTTCCAAAACGAGGTCAAGGTGAATAGGTTCAGGCAACACAGGGTGCTGAGGTCCAAAAGGTATAACTGTTCTGCTCATTATTTTTTCTGACCTCCTTTTTTTGCGGGCTTTTCTGAACTGCTTTTGTTATCTTTTTGTTCAGTTTTTTTAGAAGATTTATCTGTCTGTGAAACAGTTTTATCTGTCTTTTTAAAAGTTTCCTCTTTTGCGTTAGGATTAAATGCCTCTTTTTTGGAAACCTTATAAAGATTTCCATCAAAATCAAGAGAAATGTTTTTTATTTTAACACCAAACAACTCTTTGATTTCATTTTCATAAAGAAAAGCATACGGATAAATTTCTGATATACTATCGATTGTCTCATTTGTAATATTTATTCTGACTATTTTTTGTACTGTATTGCTCGTATCATTCGCGTCAAAAGAATAAGACAATTCGGTATTCTCTTTACTTGAAGCAGTAATTGCAATAAGACGGGCTTTTTTTTGCTTATAAAAACTAATGGTTTCGAGGAGTTTTTTATGGTCGATTACAGTGATTTCTTGTTGCATATAAATCTCCTAAATTTTATAATTAGAACATCTAAAAAATCTATGATAATTTGTATATTTTTATACAAATAAATAGAAAAAATTATGGAATAATGTCCACCTTAAAAGAGCGTAAGCTGATCTGATTTCGGCATATTCCCAAATGCCCCCATAAAATCGAGAGTTTCGATAATGGTGGAGGATGCAGTTGTGTTGCCCGCGAATTCCTCAATTGAAGTAATAGCCTCATTTTTTGCGGTATTATAAATGTCAATCGCAACGTTTGTGCCAATACCTTGAACAGCATTAAAAGGAATGCGAATTTTTTCATCTTCAATTAAATATTTTGAAGCATGTGATTTTTTTATGTCAACAGGCAAAAATTCTATTCCCCTGCATAACGCTTCATTTATTAAAAGCAAAGTTTGATATGTGCCGTTTTCTTTTGGCGTAGCAGTTTTATCACTAATTTTTTGTTGCAGTTCAATTAATTTTCTCTTAGCCTCTGAACGACCTTTCACCGCAGAAAAAACTTCAAAATCATCACCGCGAACTGTGAACAACACAGCATAAAAGGGTAGGGGTTTATATAACTTAAACCAAGCAAGTTTAATCGCCGCCATAACATATGCTGCAGCATGTGCTTTCGGAAACATATATTTAATTTTCAAACAACTATCAATATACCACCGTGGGACATTGTTGTCAAGTAATTTTTGAACAGTTTCTGGGTCAAAAACAGTTTTTGCTTTACCTTTACGTGTTGCTTCCATTATTTTGAAAGATAGTTTGGGGTCAATGCCCTTATATATCAAATAAGTCATAATACTGTCACGTGTACCGATAACATCACTAATTGTGCAAGTGCCGTCTGTAATTAAATCTTTCGCGTTGCCAAGCCAAACGTCAGTACCATGACTAAGTCCCGAAACTTGCAGTAAATCACTGAAAGTTTTCGGCTTTGCGTCAATAAGCATTTGCATTACAAAGCTTGTGCCCATTTCAGGTATTCCTAGGCTTCCTGTTTTGCAAAATATGTCATATTCATCAACACCGAGAACAGAGCAGTCTGTCACCATTTGTATAACTTTTGGGTCACAGTTCGGCACATTTGTCATTAATTGCCCTGTCATATCTTCAAGATGTTTGAAAAAAGTTGGAACAACGTGACCGAGTTCATCAAGTTTCAAAATAGTATCATGAAGCGAATGAAAGTCAAAATGAGTTGTGATAATATCGCTGTCTTTATTGTCCGCAGGACGCTGAATTGGGGTAAAGTCATAAACATCATAACCATTAGGGACAACTACCATACCACCAGGGTGCTGACCTGTTGTCGATTTAATTCCTTCAACACCAGCTTTCAAACGTTCCGTTTCAGACCTATTCGCAATAATTCCATTATCTTCAAGGTAATGTTTTGCAAAACCAAACGCAGTTTTATCCGCGACAGTTGAGATTGTTCCTGCTTTAAAAACATTATCTCTTCCAAAAAGTGATTCTGTATATCTATGGGCGTTGGATTGATATTCATCAGAAAAGTTCAAATCAATATCAGGTGCTTTGTCGCCGTCAAACCCCAAAAATGTTTCAAAAGGAATATCATGACCGTCACAGTAATATTCTTCACCACACTCACATTTTTTTGGTGGCAGGTCAAACCCCGAACCATAAAGACCATCAGTTATAAACTCTGATTTTTTGCATTTTGGACAAACATAATGTGGCATTAGAGGATTAACTTCCGATATGCCAGACATAAATGCTACCAATGACGAACCAACCGAACCACGCGAACCAACATAATAACCGTTCTCATTTGAGTTTGCAACCAATTTTTGTGCTATCATATAGAGCACAGCAAATCCATGCTTGATAATCGAGGAGAGTTCTCTATCAAGACGTTTTTCTACTATTTCGGGCAATTGTTCACCGAAAATATTTTTCGCTTTTTCATATGAAAGGGTTTTTAATTCTTCCTCTGCACCGTCAAGAGAAGGGGTATAAGTTCCTTTTGGAATAGGCAAAATATGCTCAACCATATCAGCAATTTTGTTGGTATTTGTCACAACAACTTCATATGCTTTTTCTTTCGGCAGATAGGAGAAATATTCAAGCATTTCATCGGTTGTATGGTAATATAAAGGAGGCTGAATTTCTTTCTTGTGACCTTGTGAGTTCATAAGAATTTGTCTGAAAATAGCATCGGACTTGTCCAAAAAGTGAATATCAGAAGTCGCAACAACAGGTTTATTCAGTTTTTCGCCCAAAGCAATAATATTTTTGTTAATCTGTTCGATTGCTAAAAACGAGGGAAGCATTTCTTTTTCAACCAAAAATTGATTATTGGCAACAGGCTGAATTTCAAGATAATCATAAAACTTTGCAACCTCAATTATCTCCTCGTCAGATTTTCCCTCACGAATTGCAGTAAACAATTCACCCGCTTCACAAGCCGAACCAATTATCAAGCCTTCTCTATGTTTTATGATTTCAGACTTTGGCATTAGCGGTTTTTTATAAAAATATTTTAAATGTGAATTTGAAATTAATTGATACAAATTTTTCAAACCAACATGATTACGCACTAAAATTATGATGTGTTTGTAATGTTCTTCTTTGACTTTTTCAGTGTTTATTAAATACCCTTCAACACCGTAAATAACTTTAAAATCAGAGTTTTTCTTGCGAATAGCTTCGCAAGTATTCATAGCGTCTGGGAATGCTTGTGCTATTCCGTGGTCGGTAACCGCAACGGCTTTATGACCCCACTCGGCAGCACGTTTTACAAGTTTGCTGACAGGAGTAAGTGCGTCCATTTGTGACATAGACGTATGCATATGCAATTCAACACGTTTTTCCGCTGCATCGTCTGTGATTTTTAATGGTTGAACAACTTGCAAAGCTGACGGCGAAAAGATATAATCTTTCGCAAAATTATCATATTTCACTTTGCCGTATGCTTTCAGCCACATACCTTTTTTTAAGGTGTCATATGGCAGATTTTGCATTTTTTCAGCTTGTCCAAAGTCTCGAATTTGTATGCTGTTGGTTTGGTCTGTGATGTCAAAAACCCAGCTTATGTACTGCCCGTCTTTGATAGATTTTTGATCAAGAGAAATTATTTCTCCGGCAATAGCAATATTTTGTTCAGAAGTTTTAAAAGCCTGCGTAATAGATATCGCAGGAGTATTTATACTTTTTCCTTTTATTACGATTTTTTCTTTTTCATTAATAAATTGATTTTCACGGGTTGGAGAAACATTTGAAGAGTTTACTGATATGTTTTGCTGGTTTTGAACTTTTAAGTTTTCGTTGTTTTGTGAAGCTATTGGTTTAGTCACTGTGTTTTCTACTTTAACAGGTTGTTGAAGAGGAGTAGACGGTATTTGTTGCTGAGGAATAACAGAAAAATCTTTCAGTAAAACAATAATTTTTATATTAGTACTAAATTTCTCACTCGCCAAACGCTCAAAATTATTTTGTATTTCAGCGATTGGTGCGTTTTGCATTTCAACTGTCACCCAAAGATATGAGTGCTGTTTATCACTTTTAATGCCGACAACTCTGCCGTTTAACTCATCGGGAATGATTAGTTCTTTAAAAAAATCTCTTAGTTTCATTTTATCCTCTAAAAATTAGACCTGAACTTATTTTTATAGTTTTTGTAAGTGAGGAGATTCGGTCACCCAGTATTCGCTTAGTTCCACGAACTCTGTTATAATACCTATACCCCGATGTACAGGTATATGGTGACGCAACCCCGCTCTTTCTATTTATACTCCAAGGGGTTTCTCCTAAAAAATATCACAAATAATTAAGAGTTGAAGAAAAAAGTCTATTAAAAACATTATTCTGCCACAAAATTGCTCAATTCTTCTAAAATTTCTTCAACCAAAAACTCTTCCTTTATTTTGCGTAACAGTTTGCCTTTTTTAAATAAAACCGCACACCCATCACCACCTGCTATTCCGATGTCTGCATCTTTACCCTCACCGACACCGTTTACAGCACAACCCATTACTGCTAATTTGCAATTCACATTTGCGAGTTTTAGATTATTTTTAATTGCAATTTCAAGGTCATTAGCGATTTTTTCAACATCAATGCGAGTACGACCGCAAGTTGGACAAGAGATTATTTCAATGCCTTTATATTTGCCGATTGAAAGCAAAATATCTTTTGCAGCTTGAAGTTCTTTGACAGGGTCTGCGGTCAAAGATACGCGAATAGTCTCACCGATACCGTCAAGCAAAAGTGAACCTATTCCGATTGCGTTTTTAATTAAACCCATTCTCTCTGTGCCCGCTTCTGTGATGCCAAGGTGCAAAGGGTAGTCATATTTCGCACGAAACTCTCTGTTAGCTTTGACAGTTTCTGCAATATTAGAAGATTTTATACTCACGACAATATTGTTAAAATCAAATTCTTCTAAAAGTTTAATATGGGAAATGGCACTTTCCACAAGACCTTCTTTACTGCTACCGCCATTTACTCCGATACGAATAGGAATATTTTTAGAATTACAAGCAACCGCAACAGCTTTAACTCTTTCTTTGTCACCAATATTACCTGGATTAATACGGATTTTATCAATACTTCTTTCAACTGCTCCAAGAGCGAGTTTATAATCATAATGAATATCCGCAACCAATGGTATTGATATTTTTGATTTTATAGCAGGAATTAATTCTAACGCCAAAGCATTAGGAATTGCAACACGCAATATATCACAACCCGCTTTTTCGAGTTCGCAGGCTTGTGAAATATTCCCGTCAATATCATCCGAACGAGCATTTAACATCGATTGAATATATATTTTTTCTCCGTTAAGAATACACTTTCCAATTTTCATTTTTTTATTTTGTGCACTCATAAGAACCTTTGCAACTTCCTGTTTATTTGTGCCTTTTATGAGCCGCTGCGACTTTTTTCTCCTTACTGATTTGCAACCATTGGTTTCGCTGTGAAACTGCAAAACGCAGAGTTAAATAGCTTTGCATTCGCACGACCCGCCCGCGTGAAGTAAACTAACGATTTAGTAAAAATATGACGCGAAATACAAGCAGGCGTTGCCTGCAATTATTAACTATTAACTTTCCGACCCACCGCATAAGTTAACTAACGGTAAAATTAAACTATATAGCAAAAAAAGCATACAGAGCTACCTGCTAAAAAGGTTCCCCACATCATTAACACTCACTATGAGAATAAATGCCATTAACAGCATAAAAGCGACACCGTGGATGGTTCCCTCAATTTTTTGATTTATTTTTTTACGGCGTACAGCCTCAATTATTAAAAAAACAAACCGTCCGCCGTCAAGAGCAGGAACAGGTAATAAATTGAACACACCAACGTTAATAGTAATTAACATTGTCATAAAAAGCACATTATAAATTGCGTCACGAATTTTTTGTGATTGGTCAACGGCTTGCGAAACAGTGCTGACTATTCCGACAGGGCCGCTCATTTCTTTCATTCCAACTTTGCCTGTAATCAAAGCGTCAAGTGAAGTAAAAATAAGCTGAATATAAGTCGCTTCGGCTCTAAAAGTATAGCCTAAAACTTTTGCAACAGATTTATCTTCTCTTTCAACAAGAAAATCAATTGACGACTCATACCTAACAATTTCTGAACCTTCGGGAGCAGGGTTTTCCGCTGTGATTAATATGTCGCCTTTTTCAGGGTCTTTATAATATTCATCCCAAGCATTTATTTTAACATCTTTTAATTCAACTTTTTTTCCATCACGTCTAACGGTCACATCAAAAGTATCAGTGTTTGCTATTAAAGTCTGAAAACGAATATCATCAGCTGTAAAAATGGTAGTCTTACCAATTTTAAGAAGTTCATCACCAACTTGCAATTGTGAGGCAGAAGAAGCGTTATTTTTGAACTTGGCGATTTTCTCGGTCAATAATACTTCGTCAAATTCAGCAGTCATCACAAGTAAAATTATAACACCCAAAACAAGGTTCATAAACGCACCTGCAACTATAACAATCATGCGTTTATAAACAGATTTATTTCCAAAACTACGAGGGTTATCGGTCTCTTCATTTTCGTCCATTGAGCAAAATCCGCCGAAAGGCACAAGTCGAAGAGAATATGTTGTTTCACCAATTATATTTTCTTTTGAACCTTGTTTATTGATTGTTATTGTAAATTGATTTTTCTCTCTTTTAACAGCCATTTTTTTAGCAGGCTTTTCCACCGAAAAATTTCGATTTATCGTAAACCCAAACAGTTTCCATCCCATACCAATAGCAAACTCATGGACAAGTATATCTGATTTCTTCGCCGCAACACAATGCCCCAACTCATGAATAAATATTATAATACCAAAAACCAACAACGCAATAATTATACTCATATTTTTATTTTGAGCCACAATAGGTTACCTTTGCAACTTTTATTAACCATCGCGACTTTTTTCTCCCTATTTATTTTGAGTCGCAATAATTACGTTTGCGACTAAATATCATTGCAACTTTTTAAAAACCCTTGCGACTTTTTTCTTCTAACTAATTTGCAACCAATTATTTTTGTTAATCCTGAAAAACGTGGAGTTAAATTAAGAAGACAATTAAACTATCCCACACAGAATTGTGTCGCGGAGCGACACACAATACTTATTACCTATTCACTATTATCGGCATCAGCCGACATATATACGCTTTTTGTAAACCTTGTAATTATCCCGACTAATATTAGTCCAACGCCCGAAACAACAGTCATGATACGAATATCCACAATATCCGCAAGAGGTCCATAAATTGCAATTCCAAAAGGTATTGAAACAGTCGCGATAATGTTATTCAAACTAAAAACACGTCCAAGAATATTTTCGTCTTTGATGTTTTCTTGCAACATTGTCATTGGAACAGCATTGCAAAGAGGCATAGACAAACCGCAAATCGCTATGATAACAATATACAGCCAAAATATGTTCGTTATTCCAATTCCGATAGTTGTTGCACCAAAAATCATAAAGCCCAATATCCAAGATTTAACGCGATTTTTGAAACCACCCCATTTTGCAAATATAAATCCGCCTATTCCACCGCCTGTAAAATAAGCGATTTCATTCAGCGTAAGATAAATAGTGTCCTCACCAAAAACACGTGTAATCAACAAGATATTCAATGTTGAAGGTATTGGCAAAATTAGCATATATATACAAATTATCCCGAAATATCCTCTGACAAAAGGAGTATTCCAAGCAAATCTAAAACCCTCTTTTAGGTCGTCAAAAGTTTTAGTTTTGACTTTTGAGAGTGCTTTCTCATGAGTTGCGACTTTTACAAAAGCGAATATTAAAACGCCAATCAGACCTGTTATAACATCAATTAACAGCACATATTGAAATTTACTATATTTCAGTATAATAC
>BNZF01000038.1 GCA_026000865.1 Clostridia bacterium
TTAATTCACGCGGCGGGTAGGGCTTTGCCCCCGTCTACGTGCAAGCACTACGCCAAGACACTGATTCTGCCATTGGCAGGTGGCTTCCCGCTGGCAGTTCGCGGGCATAGTTTAACTTTATCGTTAGATTAATTCACGCGGCGGGTAGTATTATAATGTTAGCGACATAGTTTAACTTTATCGTTAGTTTAATTCACGCGGGCGATTATGTTTACTTGTGTTTCGCGACATAGTTTAACTTTATCGTTAGTTCACTTCACGCGGGCGGGTAGGGCTTTGCCCCCGTCTACGTGCAAGCACTACGCCAAGACACTGATTCTGCCATTGGCAGGTGGCTTCCCGCATGCTCTTCGCAGGCTTAGTCCTAGTATTCGTCAGTTTAATTCACGCGGGCGATTATGTTTACTTGTGTTTCGCGACATAGTTCTAAAATAATCGTTAGTTCACTTCAAGCGGGAAAAGATTATATTAAAATGCACATAGTTAAAACACAGACGGATGTTTATCCGCAAGGAGGAAATTATGAGTGCAGATATGGATAAAATGTTGGCTTCTGTTTATCTACACACCTTAATAACAGATGATGTTGATGAAATTCGTGACCGAATTAGGATGGTTGTCGGTGATGACATTGCAACTACCATTGAAAAACATCATGAGGAATCCGTTGCGAAAAAAAACGCTAAAAAGAAAAATGAGAATAAATTAAATTAGTGCAGGGCGGGGCAGGCAACGCCTGCTAGTAGTTCGCGGGCATAGTTTAACTTTATCGTTAGATTAATTCACGCGGCGGGTAGGGCTTTGCCCCCGTCTACGTGCAAGCACTACGCCAAGACACTGATTCTGCCATTGGCAGGTGGCTTCCCGCTGGCAGTTCGCGGGCATAGTTTAACTTTATCGTTAGATTAATTCACGCGGCGGGTAGTATTATAATGTTAGCGACATAGTTTAACTTTATCGTTAGTTTAATTCACGCGGGCGATTATGTTTACTTGTGTTTCGCGACATAGTTTAACTTAACTGTTAATGAATGGACGCGGGCAAAGGTTATCAAAATACTATTTTATTGTTTTATCGAATAAAACTGCTCTTAAAAGGCACTTTACACTAGATGCTTAGAATAGTTTAAAATAAGGATTAACATTATGGACAACACAGCTAAAAAATATGTTGAACCGCCAAGAACCGAAAAGATAAACGGTCAAATTGTTGCACAAGCGAGTGCAACTTATGGGCATAATAACATTGTGAATAATTTAAGTCATATTTTTTCTGGATTTCTTCGCGGAAAAAGATGTAAAGTTAATACTGATGTTGATGTCGTTCTCGATGAAGAAAACACCTTTCGTCCTGATTTATTTATTCTTTGCGACCCGAACAAAATCTTAAAAAGAGATGGTGAATGGTTACGTGTAATCGGTACTCCCGACCTTATAGTTGAGGTTGTTTCGGTCTCAACAATGAAAAAAGACATTGGAATAAAAAAAGATATTTATGAAAAATATGGAGTTCAGGAATACTGGATTGTTTTCCCAATGGAACGAACTATTTTAGTTTATCTCTTAAATGACGATAAATTTGATGAAGCAGTAACTTATAATAACAATTATGTTGATGAATATTCAAGCCCCGAAGACATTGCGGTATACAAGCCCATAATAACCACCTCGCTTTATGGTGACGATTTACAGATAAAATTAGATGATATTTTTGACCTAGAATAGCATGCAACGCCTGCCTGTGTTTCGCGTCATAGTTTAACTTTATCGTTAGTTTAATTCACGCGGACGATTATGTTTACTTGTGTTTCGCGGGCTTAGTCCTAGTATTCGTTAGTTTAATGTACGCGGGCGATTATGGTTACTTGTGTTTTGTGTCATAATTCCAAAATAATCGTTAGTTCACTTCACGCGGGCAAATGTTATATTAAAATGCACATAGTTAAAACACAGACGGATGTTTATCCGCAATGGAGAACATTATGGAAAACACAGCTAAAAAATATGTTGAACCGCCAAGAACCGAAAAGATAAACGGTCAAATAGTTGCACAAGCGAGTGCAACTTATGGGCATAATAATATTGTCGGAAACATTTATAATGAGTTTCGTAACTTCTTGAAAGGCAAAAAATGCAAGGTCGCTATGGACGTTGACACGGTTTTAGATGATGAACAAACCTTTCGTCCTGATTTATTTGTCCTTTGTGACCCAAATAAAATACTAAAAAAAGACGGTAAATGGCTAAGAGTAGTTGGTGCTCCTGACCTTGTTGTTGAGGTTGCCTCACCGTCCACAGCCAAAAATGATTTAGGTACAAAAAAAGATATTTATGAAAAATACGGCGTGCGGGAATACTGGATTGTTTTCCCAATGGAACGAACTATTTTAGTTTATCTCTTAAATGACGATAAATTTGATGAAGCTGTAACTTACAATAACAATTATGTTGATGAATATTCAAGCCCCGAAGACCTCGCAGTATATAAACCAATAATAACAACTTCGCTTTATGGTGACGATTTACAGATAAAATTAGATGATATTTTTGATATGGAATAACGACGGAGAGTAATAGTTAAGAGTGAATAAATAGTGTGCGATTATTTACTGTCGTAGTTTACGGGTTTACAAAGGAACGCACACCTACTACTATTCACTGTTACTTATTACCTACGTAGTCTGGTTGCAATCGCTCAAACCAAACCCAGTAAAGTTGCAAATTATTAAAGAGAAAAGAAGAGCAGTCAGAATAAATCTACCCTAAGGGGTGTTGAGGAGTAAAAGAATGCCAAAAAAACCAATTGTGCTGATAATAATGGATGGTCATGGTGAAAACCCCGAAAACTACGGCAACGCGATACATGAAGCGAAAACTCCAAATCTTGACTCATATTACCTAAAATATCCGTCAACTTATATCGGTGCAAGCGGAATGTGTGTTGGTTTGCCTGATGGTCAAATGGGTAACTCTGAGGTTGGACATACCAATATCGG
Organism: Clostridia bacterium; assembly: GCA_026000865.1. GTDB lineage: Bacteria > Bacillota > Clostridia > Oscillospirales > Ruminococcaceae > BNZF01. Next base: position 2,996 of record BNZF01000038.1, read on the forward strand.
AGCAGGTCGAATTGTCTATCAAGAATTAACTCGCATTACAAAATCTATCAAAGACGGCGATTTTTTTGAGAATGAAACAATAATTTCGGCTCTTGAAAACTGCAAACAAAATGATAAAGCTTTGCACCTTTTGGGTCTACTGTCTGATGGTGGTGTACATAGCCATATTGACCATCTTTTTGGACTGCTTGAAGCGGCGAAAAAAGCAAATCTAACAAAAGTCTATGTGCATTGTTTTATGGACGGACGCGACGTTCCGCCGATGAGCGGCAAGGCGTTTATTGAACAATTGCAGGCAAAGTTAAAAGAACTCGAAATTGGTTCAATTGCAACTATCAGCGGACGTTACTATGCTATGGACAGAGATAATCGCTGGGAGAGAGTTGTGCTAGCTTATGACGCTATGGTGCGTTCTGTTGGCAATCTTGACACTGACCCTGTGGAGACTATGGCACAGTCATATGAAAAAGGTGTTACAGACGAGTTTGTTATCCCAACAATTTGTGATAAAAACGGGCGTATTAATCAAGGAGACAGCGTAATTTTCTTTAACTTCCGACCAGACAGAGCAAGAGAAATCACTCGCACTTTTGTTGACGAGGAGTTTGACGGTTTCCCTACTTTAAAATTACAGCCATATTATGTTTGTTTAACACAATATGACGCTCAAATGCCGAATGTATACGTTGCTTTTCACCCGCAAACTCTTGAAAATACTCTTGGCGAATATATTTCAAACAAAGGTTTAACTCAATTGCGGATTGCTGAAACAGAAAAATATGCTCATGTTACTTTCTTTTTCAACGGCGGTGTTGAAGAGCCATATCTCAACGAGGACAGAATTTTAGTTAATTCACCGAAAGTTGCGACATATGACTTGCAACCTGAGATGTCTGCGTTTGAGGTCTGCGAAAATGTTGTCGGAGCAATTGAAAGCGGTAAATATGATGTGATAATTCTTAATTACGCAAACTGTGATATGGTTGGTCACACAGGCGTGTTTGAGGCTGCGGTTAAGGCTGTTGAAGCAGTTGATTCTTGTGTTGGTAAAACAGTTGAAGCTGTTTTGAAAATGCAGGGTGTTGCTTTAATCACCGCAGACCACGGCAATGCCGACAAGATGTACGAAGAAGACGGTTCTCCTTTTACTGCACATACAACTTTCCCTGTTCCTTTTATTGTTGTCGGAGCAGGTGATATTGACTTGCGTGAGGGCGGTGTTCTTGCCGATATTTCTCCCACAATCATTGAGCTTCTTAATAAAGACGGCTTTGGAACAGGTGAACCAATAGAACAACCCAAGGAAATGACTGGTAAGAATTTAATGGTCAAAAATTGATTTATAATAATCACACGCGAAGTTAAATTCTTTTATTTTGATACGCCTCACTTGCCTTTGCAACTTTTACTCGTTGCGAGTAGTATGAACCCTTGCGACTTTTTTAGTTTAATTAATTTGCAACCAATGTCTTCTCATAGAATTATATAAAACGCGAAAGTAACTAACAATTTAGTTGAAACACAAGTGAACATAATCGCCCGCGTGTATTAAACTAACGATAAAATTAAACTATGACGCGAAAACGCATGCAGGTGCTACCTGCTCGTGAAAACATATGTGGGAAGTCACCTGCCAGTGGCAGAATCAGTGACTTGTCGTAGCGTTTACGCGTAGACGGGGCACGAAGTGTTTGCCCATCGCCCGCGTGCATTAAACTCTTTTATTTTGATACGCCTCACTTGCCTTTGCAACTTTTACTCGTTGTGAGTAGTATGAACCCTTGCGACTTTTTTAGTTTAATTAATTTGCAACCAATGTCTTCTCATAGAATTATATAAAACGCGAAAGTAACTAACGATAAAATTAAACTATGTCGCGAAAGAGCATGCAGGTGCTACCCGCCACGAAAACATGTGAGCATTGCCCATTGCCCGCGTGTATTAAACTAACGATAAAATTAAACTATGACGCGAAAACGCATGCAGGTTACCTGCTCGTGAAAACGCATGCAGGTGCTACCTGCACTGCCTTACATAAAAATATAAAGGGGTAATAAAAATGCCAAAATGCCCAAATTGCCAAGAGAATGTGCCAAAGAAACAGAGATTTTGCGGATTTTGCGGAACTGATGTGACAACGGGGGAGAAGCCTGATGACTTGTCGTTTTTTGATGGGTTGGGGAAACAAAAATCCAGTGATGGGGATTATGGTGAAGAGAGCTTTTTTGCGAAACAACGCAGAGAAGCTGTTGCTGCCGGTGCACCGATTATTGAAAAACCTAAACCAAAAGTTGAAATTCCGCCTGAAATTGCCAAGAATATTGGTAATAAACAAGTTGACGAGACTGAACTCGAAATGCGAATGAAAGGCGTTTGGCAACAAGACACGCAGTCTGAGAAAATTGCCGAGAAATTGAAAAATAAAGAAACCAATGATATGGAAATTGCGATTGCAAAAGATAAGAAAAATAAGGCTTTTCTTAGCGATTTGCCTCCTATTGGTATACCAAAAGCTCCCGCACCTGCTGCGAAAACTGCATCACCTGTGAATGTACCGCCAGTTGTGAATATTCCTCCTGTTGCACAGAAGAGCGTGCCACCTGTTGCAAAAGCAGCAGCAGCTCCTGTGAGCAAACCTGCTCCGCCAGTGGTAAATGTACCACCAACTGCGAGTAAGCCTGTTCAGGCGTTTCCTCCTTCAAGCCAGTTTGTTAGTATGCCGAAAAATGTACAAACACAACCGCCCCCACCTGCAAAGCCTGCTCCTCAAACTGAACAGCAAAAACATGTGTCAAAGTTTGATGCGTTTGATAGTTTTGTCCCTAAAAAACATACACCATCTGTGAATAGTTCTGCTCAGCCCGCAAACGCCGTACCACCTATAAATCCTGCTCCTACTGTTTTGCCTCCTCCTGCAAAGCTTGTTTCTCCGCCTCCTGTGGTCACTGCTCCCGTTGCAAAGAAAGCACAGCCTCCCATTGAACCTGTGATAAATAGCACGGAGAAAACTGCACCAACACCGCAAAATGTTGCACAAACTGATAATACCGAAACCAATGATAATATTAGAATCCCCGATGTTACAGGAATGACAAAAGAAACTGCAAAGGCAATGTTGACACGTGCGGGCTTGAAACCTGTTTTGCAAACAATTAATGACGAGTCTGCTCCAAAAGGTACAATTGTTTCACAAGATATTAAAGCGGGTGAATACGCCCAAGAGGGGTCAACTGTTACTGTGCTTGTGAGTGTCGGCAGTTGGTCAAAATGGACAAAAGACCCGTATCTTTCTGATGAAAAACACCAAATTGAAAGCAAAACGATTTATCGTTATCGTTCACGTGAAAAATTCATTGAGGAAAAAGAATCTGATAAAAACACGATGACTGGTTTCGACCTTTATAACAGTAAAAAAGAATATTCAAACTGGGATACTGATAAATATTACAGCAAAGAATCCCGCCCGCCGTCTGATACTTGCGAGATTTTAAAAATTAATACTGGTTTTAAATATTTCGGTTGGACATATCACGGCATTGATAGCATATCAAATTCTTATTGTTCGCTCGAAACCGCTATGTTTTTCAACCCGAAAACCACTGTCGAAAATTGGGAATATAATGAGACAATTGATAAATCGGACGCTCCTGCGGAGACAAAAAACTGGTCTCCCGAAAAAGGTTTTGATAAAACCCCCGCAGGTGACGAAGTTGAATCAAATTTCAGAATTTCTTCATATTATATCGGTGGAATTGAATATGCGTCAAGAGTTGGTTTGGCGGACACAGTTTGGACAAAATATCGTAAGCGTAAACTCGAAAAAGTAACTTATATGTTCAAAGCTGAGAAATATTCTGCTTGGAGCGTTTGGTCGGAATGGTCGCTTGACCCCGATATTGAGCCTGACGAATTAAATGAACTCGAAGCACAAACTCTTTATAGACGCCGTCGCAAAGCAGATGTTAGCTAGAAATTTTGGATATTTTTTCGGCAATTGTTTTAGTGTTTAAGCAAAAAGCTTTTGAGTGGAGATAAATTATGATTTTGCCAAAAGAAGAATATTTCCGCTTTGGAAATCCATATTCTGGTTCAGTTACAACTGAGAACGAAGTTTTTAACTATCTCATAACTTTTGTAAAAGATGATACAGATGTTACGAAATTTATTTGTAAAACTTGGCAAGGTTTATTATGCTCAGATAAAGCAGAAAATATTGTTATGAACGAGTTTAATTCTTTGGACGAGGTTGCCCAATTTTTAGATAAAACAGTTTCTGCTGTGTAAATAACTCGAATGTAAGAGTGCTATAATTCTCCTAGGTTTTACAAAAATCATTAACAGCATATAAAGGGGTGCAATTTTGGCTAATAATAAAAAAACAGAAGAAGACCCAAAGAAAAAAAAGAAAAAAGGTAAGGGCGAGAATGAGGCAAATACCGAGGGCGAAGTTGCTGTCGTTCAGCCTAAGTTTGTCAAAAAACGCAAAAAACAGGAAGTCGATTGGTTGATTTTCCCGATTATAATCGTCATCGTTTTAATCGTTTTGTTTGTAATAAAAATTTCGATTGAACTTATTCACTTCTCAAAAGAAGTCAGCAAAAATCCAATTCCTGTGACGGATGGTTCGACTTCTATAATCGTTGTTGCAAATGATGCGGATAGCATAACAGGTGACGTTTTCGCGACGGATAGCATCCGCCTGCACATATAACAGGCGACACAGTTTAACTAAATTGTTAGTTTGGCTCACGCGGGCAAAGGTTTATAATAAACTATTTTTTCAAAGTTGAATTAAAACAACCGTCTTATTTTGGGGCGGTTGTTTTTTTTTTTTATTTACTCATTAGACCTTTGCCCACGTGAATGAAACTAACGATGTTAGTTAGCTAGGACGCGAAACGTCCACATGTTATGTGCCAGCGGTTGCTACCCCCGCCGTGAAATGTCACGGACATGTTATGTGCCAGCGGTTGTTACCTACCACCCGCCACAAAACCGCCCCAAAAAGAGGCGGTTTTTATTTTATTTACTCATTAGGCCTTTGCTCGCGTGAATGAAACTAACGATGTTAGTTAGCTAGGACGCGAAACGTCCACATGTTATGTGCCAGCGGGGGTTCCCCGCCGCGAAATGTCCACATGTTATGTGCCAGCGGTTGTACCCACCACAAAACCGCCCCAAAAAGAGACGGTTTTTATTTTATTTACTCATTAGACCTTTGCTCGCGTGAATGAAACTAACGATGTTAGTTAGCTAGGACGCGAAATGTCACGGCACAGGTTATGTGCCAGCTGAGGTTCACCGCCGTGAAATGTCCACATGTTATGTGCCAGCGGGGGTTCCCCCGCCGTGAAATGTCCACATGTTATGTGCCATGGTGCTTACCCACCACAAAACCGCCCCAAAAAGAGACGGTTTTCATTTAATTTACTTATTAGTGCTATTCTTTTACGCCACCAAGAGCAACACCTTCGATGATAAAGCGGGAAAGTGTAACGTAAGCGATGATGAGAGGTAGGATTGAGAGAGAGATAACAGCGGCTTGTGCACCCTTATCTCGGACGTTATCGTTCGAGAGTACACCCGCTATCATGAGTGGCATCGTTCGCTTCTCCCACGACCTATCAGTTGAAGAGCCGAGTATCAATTGAGGTGTATAGAAGTTGTTCCAGCTTGCAACGAAAGCGAAAATTGCTTGAACCGCAATTGCAGGTTTTAACATTGGTAAACCAATTGTTAGGAACGTTCGGAACTCCCCGCATCCGTCAATACGGGCGGCCTCAATAATGTCAAACGGGAAAGTTGACTTCATGTTTTGACACATAAAGAACACGACAGCAGGAGCGGCAATGGCGGGAATAATCAACGGCCAATACGTACCTGTCAGCTTCATGCCAAAGAAATTCATCATAAATCTGATAAAACCAACACCCATTACTTGTGTTGGAACCATCATAACGGCTACAACGAAAGTGAAGGCACTGTCTTTGATTTTGAAATCATAAACGCAAAGACCATATGCTGTTAAACAAGAGAAGAAAATTGTTAAGATGGTGGAAGAAACTGAGATAATCAGTGAGTTTCTAAAACCAGGGAGAGCGTCAAATTGCAAACGTACTTTTGCTGTATGCAAGTTTTGAACAAGTACTTGCCAAGCGTTTACATCTTTCATTTCACCATCAATTTGCATTTTTGTGCCAAATTCAGGTAAGAAAGAAAGAGCTGTATTTGTAATATTTTGTTCGGTACGGAACGCATTTACAACGATGAGGTAAATTGGCACTAAGCATATTAGGGTTAAAATAATCAATCCAAGCATAACGCCCATAGATTTTAAAAATACTTTTAAATGATATGAGCCAGTTTTTTCATCAGGATTAACAACGTCAAGATTTCTACTCATAGTCCGCTATACCCCCCCAAAGTTGCTTTTTGTGCTTTAATTTTTTGCTGTTTGATAAGTTTTTTGATTTGTTTTTTCTTTGCGAGTGCATCTTTGTCTCGGTTAATATAGAACGCAATTGTGCCTAATATCGACGTCATTACAAAGAGGATAACCGAGGCGGCACCTGCATACCCCCAAGCGTTCTTAACCTTATCCGCTTGGAACTTCGAGAATATAAAGACGGCAATCGTTCGCAGATTTGGGTTAACAGATGCAAACGTTGGTCCTTGTCGGAACAGTAGCGGAATATCGAACATTTGTAAACCACCTATCATAGAGGTTACAAGTGTATAGAGCATAATTGGACGCAATAGCGGGAGTGTGATGTGAACAAAAACCTGCCAAGAGTTTGCACCGTCAATGTCAGCAGCTTCAAAGAGAGAACCGTTGATACCCATAATACCAGACATTAACATGAGCATTGTGTTACCAAACCAAAGCCAAGTTTGAATGAACATAACAGATGCACGTGGCAACCAAGGTTGCTCAGATGTGATATTAGCAATAAACGTAAAAGGCTGGTCAGCTTTTAAGTCTCTGCCCAATAAGTCCATGAAAAATCCGTTTACAGGACCTGGAAATTTTGGCGTATCATCGAGCAAAGTTTTGAACAATGCAGCAACAGAAGCAGCAGTGATGATGTTAGGCAAATACATTATTACTTTGAAAAAGCCTTTGCCTTTGATTTTGATTTTCGCGTCTGTGAACCAAACTGCGAGCAAAAGTGAAAGAGAGATTTGAGGTAAAAAGTTACCAATCCAAAGAATTAAAGTGTTTTCCAAAGACTGCCAAAAATCCGTGCTGTTTACTCTTATAGAACGGCCAGCAGACTCATTATTATTGTTAAAAAGCAATTCACTGATGTTTTGGAAACCAACAAATTCGTCAGTGTATTTGAGGTTTTGGATTCTGCTGCCATCACCATTTACGTTACCGAGGTCAGTATTACCATAGAACGCAATGATAAAGGTTTGAATGAGTGGCCAGAATTGGAAGAGGATGTACACGATGAAAAATGGTATAATAAAGTAATACCCATACCGTGCGTAGCTGATAGACTTAATACGTCTTGCTGCATTTGAAGGCATTTTTTCTTCTCTCCTAAACTATCTATTTACCGGGTATTTACCGGTTAAATTCCGTTTGCCAATTAAATATGTATGCAAAAAAATCGCTGATTTTATAATAAACTGTTTAAAATGTGAACAGTAGGTTTATAAGGGAAAACATGCCATAACATAAAAAGCATATAGCCAAAATAACGCTAAAATAACGAAAGAACATAGCCGAAACATAGCCGAAACATAGCCGAAACATAGCCGAAACATAGCCGAAACATAGCCGAAACATAGAAAGAACATAGCAAGCACAAAAAAAGTATAAGTTGCACACGAAAACATTGTCTGAAAACATAAGTAAAGTGCATAAAAAGAACGCAATAGAGCAAAACATAAGAACAACAGAACACGTCCGAAATAACAGGTAAAATTAACTACCCGCAAAAATTCAGACTAATTTTGTTTGCTATATTGTATTCAATTCACCAGTTCCACACCAGTTTATCACATTAAAATGATTATGTATGTGTAGAGGGTTTGACCCCTCTACACAATATATTCAAACTATTTATTTCATATGCTGTTTGATAGTAACACAAGTCTTTTCAGATTTGGGAACTAACAAATTTTTTGACCTAATTAAGTCTAATGACTTTTCTCAGACCAGTACTTACTAAAAGTTACTCAGTAAGTGAAGGAATATCGCCGTAAACTTTATCTGTAAATGCTTTAATAGTAGCATCAACACTAGCATAGTTGCCGTTGGTGTAATCTGTTACAGCTGTGATAAAGTCAGCTTTGATTGTTGCGTCATATTTTGTGATTTTTGTAGAGTCGATGTTGATTGCAGCAGCAGCAGCAGAAAGACCAGAGATATAGTCTTGACCACCAAAGTTTTCAGAAATGTCAGCGTTTGCAAGTTCTTTACCAGCAGACATAACCTTCTTGTTGTTCATATATTCGCCTTTTGCTTTTGCATATTTAGCCATTGTGTCTTCGTTAAGGGTTAATTCATAGATGAAGTCCTTAGCATCGATACCGTTATCTGTTTTAGGGTTAACGATGAACCAAGTACCGCCCCAGAAGAAGCCTTGAGGACCTGTAACGAGACCCCACTTACCATAGGAAGCACCACCCTTACCACCAGCAGCACCGATGAGGATAGTATCGCCGAAGCCCCAAGTTGAAACGAAGTAACCGAGAGTTGAACCGTCTTGACCGAGTGGTTTCCAAGCGTCAGACCATTGACCAACCTTAGTTGTGTAGCCTTTGTCAATCCATTCCTTAGCAAGGCTAACGAATTTCAAAGATTTAGCATCATCAGCAACGAGTTTGTTGTCAACAACCCATGATTTATCACGAGCTGGTTGGTAAACTTGCCAAATACCGCCGAGAGTAGCTGTGATAGCGGTTTTGCCACCTGATTTTTCAGACAATTCAGCAGCAGTAGCTGTCATTGTATCCCAGTCTTTAACCTTAGCTTGCATAGCTTCAGGAGTTTCAACGCCGAGGTATTCTTTTGCGAGGTCAGTTCTGTAAGAATAACCACCAGGGCAAGCCTGCCAAGAAATACCACGAAGAGCACCATTAGCGTCTTTACCGATTTCGAGGGTGTATTTGTAAGCGTTAGACCAATCAGATTCTTTGTAGCCGAGTTCTTTGAAATCAGCAGATTTAGCAGAATCGCCGATGTAATCAAGAGCGAAATCAGCCTCAGCAGCATAGATGTCGATGTCTTCGCCACCAGCGAGCATGTTATCGTATGATTGTTTAGCGTCAGCAGAACCAACGTTGAGGTTTACGAAGTTGATTGCAGCACCAGAAGGAGTTGTAGCACCTTTGAGCAAGTCAACGTTTACAGCAGCGTCAGAAGCAGAAACTTGGTCAACTTTACCAGCGAAAGTAGCGAGAAGAGCAGGGAAATCGTTAGGGTTCCAAGCTACTACTGTGAAGTTAGCACCGCCTGATTTGAGAGTAACAGCAGAATCGTCTGGCTTAGCAGAAGCAGGACCTGGGTCAACTGCACCGTCAGTTGTTGTTTCGCCAGCAGCAGTTGTTGCGGAAGTACCAGTTGTTGTTGTGGAAGAGCTAGATGATTTTTCGTCTTTGTCTTTGTCTTTACAAGCAGCAAAAGTTGTTGCAACAACAGTAAGAGCAGCGATAAGAGCAAGAGTTCTCTTTAATGTTTTCATTGGAAATTTTCCTCCTTATTGTTACGGGTTACGTAACTTACATACACAATTTCGCTTTGGCTTTTCGAGAAAGCAAACTCTTGCGAGCTCACCCCTTTGGATTGAACCTTTGCTTTAATGTGTACCCGTGACTTGCACGGTATCAACGCCTATGCGTTTTTTTCTTTTTTTATATATTAATTCCGAGAACGGATTTAATACCAAATTTAATTTGTGATAAACCGAGCAAGTTGCAACAAATTTTCAAACGATTGTAGTCGTTTTTTTGCTACACGGCTGAGGTTATCACTTTATCATATTCAAATTGTACACTTTTTGTGTTCATGTGTTCAACTGAAATATTTTTCGTTTAAATGCATTACCTGCTGTAACGCTTTTGGAAGTTGCTTTTTTATGGTCAATACACATGCAGTTTTAGTATTGACTTAATATTTTTCGGTTCGCAATTATTGGGGTCAAAACAAATCTTGTTTTTTATAACCAACTTTTTTATAACCAGCCTAGAAGGCTTTTCAAATTACTTTTTACTTTACCCCGTTGTGACCCATTGTGAATAGACCAATGAATATTTTCGAGCATATAGTCAATAATAACTATGAAAGAAACATTTAATATTAAGAACTCCTAAACTGTAATGCTATTATATCCTGTTATTGTGAAATTTAGGTGTTAGAAAAATAAGAATTTAAGAATATTTTAAGCATTTTTGTATTTAATCTACCACAAAACACTAAATGTTGATTTGGTTAATGTGCTTTGCTTTTTTAGATTTTTACAAAATAATTTGTTTAATATGCTGATTGTTTTTAAAATTTATCTAAATATTTATTTTGAGCCGCAACACTTGCCTTTGCAACTTTTAACAATTACAACTTTTAGAAAACTCTGCGACTTTTTTCGTTTAATTAATTTACTTTTTTAGTCCTCACATTGTTTTGTGATTAAATTTATTCCAACTGCTCTTCTTTTCTTTTAAATCACTTGCAACTTTACTGGGTTTACTTTTTTAGTCCTCACATTGTTTTGCGATTAAATTTATTACAACTACTCTTCTTTTCTTTTCTTTTAAATCACTTGCAACTTTACTGGGTTTGGTGTAAATCATTGCAACCACATTTTTAACCTATTTAACTATAAAACTCATATTTAACAGTATTGTATAACAAATATGTTAAACGTTTTTCAATAAAAAAACTTGGCATTAACAAAGAATGTTAAACTTTAATATTAGCAACCGTTTTTCCGATTAAAAGCTCGCCTTTAACGGTTATTACACGCTCATCAACGGGAATTTCTTCTTTTTTCATCGCTCTTGCAAGGAGAAATGCCGCACGCTGACCAATCAGAACCGCGTTTTGCTTATATGTTGTGATATGTGGTTTAATAACTTGTGTGATTTTGATGCCGTCATAGCCGACAATTGAAATGTCCTGCGGAATTTTCAAGTCCAACGCGGCGGCTGCATTATATGCACCCAAGGCAGCGTAATCATCAGTGCAAATTATGCAAGTTGGCTTATCAACTTCTATCTGCTCTTTTATTTTCGCCAGCGGATTATCAGTTTTAGATTGCTTAGATTGCAAAGTATAATTAGTTTCTTCGCCCAAAAGTTCCAAAACAACTTCTTCACAGTGTTCGGGATTATGGTAATAACTTTTTTTGATAAAAGCAGGATTAATGTCTATTCCGTTTGCGTACATGGTATCTTTGAAAGTTTGCAAACGTGTATCAGTAACTTGTGATTGGTCGCCATAGATAAAGGCGATTTTTTTATGTCCTTTTTTGACACAATAATCGACAATTTCCTCAACACCGCTTACATTATCCGAAACAACTGAACAAACATTTTCTTGAAGATAATCAATTGCAACAAGAGGTATTTCTGAATGTAAAAGCTCTTGCACATTATCATTTTCAAATTCTGCACAAACTATCACAACACCGTCAACATTTCTGAACATGCAATGCTCATAAAAAGTCATTGGAGTATGTGCGACTTGCGAGAAAATGAACGTAATATCATAGCCAAGCTGTTCAACCTCAGTTTTGAAACTGTTAAGAACATTTGAGAAAAATTGATGTGTTAGACCGCCGTGAGCCTTGTCCTCATAAATTAAACCGATATTAAAAGTCTTGTTTGTTTTAAGAAAACGTGCCTGCGAATTTGGGTGATAGCCCAAACGCCTTACGGATTCTGCAATTTTCTGCTTTGTCTTGTCCGAAACATCACTATGGTTGTTCATAGCCTTGCTGACGGTAGCGATTGAAACACCGCAATCGTTTGCGACATCTTTAATTGTTGCCATAAACTAACTCCGTTATAATGCAAGGTTATAGTTTTTTTTAGATGTGAACTGCTAAAAGTTAAACCTTTTAAATTTATAAATTTAAAGATTAACCATAAATCATGGTTGCTGTTGTAAAATTTTCAATGTAAACTTTGAACTTTGAATATATATAGGTAGATAGAACGTTTGCTAAAAACATCTGTCTATTATTTGCTTACAAAATTCGTCAACATTAAAATCACAGCAGTCACAGTACTACACACATTTTCTTGTGCATTTTATACTTATTATTAATTTTAGTCAATAAATTTTATGTAAATTTAATATTTATTGTGTATATTTCACAAAGAACATTGAATTTTAATATGTTTTATTGGTAAATATGCTAGTTAATAATCGCAAAGTTTTTGTTTACATACTTTTGTCCAATGCTTTTTTGCATTTGCTTTATGTTTGTAAAGCATACTGTTTTTATCGTTTACCTCGAAATAAAATCGTCATTTCTGTGAAAATTTTCTTGGTGAAGCGGGGTTTTGCCCCCATGTTTTATTAAAACTGTAATAAATAATGTTTAGAACAGGTTTAATATTTTTGTTTGCATACTTTTGTCCAATGCTTTTTTGCATTTGCTTTATGTTCATAAATCATACTGTTTTTATCGTTGCAAAGGTAAATGT
>BNZF01000039.1 GCA_026000865.1 Clostridia bacterium
AATTTACCGTTTAATGATGTATTATCAGAATTAGACGAAAGAAGCAAAAAAATCGGAAATTGTAAGATTTTTAATCAAGTTGATAAAAATTCTTGATTTTTAGTCACATATCCTCCTATTTTCAATATAATGTATTGTAAGTAAAAAAACTTGTTTTTACATCATTTAAACTATTCTAAAATTTATTGTTTTGATTTATGTGCAAAAGGTGACGAAGGGGGCTTCGCCCCCAATCCCCCGACCATAAAGTGGGGCAAAGCCCCATCCCCTCTCAAAACACAAGATTTTCTTAAAAAATTTTAGAACAAATTCTAAAACCTGTTGTTTTGATTTATGTGCAAAAGGTGACGAAGGGGGCTTCGCCCCCAATCCCCCGACCATAAAGTGGGGCAAAGCCCCATCCCCTCTCAAAACAACCAAGATTTTCTTAAAAAATTAGAACTAGTTTAATAAAAATAAGTAAAAAAACTTGTTTTTGCATCATTAAAAAAAGTGGGTTTATTCCCGCTAAGATTTTGGAGGAATATTACAATGGCATTAACCGATTTATTTGAAAATCGTGCACACGAAGTTGTGCCGATTAAGGCAGAGAGAGTTTTCGACAGTTGTTCGGATAAAGATTGTCTGGCAGATTTGCCCGTGACTCTCGACAGCGGTGTTTTACCTGCTCAATACACAATGGTAAAATGCAAAAATGTTTGGGTGGAAAATGTTACAATTAACGTTGAACCGCTCAATTTCAACAGAGGTTTCTTCTCCGTTGACGCGACCTATATTTTTAGAGTTGAACTCTGTGCTTATGAAAAACCAACATCCCAGCCTGTTAAACTTTTCGGCACAGCATACACCTCAAAAAACTGCATTCTCTATGGCTCTGACATCAGCACAAACTCTTTTTCAACAGAAATTGGTGCCTTCCCGAACCCAAACATCATGAACTCTTGCACCGCAGAAGATATTAAACTTCCAACAGCAACCGTTCAAGTTGCAAAACCTGTTGTGCTTGACGCAAAAATCGGCACATATTATTGGGGCGATAACTGCCATCACCACCATCACCCTCCTCACCACCATGATTGCGGTTGCGGGGACAACAGACATGGCTCAGACCCTTCCACACTAGAATATCAACTCCCAAACCCCAATACAAAACTCGTATATATCACACTTGGCTTATTCTCTGTGATTGAACTTTCGCGTCCTGTTACAGTGCTTGCTTCAACTTATGAATATACAATTCCGACAAAAGAATGTCATAACCTCAGCGAAAGCCCATGCAAAGCGTTTGACAAACTTTGCTTCCCTGTTGACGAATTTTCACCGCAAACACTTCCAGCTTCTGCAGGATGTGGGTGTTGACAAGTTGATAGTTAAAAGTGTATAGTTAATAGTTATTGTGTCCGCTGACGCGGACAGTCCGCGAGACGCTTAATTGTGTGATTAGTTTACTGTCGCGTTTTGATAGTAATAACAGTTGCAGGACGCGACCAAGAATAACGTGACGCGAAGCGTCACTCAATAACTATAAACTATCAACTATAAACTCTCCGACACCATAACTGTCAACTGTCAATTGAAAAAGACATAGTTATTATTTATATAGTGACAAAATCGCATATGCAAAAAGGGCGGGTAATACCGCCCTGTTGGTTAGTTAATAGTTAATAGTGTATAGTTAATAGTGCGGGGAAGGCTTTGCCCCGTCTACGTGCGAGCACTACGACAAGCCACTGATTCTGCCACCGGCAGGTGACTTCCCGCTGGCAGTTCGCGTCTTAGTTTAACTGTATGGTTATTTTAATTCCGCGTTTTGATAGTGATAACAATTGCAGAACGCGACCAAGAACAAACGATTTAGTCAAACTACCCCGCGTAAACGTGACGCGAAGCGCCACTCCATAACTATAAACTATAAACTCTCCGACAGTGGTCGTAAATCAGTAATGCTAAAAAAGTTGCAAAGGTTTCTAAAAGTTATAATTGTTAAAAATTGCAGAGGTAAGTGTTGCGGCTCAGAATAAAAAAACTATTAACCGCCGTCCAGTTGCAAATTAATTAAGGTAAAAATAGAACCATGAGAAGTGACAGCAGTAACAAAAAAACAGACAAATTTATAACCGCATTCTGCTCTGCTTCAATCGTAATTCTATTGCTTGTCCTATTTTTGCAAATTGAAAATAAACACATTGAACCATATATCAAAAATATATGCGACACAAAAGGCAAACAAGAAGTAACTCGGATTATCACCGAGAGCATAGACGAAGTTTTATTAAAACAAAGCGATTGGTTAAGTGATTTAATTAACATCACGACTGACAGCAACAATAACGTGAAATCTATTCAAACTAATACCATCAAATTTACAGTAATAGAAAATGAAATAATTAAACAAATAAATAAAAATTTCAGTAATAACGAAAAAACTACTTTCAAATTTCCAATTGGTAGCATGACGCCTTTTTATACCCTAGCAGGCAAAGGTTTTAACGTGAAATTACGGCTCATGCCTTTATCAAACATACACACAGAAATCAAAAGTGATTTTATCAGTGCTGGAATTAACCAAACCAAACACCGCCTAACTTTAATCCTAACAGCAGATACCACCATGCTGATGCCGACATACAAAGCCAAATCCACCGCCCAAACAGAATACCTATTAGCAGAAACAATAATAGTGGGAGATGTACCGAATTACATATTGCGAGGAGCAATGTCGGATAGTTAATAGTGCGGGGAAGGCTTTGCCCCCGTCTACGTGCGAGCACTACGACAAGCCACTGATTCTGCCACCGGCAGGTGACTTCCCGCTGGCAGTTCGCGAGACGCTTAATTTTGTGATTAGTTTACTGTCGCGTTTTGATAGTTAAAAGTTGACGCCATTTGTACGTAAATGTGCAAAACGCGGAATTAAAATAATCATACATTTAAGCGTCTCGCGGACTGTCGGCGTGTTACGACACCATAACTATTAACTATACACTATAAACTTTTAACTATCCGACAGTGGTCGCAAATCGGTTAGGCTAAAAAAGTCGCAGAGGTTTTTTTAAGGTACAGTGATTAAAAGTTGCAAAGGCAAGCGTTGCGGCTCAAAATAAAAGAGTTGCAAAGGCAAACGTTTCCCGACTATGCGTAAACGCTACGTCAAGGTTCTGATTCTGCCACAAAGCAAGGAACCTTCCCAAAATAAAAAAATAAAAAATTCTTGACAAAGCAAGAATTATGGATATAATAATAAAAGAAGCTCCGCAGAGCTTTTGTGCGAGTCTTCCCGAGACTTTAAATTAATCGTTTACAGATTTTTGTCTGTAACATCATAATCGTCAGTTTTGGTGCAACTGGCGGTTATTCTTTTCAAATATGGCATATTCTCTACAATAGTTTCGCGACATAATTTAACTTAATTGTTAGTTTAACTCCTCGAACAATGGTTATAAATTAGCAAAACTAAAAAAGTCGCAAAGGCGTCGGACAGTTAATAGTGTATAGTGTATAGTGTATATAGTTAATAGTGTATAGTTAATAGTTATGGTGTCGCCCTACGGGCGACGTTTACGCGGGGTAATTTAATCGGGCGTTTATTTTTAACTCCGCGTTTTGATAGTTTATAAAAAGTACAATGGTCGCAAATTAATTACACGGAAAAAGTCGCAGTGGCTCATAAAAATTGTAATGATTAAAAGTTGCAATGGAAAGCGTTGCGGCTCAAAATAAAAAAATAAAAAGATGAATAAACTGTTTAGCTCAATCGACACCCTAAACGGTGTTGGAATAAAGAGAGAAAAATTTCTTAGAAAATTGGATGTTAATACGCCTTATGACTTGCTGTATCATATCCCGAGAAGTTATATTGACTATTCACATACTCAGCCTGTTTTTGATATAAAAATTGGTGAAAATTGTTGCGTTCGGTCAAAGATAATCCGCAAACTTAGCCCGAACCTAACGGCAAAAATAGAAATATACAAGGCTCTTGCAACAGACGGCGAAGCCTCTTTTGAGTTAACTATTTTCGGCCATAAATATCTTTTTGAAACTTTAACAGACGGCGAAGAATATTACGCTTACGGCAAATTATCGCAATATTATGACAAAATTCAACTTATCGCCGCACATATTGTGCCGATTACCGCTGAAAACCTAATTCAACCAGTATATCCGCTAACAAACGGTTTGACATCTAACATGCTTCAAACCAATGTTAGGGAAAGCCTTAACATTGCCAAAAATGAATTATCGGATTATATGCCAACTGAAATAACCGAGAAATATGAGCTTTGTGACTTGATGACAGCTTTGCAAAACGTTCACTTCCCCGTGAGCTATGACGGGCTTGAAATTGCACGAAAAAGGCTTGCTTTTGATGAGTTATTATTCTTACAGCTTGGTATGCAGTTTTTGAAATACAACAACGGCGAAACGACTGATTTTGAACTAAAACCTGTGGACATGCCCAATCTTTTTCCATTTGAGCTAACAAACGCACAAAAAAATGCAATCGCAGAAATCACCGCGGATTTGTGCAGAAATATTCCGATGAACCGTTTACTTCAAGGAGATGTCGGCAGTGGTAAGACTGCAGTTGCGGCATATGCAGCATATTTTGCGGTACAAGGCAAATGTCAAATTGCTTTAATGGCACCAACAACAATTCTTGCAACTCAGCATTATAACACTTTTTGTGACTTGCTCGGCAAAAAAGCAAAAATTTGTCTTTTAACAGCACTTTTATCCACAAAAGAAAAAAACGCTGTCAAAAATCAAATCAAAAACGGTGAATTTGACATTATCATCGGAACTCATGCTCTTTTCCAAAAATCTGTTGAATACCAAAAACTAGGGCTTGTTATCATGGACGAGCAACACAGGTTCGGCGTTGCTCAAAGAGCAGCGTTAATCTCGAAAGGCAATGCTCCGCACAGGCTGGTAATGTCCGCAACACCGATTCCGCGAACTCTTGGTCTTGTAATCTACGGCGACCTTGACATAACCATTATCAACGAACTGCCAAAAGACAGAATACCGATTGAAACTTTCGCTGTTACAGGAAAACTGCGTGAGCGAGCATTTGGTTTTATCAAAAAACAGCTGAATTTAAAACATCAAGCGTATGTAGTTTGCCCCGCGATTGAAGAAAGCGAAGAGTTAAATTCTGTTGTCGAATATTGTGAAATGCTTTCACACGGCTATTTTAGAAATTACAGAGTTTCACTTTTACACGGAAAATTACCCGCTGAACAAAAAGACGCCGTAATGACGGCGTTTAAGAATAATGAAATCGATATACTCGTTGCAACGACAGTAGTCGAAGTCGGGGTAGACGTTCCCAATGCAACGATTATAATGATTGAAAACGCGGACAGATTCGGTCTTTCGCAACTGCACCAACTGCGTGGACGTGTTGGACGCGGAAAAGACAAAAGTTATTGTGTTTTAATATCAGACAACCCTGTCGAAGAAGTGCGAGACCGTCTAAAAATTTTTAGCAAGCTAAATGACGGTTTTCAAATTGCAGAAGAGGACTTAAAAAACCGCGGACCAGGCGACTTTTTCGGCAAAGAACAACATGGTTTGCCAAAACTCAAAATCGCCGACATCGCATCCGACATGGAATTAATTAACGCCACCCAAACCTGTGCAAAAGAAATTTTAGAGGACGACCCAAAACTCGAAAAACATCACGCCCTAAAAGTGGAAGTTATGAGAATGACAGCGAGATTGAAGTCGTGAACGCGAGCAACGACAGCGAATATCTAATAGTGTATAGTGTATAGTTAATAGTTGCGGTGTCGCCCTTCGGGCGACAGTCCGCGAGAGGCTTAATTGTATGATTAGTTTACTGTCGCGTTTTGCAGTTTTTATAATAAAATAATGGTCGCAAAACGCGTGAGTTAACTAAACATACAGTTAAACTATGACGCGAAACACAGCAGGTGTTACCTGCAACTATTAACTGTACCGTAGGCACACGGCACCTATTACTTAATTTACTATTACTGTTGTTTCAATGTAAACAAAATGTAACCAAATTTTAATTACTATTTTCGACAGGTTATGATAAAATACGATTGCTCCGTATGAGGCGAAAAAAGGCGGGTAACTTTCCGACAATCCGATAGAAAGGAGGAATCCAATCTTGACGAAGCGTCGGGTATCGGCGGCAGGACGATTGACGATTCAAAAAGCGAGCTGAAAGTGAAGTCCAGCAAGACGGCGAAGGAATGGACGTAGGAGTTGTAGAACACCTGTAAAATAGTTTGAGGGGAAACGATATTATGACATTTTGGGACTTTTGCGCTCCGTTTTATGACTTCGCCGAAAAAGTAAATGGTCGCGCTTACGATGATATGCTGAAAACTGTGCGCGGCATTGTGCCGCAGGGCGCGTCTGTGCTTGAAGCGGCAGCGGGTACGGGGTCAATCAGTTGCGCCGTGGCTGACAAAGCGCAGAGCATTCTCTGCACCGACATAAGCGACAATATGCTGAAAATCGCCCGCCGCAAGACCGCGAAACTCGCTAATGTCGCCGTTGCGAAACGGAGCATATATGAACTTGGCGAACCGGACAACTCGTTTGACGTGGTTGTAGCGGGACAAATTTTGCACCTTGTTGACAATCCGAAAAAGGCGGCGGCAGAACTTCGGCGCGTGGCTAAGAAAATGGTTATATTGCCATTGGCTATGACCAAAAACCTGCGCGGATTCTCGAAATTTACCTTAGGCGTTTACCGTCTGTTTGGGTTCGATCCGAAACTTGAGTTTACGTCAGAGGAATACGCCGCATTCTTGCCGACGATTGGGTTTGACGGCTGTGAGTTTACGCAGATTGCCGGACGTATGCCAATGGTGGTAGCGGTTTGGAGGAAAAATGAAAAGTAAAATTTGGTTACAGTTTGTTACAGTTTAACTTAATTGTTTTTTCGTTAAAATTCTTATCTATAAAAAAAAAATAAAAAGATTAACTTGACTAAGCTAATCTTTTTGTTTATAATGTCAGGTAGCGGGGTGTCGGATAGTTTATAGTTAAAAGTGTAAAGTTGAAAGTATGTATTTCTTTTTAACCCCATAAAACGCGACCGAGAATAAGTGATTAAGTCAAACTATCCCGCGTAAACGTGAAGCGAAGCTTCACATTTACGCGGGGTGTCGGATAGTTTATAGTTAAAAGTGTAAAGTTGAAAGATAGTAAACATTTAATTTACTGTCGCGTTTTTATAGTATTACAAAAATATCCATTGTCGCAAATCAGTAAAAAGAAAAAAGTCGCAAGGGTTTTTATAAAGTTGCAATTATTAGAAGTTGCAAAGGCAAGCGTTGCGGCTCAAAATAAAAGAGTTGCAGAGGCAAGTGTTGCGACTCAGAATAAAAAAAGGAGTAAAATATGAAATTAGATAATGTTATTTTTGACGGAGATATTATACAAATAATAGTGCCAAGTGAATATTTTGATAAAATCAAAAACGCAAAAGTTAAAGTAATTACAGAAGAAAATGAGTGTGAAAAAACAAGAGAAAAATTAGTCGATGACCTTCTTGCCGTCGCCTCTAAAATTGATTTAGATGACTATGTATGGAATAGAGAGAAAGCCAATGAACGCGGTGAAACAAGAGCGGAATTAGTTGCAAGATTACAAAAAGAAATTCCAAAAATTTCAACGATAGATTGGAAATTTAATAGGGAGGAAGCAAATGAACGTTAAAGCATTTGCTGATACTAATATTCTTGTATATTATGCCTCTCTTGAAAACTTAGAAAAACTTCATATTTCACGAGAATATATATCAAATTATTATACTATCATCAGTACACAGACATTGAATGAATTTTGTAATGTTTTGTTACGTAAAAAGAAATTACCATTAGCTGATGTTAAAAAATCACTTGAAATATTTGTTAATATGTGCGAAGTTGTAAAACTTGAATTAAATGATATTAGCTACGCATTAAACCTTTCTGAACGCTATAATTACTCATATTACGACTGTCTAATGCTGGCAAGTGCAATAAACAGTGATTGTAAATTTATTTTCACAGAAGATATGCAAGATGGACAAATTATAGATAACAAACTGACAATTAAAAATATTTACAGAGAGTGACGGATAGTTAATAAGCAGGTAGCTTTAGCATGCACATAACCTGTGGACATTTCGTGGCGGATAGTTTATAGTTAAAAGTGTATAGTGTATAGTTGCGGGCAACGCCCGCCTGTATTTTCGCGGAATAATTTAGTAGTATTGTTAGTTTACTGTCGCGTTTTTATAGTATTACAAAAATATCCATTGTCGCAAATTAGTAAGGCTAAAAAAGTCGCAGCGGGCAACGCCCGCCTGTATTTTCGCGGAATAATTTAGTAGTATTGTTAGTTTACTGTCCGTTTTTATAGTATTACAAAAATATCCATTGCCGTAAATAAGTAAGGCTAAAAAAGTCGCAGCGGGCAACGCCCGCCTGTATTTTCGCGAAATAATTTAGTAGTATTGTTAGTTTACTGTCGCGTTTTTATAGTATTACAAAAATATCCATTGTTGCAAATAAGTAAAACTAAAAAAGTCGCAGCGGGCAACGCCTGCCTGTATTTTCGCGGAATAATTTAGTAGTATTGTTAGTTTACTGTCGCGTTTTTATATTATTACAAAAATATCCATTGCCGCAAATCGGTAAAACTAAAAAAGTTACAGAGGTTTCTAAAAGTTGCAATGATTAAAAGTCGCAAAGGTGATTATTGTAGCTCAAAATAAAAAAATGATTAATAAAACTAATTTTAAAACTATTGCTGAGAATAGAAAAGCATTTCATGAATATTATGTGATTGAAACTTTTGAGACGGGGATTGAACTTGTTGGCACGGAGGTAAAATCGCTCAGAAACGGCGGGTGTAACCTCAAAGATGCTTGGGTGTCGATTGAAAAAGGACAAATGCTTGTTAAGGGCATGCATATTTCGCCGTATGAAATGGGTAATATTTTTAACCGTGACCCGTTGCGTTACCGCAGATTGCTTATGCATAAAAAAGAAATACTCTCTTTGTTTGGAAAAATAAAACAAGAGGGTTTAACTCTTATTCCTTTAAGTGTTTACTTTAAAGGCTCGCTTGTCAAGATGAAACTGGGGCTTTGTAAAGGTAAAAAATTATATGATAAGCGTGCTGTCGCCGCTAAACGTGATGCGGAAAGAGATATTGACAGAGCAGTTAAAACAGTTAACAATTAATAGTGCGGGGAACCCCCGCGGAGAGTTAAAAGTGTATAGTGTATAGTTGCGGGCAACGCCCGCCTGTATTTTCGCGGAATAATTTAGTAGTATTGTTAGTTTAACTCCGCGTTTTTATAATATTACAAAAATATCCATTGTCGCAAATTAGTAAGGCTAAAAAAGTTGTAAGGATTTTTTTTAGTTGTAATGAATAAAAGTTGCAGAGGCAAATCCAGAGTGCTCAAAAGAAAAAAGTCGCAAATCAGTAAAAAGAAAAAAGTCGCAAAGGTTTTTTTAAGTTGCAATGATTAAAAGGTGCAAAGGTAAATCCAGAATGCACAAAATAAAAGAGGAATAAAATATGAAAGAAAAATTAGAACAAATAAAAACACTGGCAATTAGTGAAATTTGCACAGCTGAAAACACAAAACAGATTGAGGAGTTGCGGGTAAAATTCCTTGGAAAAAAAGGCGAATTAACAAATATTTTGAAACAAATGGGAAGCCTTACAGCCGAAGAACGCCCGATTATTGGACAAGTTGCCAACGCAGTAAGGTCAGATATTGAAAACGCTTTGAGCGAAAAAAAATCTTTGCTTGAAGAAAATGAAAAAAATGCTCAAATAGAAAAGGAATATATTGACATAACAATGTCTGGTAAAAAACCCAATATCGGGCATCTGCACCCTTTGACAATTGTTTCCGATGAAATCAAAGAAATTTTCCTTGGAATGGGATTTTCGGTTTCACAGGGGAGCGAAGTCGAGTTTGACGAATACAATTTCACAAAACTCAACCTGCCCGAAAATCACCCTGCACGTGACACGCAGGATACTTTTTACATCACAGAAAAAATCCTGCTAAGGACACAAACTTCGTCCGTTCAAGTCCACGTTATGGAAGAGGAAGTTGCAAAAGCAAAGGCAGAAAACCGCGAACTTTCGCCTATCAGAATAATTTCACCTGGTCGGGTTTACCGCTCGGACGCCGTTGACGCAACCCATTCGCCACTTTTTCATCAAATCGAGGGGCTTGTTGTTGACAAAGGCGTCACCATGGCAGATTTAAAAGGAACGCTGGAAACCCTTATGCAAAAACTCTATGGTGCAGACTGCAAAATACGCCTGCGACCTCACCACTTCCCGTTCACAGAGCCGTCCGCCGAAGTTGACGTGATGTGTTTTAAGTGTAAAGGAACAGGCTGTTCGATGTGCAAACAAGAGGGATATATTGAACTGCTCGGAGCGGGCATGGTACATCCAAAAGTCCTGCAAGGTTGCGGTATCGACCCTGAAATTTACAGCGGTTTTGCGTTCGGTTTAGGGCTCGAACGTATAGTCATGCGTCGCTACGGCATCACCGACATGCGATTATTATACGAAAATGATGTGCGTTTTTTGAAACAATTCTAGCGGAGAGCCCCCGCTGGCGGTTCGCGTCATAATTTAACTAAATCGTTAGTTTAATTCACGCGGGCAATTGGTGTAATTTATAAAAATATTTTACATTTAAACAAAAAATACAATGGTTGCAATGTTTGCAATTTCTTATACCAAAGCCAGCAAGGTTGCAAATCGCTTAAAATAAGGGTAGAAGAAATACGGTTGCAAATCGCTTAAAATAAGGGTAGAAGAAATACGGGTGCAAATCCCATAAAAAGTGTTGAGGAGAAAAAAAGAAAAAATGCAGTTATCTTTAAAATGGTTAAAAGATTATGTAGACCTTAGATGTAGTATAAAAGAATATTGTCATAGAATGACGTTGAGCGGTTCAAAAGTTGAGGGATTTAGTGAACAAAAACTCGATTTTGTTGTGATTGGACAAGTTAAAAATATGGAAAAACACCCTAATAGTGACCATATGTTTATCACACAAATTGACATTGGTGAAAGCGAATTATTGCAAATTGTTACAGGTGCACAAAATGTAAATATCGGCGATTTTTTACCTGTGGCAACTATTGGTGCAGATTTACCTAACGGTTTAAAAATCAAAAAATCCAAGTTAAGAGGCGTTGAAAGCAACGGTATGCTTTGTTCTCTCTCAGAATTAGGATTAACAAAAAATGACTTTCCATATGCAATTGAAGATGGGATTTTTATCATTGACCCAAAAGACTTGGGTGCCAATTCAGAGAACAGTCCGATTGGTAAAAACGCTGCGGAACTGCTAGGATTAGACGATGTTTCCGTCGAGTTTGAAATAACCTCAAACCGTCCAGATTGCCTTAGCGTTATTGGTCTTGCAAGAGAAACCGCCGCAACTTTCAACACAATATATAGTGTTGAAGAGCCATCTTTCAAAGGCGTTTCGGGCGAAAATAATCTTTCTGTTACAATACAAAACAGCGAAAAATGCAAGAGGTATTGTGCAGGTTTGGTTAAAAATGTTAAAATCGAACCATCGCCACGTTGGATGAGAGAACGACTGAAATCGAGCGGTGTTCGTCCGATTAACAATTTGGTTGATATTACCAACTACGTCATGCTCGAATACGGGCAACCCATGCACGCGTTCGACCTGCGTTTTGTTGACGGCGAAAAAATCGTTGTTCGCGATGCGTTTGACGGCGAAAAAATCATGACGCTCGACGGCGTTACGCGTGAACTTTCAAGCGATATGCTCGTGATTGCGGACGCGACGCACCCGATTGGCATCGCGGGAATTATGGGCGGCGAACACAGCGGAATTATGCCCGACACGAACACAGTTGTCTTTGAAAGTGCCTATTTTGAGCCAATTTCATTGCGAAAAACTGCCAAAAAACTAGGTATGCGTTCGGACGCTTCTTCCAGATATGAAAAGGGTGTTGACCCAAAAATCTCGCTGACATGCCTTAAAAGAGCGTTTGAATTGGTCGAATTGCTCGGTGCTGGTGAGGTCATTGACGAGATTATTGACGTTGATTATACGCAGGCAACGCCTGCCTGTGTTTCCAGCAACAAAAATTTACCTCTATCTACAAGTGGCTTTTGCGACTCTCAAGAAATCCTAAATTTTAGCAATAAAATTCCTCTATATCTTGACGCTGAATGGACAAACGATTTCCTGGGAACCAATATATCCGAAAAGGACATGGTCGATTATCTTGAAAGACTTGATTTCACAGTCGTAACAAAAGGAACAATTTTCGAAAGAGGAAAAATTACCGTCCCAAGTTTCAGAATTGACATCGAATCCAAAGCTGACATCGCCGAAGAAATCGCACGGCTTTATGGATATGACAACATTCAAAGCACAAAATTACGCGGTGTTGCAGAAGCAGAATTTACAAATGAACAAAAATTTATACGTACTGTAAATACTATATGTAGTGCTGTCGGTTGTAATGAAATTGCAACTTTCTCTTTCATTTCACCAAAAGAACTTGATAAAATTTGCTTACCTATTGATAGCAAACTGCGAAATACTGTAAAAATATCAAACCCATTAGGCGAAGATACAAGCATTATGCGAACCACAACTATCCCGTCAATGCTTGAAATCATCGCGATTAACAACAATAATCGCAATCTTTCGGGTAAGTTTTTTGAAATTGGAAAAGAATATATTCCGACTTCTCCCGACACTTTGCCAAAAGAACTTGACCGCTTGACAATTGGTTGCTATGGCGAAACCGATTTCTATATATTGAAAGGCATAATTGAAACTTTGCTCGAAAAAATTGGAATATTAAAAACTGTGTATAATACTCCGAATGGTGAATTTGAGGAGCAAATTGCCCTGCATCCTTACCGCTGCGCGGTTATTGGTGCAAAAATTTCACAAAATCCAGATGATAAAAAATTTATACCACTGGGAATTTTCGGGCAAATTCACCCAAATGTTGCAAAAAATTATGATTTTGATACACCAGTTTTTGTTGCAAAACTTGAAATTGATACTCTCTTGCAACTTTCAAAAAACGAAACTATCTATAAGTCAATACCAAAATTTCCGTCAATTACACGTGACCTTGCACTTGTTTGTGACGAAAAAATAACCTCATATCAACTGGAAACAATTATCAAAAAATCAATAGGAAGTATTTTTGAAAGCATATCGCTCTTTGACGTTTACCGCGACCAAAAGCTTGGCGAGAACAAAAAATCGCTCGCATATTCAATCGTAATGCGTTCTCCCGACAGCACTTTGACCGATGACCTTGCCGACAAAGCAATCGCTAAAACGCTTAAAAATATTTCAGAATTGGCAAATATTAGATGACAGTGGCGAGCCCCAGCTGGCATTTCACGCATAATTTAACTCAATCGTTAGTTTAACTTACGCGGTCGGATATTTTAATAATTCTATTTGTACTTTTATGACATATTTTAATCTAATAATCAATTTAATCTTCTCGTTTTTACCCCTATATTATAAAATAAAAAAGCTACTCAATGAAAGAGTAGCTTTTTATTTATAAATATTTTATAATAAAACTATGCACTAATACTTATTCACTAATAATCCGCGAAATTAAACTATCAATTCAATTAAACAATGACTCAAAAAAGCAAGCGGATAATACCCGTCGCGAAAATTAGTTATATATTCGCCCGCGTATGTTAAACTACCAAATAATTCAAACTATGACACGAAAAAGCAGGCGGATGCTATCCGTCGCGAAATACCAGCAGGTGTTACCCGCTACTCCTGTGGCGATGTCAACCCATCCCAAATAGTGTTAACACTCTCAACACACTCAAAATATTTGTGAGCAATTTGAGATTGAGGTATGTCAAGGTCGGTCGCAATTTCAGAAATTGCTTTCCAATCTGCACGCTCATATGAAAGAACTAGGCGATAAAGCAATCCAGCTTTTCCTTTTTGTGACAATAAAGCATCTTTAATTTCATCTGAAATTGGAAGTTGTCCCAAAACTTCTTCCAGTGGCAACTGCATAAGTTTTCCAAGTGTCGAGAACATACCCATAAGATATGCCTCCGACTTGCTCATCATGAGGTTATGAACATACTCCGAAAGTTCGCCCGCGAAAGTTGCCCGCAAAAACGAAACTTTAATCAATTCATCTGGCATTGAACCGTCATCTTGTTTAAAAGAAAGCAAATAAATCCAATGTTTTAATTGTCCTAAACCAAGAATTACCAACGCTTGTTTAACACTTCTGGCACGGTTACGAAGTGCAAAATATGCCGAATTTACAAGTTTTAACAACGAAAATGTCAGCGAAACATCACGTGAAATTAATTTTTCAATTTCGTCAACATCAGGTTCGTCTTTTGTAACTGCAACCATTAAAAGGAAAAAGTTAGACTGTAAATAGTCAATTTTCTTAATTGTTGTTGGCAATTTTTCGGAAACAAACGCACCCTGATAAAAAACACAACCATATTGTTTTGCTTTTTCATATGCCTCTTGGCTCTCGATATTATAACCAATTACCTGTTTTCCAAAAGAAGTTCCAATTTTAATAATATTTTCAATTGACGCCGCGGCTGTAAAATAATTCTTAAAATTTACTTTGATATAGTCAACAATATCCAAAATTCCAAAAAATCTTGGTGCAAATTCAAAGTCAACAATAGCAAATTTATAACCCATCGTCCTGTATTTTCTGATAAAAGTCGACGCCAACGGGTTCGTAATAAGACTGTCTTCAATCTGAATAATCAGCTTATTCACCGAGAACATCTTAGGAATTTCTTTTTCCAAAAGGTTCGGAGTAAAAGTCAAAAGTGCCGTCTTGCCACTCAAAAACTTTTCACTATCCATCGAAGAAAGAAAATTTTCAACAGCATTAGCAGCAGTTGACTCATCAAGTTCATCAGAATTAAACCTATTATCCGTATACAAAATCTCATATCCGAAGGCATTCTGCCTCTCATCAACAATTGCCTGCCTAACAATATAACTTTCCATTTTTTTGTTTTGAGCCGCAACGCTTGCCTTTGCAACTTTTAATCACTGCAACTTTAAAGAAACCCTTGCGACTTTTTTCTCCTTTTTCCTTTGAGCCACAGGAATAACCTTTGCAACTTTTAATCACTGCAATTTTAAAAAAACCCTTGCGACTTTTTTTCTCCTTTTTCCTTTGAGCCACAGGAATAACCTTTGCAACTTTTAATCAATGCACTTTAAAGAAACCCTTGCGACTTTTTTCTCCTTTTTTCCTTTGAGCCACAGGAATAACCTTTGCAACTTTTAATCACTGCAACTTTAAAAAACCCTTGCGACTTTTTTCTCCTAATTAATTTGCAACCACTATGTTTTTATTTCCAATAAAACGTGTTTATAAA
>BNZF01000040.1 GCA_026000865.1 Clostridia bacterium
TAATATTTTATAGTATGGGTAATAGATATAGGTAATAGGTAATAGTGAATAGGTAAGAGGTAACAGGTTGTGGTGTCCGCCTACGGCGGGCGTTCATGACGCATAAATAAACGATTATTTTAATGTCGCGTTTTACGGGTTTACACAGAACTTATTACTCTTAACTATTAAAACGCGACCCAAAACTAACGATTTATTTAAGCTACCTCGCGGGAACGTCCGCCGTAAGGCGGACACCATAACCTATTACCTATTCACTGTTACCTATTACCTGCACTATTACCTATAAAAGTTGTAACGGTAAATTAAGAGTGTAAATATCAAAAAAAATCGCAAAGGCGAGTATAAAAAGAGGAGTGCACACACTATGATAACAACTGAATCTCGTCCGACTGAAAGAGATATATATAAAGACATTGCGGAAAGAACAAATGGTGATATATATATCGGAGTGGTTGGACCTGTTAGAACAGGAAAATCAACTTTTATCAAAAAGTTTATGGAAAATCTCGTAATCCCGAATATTTATGACGGATACCAAAAAGTCAGGGCAATTGATGAGTTACCTCAATCTGCTGCAGGCAAAACAATTATGACGACAGAGCCGAAATTTATACCAGAAGAAGCAATTGAAGTAAGTCTTGACGATGGAGCAAAATTCAATGTCCGCATGATAGACTGCGTTGGTTATATTGTTCCGTCATCTTTGGGATATATCGAAAATGAAGCACCAAGAATGGTGCAAACGCCTTGGTTTGATGAGGAAATACCTTTTAATATGGCGGCGGAAGTTGGCACTCAAAAAGTTATTTCCGAACACTCCACAATCGGTCTTGTAATTACAACAGACGGTTCGATTACAGATATACCTCGTGAGGAATATGAGGAAGTCGAGGAGAGAGTAATCTATGAACTTGGGGCGTTAAATAAACCTTTCATCATTGTGCTGAATACTGTTGACCCATATTCTGACGAGGCAAGAGCAATGGCAGAGGAACTTACTGATAAATACGGCACAACCGTTGTCCCGCTTAACTGCGTTGATTTAACACAAGATGATATTAAACAAGTAATCACAAAAATTCTATATGAATTTCCTGTTAAAGAAATTAATGTTAAGATGCAAAGTTGGATTAATACTCTCGAAAAAGGACATTGGCTAAAAGAAGAAGTTTTTTCTTGTATCAGAAATTCAGCAAGCAATATTAAGTATGTTCGTGAAGTTAAAGACGCTATTTATGGTATTTCAGACTGTCCTAACGTCATCGATGTAAAGATTTCCTCTATGGACCTCGGCAAAGGTAGTATAACTATCGATGTAACGCTGGACCCACTTTTGTTCTATAAAATTTTGTCAGAAGCAACAGGTTTAAATATTAACTCCGAGGGCGATTTAATGCCGCTTTTGCTGAACTTAATATCAATTAAGAAACAGTATGATAAATTCAAACCTGCTCTTGACGAAGTCGAACAAACGGGTTATGGCATAGTTATGCCGACACAAGACGAACTAACACTTCAAGAACCGCAAATTATCAGGCAAGGCTCAAAATTTGGTGTAAAACTTCAAGCGTCTGCTCCGAGTATTCATTTGATGAAAGCGAATATTAATACGGTTGTCAGCCCGATTGTCGGCTCAGAAAAACAAACACAGGACCTTGTAATGTTTATGCTAAAAGATTTTGAAGAGGACCCAAGCAAAATTTGGAACAGCAATATTTTCGGTAAATCTTTGCTCTCTCTTGTCAATGAGGGCTTGCATAGCAAACTTGAACATATGCCGTCAGAAGCTCGCCTTAAAATTGGTGAAACTCTTGAACGTATTATCAATGAGGGTTGCAATGGGCTGATTTGTTTTATTTTGTGATTTTTATTGCAGTATACTCGAAAATAACCCCACCTGCTTTGTTGCGGGTGGGGGTTTTAATAGTGAATAGTTTATAGTGTATAGTTAATAGTTATGGTGTCTAAGAGTTTATAGTTAACAGTTATGGAGTGACGCTTCGCGTCACATTCACGCGGGGAAGCTTGAATTTATTATTAGTTTCTGGTCGCGATTTGTTATTATAAATGAAGGTCGTAAACCACGACAGTAAACTAACCACCCAGTTAAAGCGGGCAACGCCCACTGGTATTTCGCGGGTATAGTTTAACTCAGTTGATAGTTTACTTCACGCGACGGAGTTCCAACGCTGGTGTTTCGCGGTGCAGTTTACTATTAACTGTGACGCAAAGCGTCACCAGTTATATACTAAACATCATATTTCCTATCCGAATATGTCCCAAAAACACAAACGAAAATCCCGCATAAATAATCATCAATGTGATGATAATACTGATTACTAAGGCGATTTTTGTGGTATGTTGTCTAAATAATAATCTTAATAACCAATAGCAAATAATTCCGATTGCACCGCCGACTGAATTTAAAATTAAATCTGTTGTATCACTGCACCCGACTCCAAGTAAAAACTGCAATGTTTCAAGCGATAAACTCGCAAGAACAACAATTGCTAATGCAAGTAGAGGGTTTTTACCTGTTTCGCAAAGAAAAAAACCAAACGGTATGAAAATCACCCAATTAAATAACAATTCAAGCTTTTCGTTTGCAGCAAAAGGATTAAGGTTAATCACACGAATTTCGCCGACATATGGAAAATGGCATTTCCAAAGTATCGCCCAAACAAGAAACGCCAAATATACAACAAACATCACAGATATTATTTTTTGCTTCAATTAGCACCCCTTGTTTATAGTTAATAGTGAATAGGTAATAAATGCAGGAAGCCCACGCTGGCGTTTCGCGACACAGTTTAACCGTTAAAGTTAAATAATGACGCGAAAATGCCAGCGGGTGCTACCCGCTCCGCTCATGCCAAGCGATTTAGGCTGTCTTCATTTCTCGCAGGCTTTTCGATTGCATCTTTTATGAGTATAACCTCACTCTTATCAAGAACGACTGGCACATCTTTGTTTAAATCGGGAATTATTTTTAGTTTTCCCGCCAACAAGTTCACGTCGACAACTACTCCCTGTTCTTTTTTACCAAATTGTACTATCGCACCAACTTTTGGAGTTGTCATAAACAATTCGTGATAGGTTGAATATTCATGGTCAAGACAACACATGAGCCTGCCACAAGTACCAGAAATCTTCACGGGATTAAGTGAAAGTCCTTGTTCTTTCGCCAGTTTTACGGACACAGAAGTAAAAGTATTCTGAAAAGATTTGCAACAAAATTCACGCCCACAAGGTCCCAAACCTCCGAGTTGTTTTGCTTTATCACGCACACCGATTTGACGCAATTCTATTCGCGATTTTAAAGTTACAGCTAAATCTTTTACCAATTCGCGAAAATCTACTCTGTTTTCGGCAGTAAAGAAAAATGTGATTTTACCGCCTGTAAAAGTCATTTCCGAGCCTATAAGGTTCATTCGCAATTTATGTTGTTTAATTTTTTCAGCACAAACTTCAAACGCTTTTTTCTCGTCTTCGCGATTTTTTTCAGATTGTTTAATGTCATCTAATGTTGCATATCTGACTAGCGAATAGAGACGGTCTTTTTCAAAAGGTATTCGCACTTTTTCAGGCTCTGTAATCTTATTCGGCACGACAACTACACCCAATTCAATATCATTGGGTGTGTTTGTAACAACATATTGCCCTGCTTTAACAACAAGTCTATTCGCAAGAAAGTATAATATTTCTTGGTTTGAGTGTAAACGTAAGCCCACAACTTCTATTTTTTTATTTTCCATTTATTTGTCTTTTCTTATTTTTTCAAACTGGCTGAATTATTGTGTTACATCACCGCATCATAAATCCCTTTAAGAATAATTATGATACGATGGTGGTGAGTTTATAGTTTAAAGTTAACAGTGTATAGTTGTGGTATCCGCCCTGCGGGCGACGGTCCGCGAGATAGTTTAACTGGGTGGTTAGTTTACTGTCGCGTTTTAATAGTTCTATAAAAAATACATATCTTTCAACTTTACACTCTCAACTATCAACTATCCGACACCGCCCGTGCGAGTTAACTAACCGTACAGTTAAACTGTGTCGCGAAACGCCAGCGGGAAGTCACCTGCCAGTGGCAGAATCAGTGGCTTGTCGTAGTGCTCGCACGTAGACGGGGGCAAAGCCCGCCCCGCACTTATTACCTATTAACTGTGCTACGGCACCGCTTATTCGTCTTTTCTCTTATAAAAACATTCAATTTTATCATTAGAGCCGAGGGTGATTAAGTTGGCTAAGAACAAAATCGGCGGAACAATTGCTAATGCAATGTTGATAAGAGTAATGCTTTCTTTTCCTGCAACAAGCATTGGTATTCCAAGCCCCAAAGATGCTAAAAACATCAAAAAGTAGCAAAAAGAAGCAAAGCCTTTCAACCCTTTTGACGGCACAATTAACAATATGCTGAACAGTAATGTCACGCCGCAACCATACGGTATGTACTGACGGATTTTGTTTGAGAACAACGCGTCCTCTTTGAAAGGAGTAATAATCTCTGTTGAAAAAAGATAGAACGCACCGCAAGCGATTATGCCAAAAAACATCAGCAAAAACACAAGTCCAAAACCTTGTTGAGCAAGTTCACGCTCTCTTTCGCGTTGAAATTCACGCATAGATTCTAACTGTTTGCGAGGATCAACGTTATTTGAAGAAAGTGCCGCTTTGTTGGCGTTAGCCTTTGCGGATTTTTTTGCTTCTTCCAAAGATGGGTCAACAAATTTAGGTTTATAGTCAGTTTTAGGTTTTTCCTCCACTGCCAAATCGGGAGCGTCAATATCGTCAAGCGTTTTCTTTTCAACCTTTTCGGCTTTATATTCCGCCTCAGTGAAATTAACGTCCTCAACATCATCAAGAGTTGCTTTAACCGTTGTTTCAATTTTTATATCGTCAAAAACAGCAGTTTCAATGTCATCAAGTGTTTTTTTCGCAGTCGTCGCGACTTTTATTTCGTCAAAAGAAATCTCTTCAATATCATCAAAACGTGTATCGTTTTGCTCAGGTGCTGATGCAGATTTAGACGCAGAATTAGACGCAAATTTAGTCGGTGGTGTCAAAATAGGCTCGTCAAGTGAAAAGTCTAATTCATCATCATAATTTTTCTGCTCAGCAATATCCCGCGTAGGAGTATTAAAAGTCTTGAGGGTAGGTTCGTCAAGCAAAAAACTGTTTTGGATAGTATCAAATTCTTGTACATCTTCTTTCGCAAAAGGGTCGTACATTTGTACGTTTGGAACAGCATTTTCTATTTCTGCAACCTCTGCAAAAGGGTCGTATATTTGTACATTTGGAACAGCATTTTCTATTTCTGCAACCTCTGCAAAAGGGTCATATATTTGTACATTTGGAACAGCCTTTTCTACTTCTGCAACCTCTGCAAAAGGGTCGTACATTTGCACATTTGTAATAGATTTTTCTGCTTCTGCAACCTCCGCAAATGGGTCGTACATTTGTACGTTTGGAACAGGTTTTTCTACTTCTGCAACCTCCGCAAATGGGTCGTACATTTGTAAACCCTCGATTGGTGTAATCTCTTCCACAAGAGGAAGCGGTACGGAAAAATCATAATCAAGGGGTAAAGGCTTGACCTCATCGTCTAACGGCAAAGGGGTAGCCTCAATTGCCAAGTCAAGCGGTAATGGTTTAATTTCATCATCGTCTAAGGGTAGCGGTTTAACGGTAAAATCGTTATCCATAAAGTTCTCCTATTGAATAGTTGAAAGTTGCAGGCCACTTTGGCCTGTGGAACGCGACATAGTAAAACTAAATCTATTGTTCTCAGTCGCGTTTTAATAGTTATACAAAAAATACATACGTTAAGCTTTACACTATAAAAGCTACCTTGAAATTTGCAAGCAAATTTCAAACACGGCAGGTGTCGGATAGTTAAAAGTTTATAGCGTAAAGTTGAAAGGTCCTGTATTGTTAGTTTTATGATTGTTAGTTTCTGGTCGCGTTTTCTATTATAAGTAAAAGTTGTAAAACGCAAATTTAAAATAATCATACATTTAAGCGTCTCGCGGACTGTCGGCATTAGCCGACACCACAACTATTAACTATAAACTCTCCGACACGCGTGAGTCGACTAACCGTTTAGTTAAATAATGTCGCGAAATGTCACGGACACATGTTATGTGCCAGCGGGGGTTCTCCGCTCGCGAAATGTCACGGACACATGTTATGTGCCAGCGGGGGGGGTCCCGCCCGCTAAAAACCTGTAATCGTTCTGATATGAAATGGTGTTGTCTGATAAACACAGTAATTCAGCCAGTTTGAAAAGAACAAATTCGCGTGTGCCGACCAAGAAAACGGTGGCAGTTTTGAAAAATCATTATCTGGGAAATAGTTGCACGGAATATCAATTGAAATTCCTTTTTCTTTGTCGCGGATATATTCGTTTGCAAGAGTATCACGGTCATATTCACAATGCCCCGTGATAAAAATCTGCCTGCAACCTTTACGCTTAACAATGTGCACTCCCGCAATATCAGAAATTGCAATGACCGAAAGGTCAGAGATTTTTTCAATATCTTCTGCTCTAACTTCAGTATAACGTGAATGAGGAGCCTTGAAAATCTCATCAAAGCCTTTTAATAATATACTTTTTGACTCTGTGACTTTATGCTCAAAAACTCCCGACATTTTCTTTTCAAGATGATAATTTGGTACACCATAGTGATAATAAAGACCAGCCACAGCCCCCCAACAGATATGCAAAGTTGACTGAACATTAGACCTTGACCACTGCATAATCTCACAAAACTCATCCCAATAGTCAATTTCTTCAAAAGACAAATGCTCTACTGGGGCTCCCGTGATTATAAATCCATCAAAATATTGGTTTTTAATATCATCAAAAACGTTGTAAAATGTGTCTATATGTGTTTTAGAGGTGTTTTTTGAGGTGTGAGATTTCAGAGCCAAAAACTCAATGTCAACTTGCAAAGGAGTGTTACTTAACAAACGCAAAAATTGAGTTTCCGCGACATCTTTAATTGGCATTAAGTTTAAAAGCAATATGCGTAAAGGTCGAATATCTTGTTTATCCGCTGTTTGCGATGGCACGACGAAAACATTTTCTTCGTACAAAGTGTCGAACGCGGGGAGACTTTTTGGTATCCTTATTGGCAATTATATCACGCTCATTTATTTTTATTATCTTGTCTACAATCAAGTATATCGTAAACAAGAATTTTATTATCTTCTAAACAAAAAATTTTTATATTTTTTTAAAAATATTAAATATCTTAAATTTAGATTTTTTGATTTCTTACCGTTATGTTTCGGAAAACTATTGGATTTTCTATTATGCGAATAAGACTTTCAATATATGCTTTTCACAATTTCAAAGCAGGATTTACCCCTACTCAACCAATAAATTCAATGTGTATCCAAACTATTTTCGGCAAGTTCAGTTAATTCTATAATAATTATACTGCACGTTTAACATTTCTATTTATTATTGCATCTATACGAGCAATAGATTCTTCAAAAGTACTCTAATAATTCGGGTCACCTAAATGTTCATTTGCTTCAATATTTATATTTTCTTTTTCTGTAAATTTCAAATACTTATCATTTACATTAACAGTCATAATTTAATCTCCAAGATTTTATAATTGACAATCATGACGTTGGATTCGCAGATGTTTACCATAGTGAAACCAAATAGTTAATTTGCTATTGCGTTATATTTGTTTATAAGAAAAACGTTGTTGCAAATCGGTAAAACCAAAAAATTGCAATCTGATAAAACTAATCGACCATGTGAGTTAACTAACCATACAGTTAAACTATGACGCGAAACGCAGGTAGGTGCTACCTGCCGCTCACGTGAGTTAACTAACCATACAGTTAAACTATGACGCGAAACGGCAGGCAGGTGCTACCTGCCGCCCGCGTGAGTTAACTAATCATACAGTAAAACTATGACGCGAAATGCAGGCAGGTGCTACCTGCCGCCCGCGTGAGTTAACTAACCATACAGTTAAACTATGACGCGAAACGCAGGCAGGTGCTACCTGCCGCCCGCGTGAGTTAACTAATCATACAGTAAAACTATGACGCGAAACGCAGGCAGGTGCTACCTTACCTGTGCACGTCATGATACTATACTGCAATAATACCTTTTTCAGCGTCAGAATGTGGGTCAATATTATACATTTTCAGGCGACGTTTTTCAAAGAATTTCGGTGCAACTTGCGGAAATTGAGCAAAAGAAAGCACATCTTCCTCTTGAATAATCAAATCTTTACATTCGTTACGCAGAGCAGAAAGTTCAGGTTTAAGTTTATCGGCAGGTCTGCAAGTTATAAAATCTTCCTCACCAATAATTTGTTTGCGAAAATCATCAGAAATGGCAACGGGTGTTTTGCCGTATTCTCCCTTAACAAGGTTTTTAAATTCTTTTGTTACAGATTTATAGCGTTCACCTGTTATGATATTCATAGCAGCTTGTGTTCCGACAATCTGCGAAGTCGGTGTAACCAAAGGTGGCATACCTGCCTCTGTACGCACTCTCGGTACTTCAAGCATAACTTCTTCAAGTTTATCCTCTTTACCTGCTTGTTTGAGCTGAGAAAGCAAATTAGACAACATACCGCCAGGTACTTGATAAATCAATGCGTTAGCGTCAACAGCAAGCATAGTTGGGTCAAGCAAACCGTTATCAATGTATTTTTTACGCAAAGTCATAAAATATGCACGAATTTCGGTCAGAAGTTTTAGGTCAAGTCCTGTGTCATATGGTGTGCCTTCAAAAGCCGCAACAATGCTTTCTGTCGGAGCATGCGAAGTTCCCAAAGCAAGAGGAGACATAGCGGTATCAACAATATCAACACCAGCCTCGACACCCTTGATTATATCCATCGAAGCAAGCCCTGATGTGTAGTGAGTATGAAGCTGAATTGGAATTTTCACAGCAGATTTCAATGTTTTTACAAGTTTTTCAGTAGCATACGGAGTAAGCAATGCCGCCATATCTTTAATACAAATACTGTCAGCACCCTCATTTTCGATTTGTTTTGCATAATTTACATAATATTCGTCTGTAAAAACTTCACCAAGAGTATAACTGATTGCAACTTGTGTGTGTGTCTTTTCTTTTTTAGCTGCTTTGATTGAGGTCGAAAGATTGCGAATATCGTTCAAAGCATCAAATATACGAATAATATCAATGCCATTTGCAACAGATTTTTGCACAAAATATTCAACAACATCGTCTGCATAATGACGATAACCAAGCATATTTTGCCCTCTGAAAAGCATTTGGAGTTTTGTATTCGGACATTCTTTACGCAAAGTGCGTAATCTTTCCCAAGGGTCTTCATTCAAAAAACGCAAGCAACTGTCAAAAGTTGCTCCACCCCAACATTCAAGCGAATGAAACCCAACTTTATCAAGCAAAGATAAAGCAGGTAACATTTCTTCTGTCGACATACGTGTTGCAATCAGCGATTGATGTGCGTCACGCAAAATTGTTTCTGTTATTAATAATTTACTCATTTTTTACCCCTCAATGCCTTTTTAGGCATCGTTAGCCAGTTTCCTCTATCTTTATTTTAATTAATTTTCAGGCAACTTTGGCCTGTATTTCGCGTCATAATTTAACTAGGTGGTTAGTTTACTGTCACGTTTTACGACTTTTATTTATAATAATAAAACGCGACCAAAAACAAACGATTAATTCAAGCTTCCCCTCGTAAATATGACGCAAAGCGTCAATAACTATTAACTATTCGACACCACAACTATACACTTTAAACTATTAACTATAAGCTATTCGACAGTTGCCAGCAAGTCACCGCTATTAACGTTATCACCTTTTTTGGCAACAACAGAGGAAACTGTTCCGTCAATAGGCGAAACAATATCATTTTCCATTTTCATAGCTTCAAGGATTAATAAAACTTGACCGCGTTTAACGGTATCACCGACATTAACTTTGGCATCAAGAATTGTCCCAGGCATAGGTGACGTTATTTTTGTTCCCGAACCTGCTTTCGCAGGCACCACGGCGGGAGCAGGTGCTTGTTGTACAGCTTGCGGAGCGGGTTGTGCTTGTGCTGTTTGTTGTATAGGTTGTGCGGTTTGTTGCAGTGGAGATTGTGAAACAGGAACGGCATGGCCCCCAATTTCTTCAACTCCAACGCTGTATTGTTTTCCGTTTACTGTTATATTAAAATTTCTCATATTTAATCCTCACTTTGTTTTCAAGATTTCTTATTTATTTTGAGCCACAACGTTCGCCCTTGCAACTCCTTTATTTTGAGCCGCAACATTTACCCTTGCAACTCCTTTATTTTGAGCCACAACATTTACCTTTGCGACTTTTATTCATTGCGACCTTCATGAGCCACTACGACTTTTTTAACCTGAGCAATTGCGACCATTGTTCGCGGAGTTAAACATTAATTAAGTTAAATTATGTCGCGAAACGCCAGCGGGAAGTCACCTGCCAGTGGCAGAATCAGTGGATTGTCGTAGTGCTTGCACGTAGACGGGGGGCAAAGCCCTTCCCCGCACTATCAACTTTACACTATTAACTTTCAACTATCCGACGCTTTTTTATTTTGGGAAGGTTCCTGCCAGTGGCAGAATCAGAACCTTGACGTAGCGTTTACGCGTAGTCGGGAAACATTTACCTTTGCGACTTTTATTCATTGCGACCTTCATGAGCCACTACGACTTTTTTAGCCTGAGCAATTGCAACCAATGTTTAGTTATGAAACTGCAAAACGCGGAATTAAAATAATCAATTAGTTAAGCTACCCCGCGTAAAACGTGACGCGAAGTGTCACTCCATAACTATTAACTATAAACTTTTAACTATAAACTCTCCAACATGGCTGTTATTAAAAAGGCAAATTACTATGTTTCTTAGGCAATTTTTGTTCTCTCTTGCTCTCTAATATGAACAAAAGATTTTCTAAATTTTCACGTAAATCCTCAGGCTGTATTACAATATCAACAACGCCTTGCAAGAGAGCAGAATTAGCAGACGCGAGCGTTGATTCATATTCGAGTATTAAGTCTGATTTTGAACTTGTTTTCAACTCTTCACGTTTTAAAAATTCAACATAAGTTTCAGATGAAAGCGGCGAAATTACAGCGTCCTCAAAAGCAACTGTGAAGTCTGAGGTGTTAGTTAAGGCGGTGAACGCCGCACCTATTCCTTGACCCACTACAACTGCGATTTTCGCGGTGGTAGCTTCGCTGTAAGAGTTTGCAAGAGCAGCCATAGTCTTAATACTGCCTGAAATTTCCGCGTTAACATCACGACTAAAACCACTCGTGTTAATCAGAGTTATGAGCGGTATATTAAAGGCATCAAGTGTTCGCACAAACCTTGAAATTTTCTTGCAAACCTGTGTGCAAAGTGCTCCGTCAACATTAATCAAACCGACATTTTCACCGTCAATACGCACCAAAGAAGTTGTCGCTTTTTTGCCGTAACCGATATTCAATTCGAGAATACTTGCAGGGTCAGCAATTGACTTAACCAAATCTTTCTGGTCAAAATCTGTCAAAGTCTCACAAGGATTAGGAAATTGCTTATCAAGATTATTTTGTGGTAAACGGTCAAGTATTTTTCTTGTAAGATAAAAAGCTTCACTTTCGTCGGGAGCAACAGCGGAAATACTGCCGTTTTCTAATGCTGTTGACGCTTTGCCACCTTTTTCATTGTCAAAAACAGGTGTGTGATAAAATTCAGCGTTTTTAGCCATAATAACAAAATCCGCAGATTGGGCAAGCAACGCCGCCGAACCAGCACAAACTCCTGTGATTACAGAAATTTGAGGTACAACTCCCGATATTTTTGCCACTTTTCCAAGCAAAATTCCATATGCTTTTAATGTTACAGCAGACCCATCAACATATGCACCGTCGCTGTCATAAACTCCGATTACAGGAGCACCAGTTTTTACTGCTAAATCATAGATATTCGCGATTTTTTCAGCACCATGTTTCGTCAGTGCCGCTTTGTTTACTTCTCTGTTTTGTGCAAAAACATATGCCGCTCGGCAATTGATATGCCCAAAAGCCGTGATTACTTCGTTTTCTTTTCCCAAAACAGTATACGTTCCATTGTCAAATAATGTATCTATATTCAATTTTCATTCTCCTAATAAATATATATATTACATTTTAACAGAACAAAACAATAAAATCAAGCTTTTTTTCTTTTTTATTTTGATACGCTTCGCTTACCTTTGCAAATTCTAATCATTGCTCTTACGTATGAATTTCTGCACTTTTTTAGTATAAATGATTTGCAACCATTATTTTATTATAAAACTGCAAAGTGCGGAATTAAAATAATCAACCAGTTAAGCTACCCGCACGTAAAACGTGACGCGAAGCGTCACTCGATAACTATTAACTGTTAATTATAAACTATTAACTCTCCAACGCCCCTGCAACTTTTTTTCGCCTTACTGATTTGCAATCACTGTTCCACCTCTATTTTAACTCACTTGCGACTTCTTGGCTTTGGTTTGAGCGATTGCAAACATAGTTTTTTTGAGCTATTGCAACTTTTTCTTTTTTTATTTTGATACACTTCGCTTGATATTGCGATTTTTTATTATTGCACCTTTAAAGAAACCTTGCAACTTTTTTAGTCTTACTGATTTGCAACCACTGTTCCACCTCTATTTTAACTCACTTGACGAAATTACTGGCTTTGATTTGAGTGATTGCGACCTTTAAATATAAAAAAAATCGCCCTCACAAATGAGAGCGATTTATAGTTTTACCAATTTTTTCTTACCAGCCTTTAGGTTCGGGAGCACCAAGAATGTGAACATCTTTACCGCTCTGTTCAACTTGCTTGCCAGCGGCAATTCTGTCAGTAGCATAAACTGTTTTAGTTTTTGCCTCACCATATAAACCATCAGTAGAATATTTTACTTCATATGGTTTTTCTTGTTTTGAAAAATCAGACATTTTTTCACCTCTTAAATTATTTGACTTAAATTATTTGATTCGTGTAATCATGGGAAAAGCACAGGTGTAAGTTTTCCAGCACTCATCCACCCGCAATAAACTGTAGTACCTTTATAAAACTCTACATAAACTTTAGAAGAGTCATATGGGTTGCGATAGTGAACCGAAACTGTAGTATCACTTGGAATACTTGTTACTGACGAGCCCGAAAGGTTTTGATTGGAGTATAAGCTAGTACCCGTGTGAACTCTTCTAAAAGCAAACTTATTACCATTTACGGCATTATTCCCATACTTGTTCAAAGCTTTCTTTGTTTCTTTGCCAAGTGTTCCATTAACTGACGTGCCATCTGGAGTTTGATTATTAAATGTGCGCATTTGAAACTCAATGCCAAGTGCTAATGAATCCCAACCCAATGTACCATCAGCATTGCATGTCCATCCTGCATAGCCAACATATCGGTCCATAAGGTTAAATGCCGTTTCCATAGTCAAAACTTCACCATCTCTACTACCAACTTTGTAGGTTTTTGACGAAACAGCATCGGCGGGGATAGTGAAAAATGAGCTAACACCAACCAATAATGTTGTTATAAAAACAAAAGTTGTTGCAAGTCGCATTTTTTTCCATTTAATGAATGTCATTTTTTCACCTCCTTAGTAATTGTTCACTAGCCGTGAGCAAAACCTAAAAATGCAGTCTACAAGCGAGATTACAAGCACGGCACTTAATAAAATCACTAAAAATATAGAAAAGACCAACCGAATATGGTATAATTAAATTGAGAAATAATTTTGCCAAAAAAGGGGTTGGTCTGTATCTATCGCCAAGAAATAATTCAGGATATCAGCCTGTTTGTGTCGCAGCCGAAAGCGAGATTTTACGACACTTTATTTTTGAATTTGGACTTAAACATCATCTCGGAAACGCACGCGAAAACGGGGCGAAAATCGCAAAAAGAAGCGTTATTTTGTGCTTTTATTTTGATGAAAATTGAACGATTTTCGCAAATTTCTGACCTCGTTGATTATCTAAATAATAACCTTTTTAATCGCACATTACTGCGGTTTTGACATCAGAAAATTGCTACCGTCTTATTGGACTTTTGACCGATATATTCGCAATTTTGACAACCAAATTTTAAAAGAAATTATGCAAAATCAAGTTTTGAAATTAGCAGAAAAAGATATAATAAATACGTCGTTTGTTGGCTTGGATTCCACGCCAATTATGGCGA
This sequence comes from Clostridia bacterium, assembly GCA_026000865.1. Lineage (GTDB taxonomy): Bacteria > Bacillota > Clostridia > Oscillospirales > Ruminococcaceae > BNZF01. The sequence goes on from BNZF01000040.1 coordinate 14,198, forward strand.
ACACAAAGTTAAATAACCCTAAATCTTTTGCAAAAAATAAATTTCAAATACCGCGAAATAGATGTGTCAAAATTCAAAAAAAATCGGTGAAATATCTTATAATACATGAGGTTTTTCCCAACACTTTTTTACTAATTATGGTTGATAATTTAGCAAATGCAATTATTTTGGATTATTTTTTTATTTTAGCTAAAAAGGAGATTTTTAATTTTAAAATTCGTGACATCAGACAAAATTTTCATATACTTACACAAATTTTATTTTTAGAAATTGTCAAATAGAGAGAAATTTTATAATAAAAATCAATATTTTT
>BNZF01000041.1 GCA_026000865.1 Clostridia bacterium
ATATTATGCGGGCAATAATATCAGTGCAACAAGTATTAACAATTTAATTTCTATCATTGATGGCAAGGATTTTACAATTAACGTAATTTCAAAATCAGGCACAACTACCGAACCTGCACTTGCTTTCAGAATTTTGCGTGAACTTGTTGAAAAAAAATATGGAAAAGAAAAAGCAAAAGACCATATTTTCTGTACAACAGACAAAGCAAAAGGTACATTAAAAGAACTCGCCGACAAAGAGGGATATGAAACTTTTGTAGTGCCTGACGACATCGGTGGTAGGTTTTCAGTCCTAACAGCAGTCGGTTTATTGCCAATCGCAGTTGCAGGTTGCGATATTGACGAACTTATGAAAGGTGCACAGTCTGGACAGACCACATATTCTAAATCTTTTGCGGAAAATGACGCGTTCAAATATGCCGCTGTACGTAATATCCTTTACCGTAAAGGCAAAAGTGTTGAATTAATGGTTGCATATGAACCTGCTTTTGTAATGTTTGCCGAATGGTATAAACAACTTTTTGGCGAGAGTGAGGGCAAAGATAACAAAGGTATATTCCCCGCCGCCGCTAATTTTACAGCCGACCTGCACTCAATGGGTCAATACATTCAAGACGGTGCAAGAATACTCTTTGAAACTGTTGTTGATATTGCAAAACCACAGAAAGATTTCTTCCTTGAAGCAGATAAAGACAACCTTGACGGGCTTAATTTCCTAACAAATCAAAACATGTCCGTTGTAAATAAAAAAGCTATTGACGGAACAATTCTCGCTCATTCTGAGGGCGGAGTACCTAATATCGTGATTGAAGTGAGCGAAATTAATGAATTTTCTGTCGGTCAGTTGATTTATTTCTTTGAAATTGCTTGTGCTGTTTCTGGTTATATGTTGGGCGTTAATCCTTTTAATCAACCAGGTGTTGAGAGTTACAAAAAAAATATGTTCGCTCTTCTCGGTAAACCAGGATATGAAAATGAAAAAGCAAGCCTTGAAGCGAAGCTTCAATAATTGATAATGGTAATTAAACCGGTTCTAAAACCTCATTTCATAAATAGTTTAACTTATAAATATTTAGGCTGTTATCTCTAAAAAGTGGGGCATCGGATAGTTGAAAGTTAGAAAGTGTAAAGTTGATAGTTTCGCGAGTTAGTTTAACTGTGCTGTTAACATAACTCCGCGTTTTGCAGTTTTATAAAAGTTCAATGATTTACGCCAAACCCAGTAAAGTTGCAAGTGATTTAAAAGAAAAGAAGAGCAGTTGGAGTAAATTTAGTCACAAAACAATGTGAGGACTAAAAAAGCAAATGATTTAAGAGAAAAAAGCAGCAATGGCGTCGGATAGTTGCAATGATTAAAAGTTGCAAAGGTAAATCCATAGTGCACAAAATAAAAAAGTTGCAAATGATTTAAGAGAAAAAAGTCGCAAGGGTAAATTAAGAGTGTAAATGCCAAAAAGTTTTAGTGGCGAATTCAGAGTGCCCAAAATAAAAAAAGCTCAAAATAAAAAAGGAGTAAAAAATGGTAAAAATTATTACAGGTTCAAAGGGAACTGGGAAAACAGAAAGACTTATTGACAGAATTAATGAAAGTATTCAAAATACAAAAGGCGATGTTGTTTGTATAGAGCAAGCACCTAAATTAACTTATCAGCTTAGTTATAGAGTTAGACTTGTTGATACAGCTAGATTTTTTATAACAGATTATGACGCTTTTTATGGGTTTGTTGCGGGTTTGCTCGCAAGCAACTATGATATAAGTGATATTTTTGTTGACGGCATTTTGAGAATTGCAGGTCGTGAATATGAAAAACTCGGCGAAATCCTCAGCAAACTCGAAAAACTCACAGACGGCACTACAACTATCGTTTTCACCGTTTCTGCGGACGACACTGATTTGCCGGAAAACGTATTAAAATACAAATCCTAACGGATTTTAGGTAACAGGTAATAGTGAACAGGAATAGGTGTGTGTTCCCTCCTAGACCCCTAAAACGCGACAGTAAAATAGTCGATTATTTATGCGTCATGAACGTCCGCCATAAGGCGAACACCATAACCTATTACTTATTCACTATTACCTAATGCCTGTAAAGTCGCAAATCATTTAAAATAAAAATAGAGCAGTCAAAATAAAAATACCCCAAAGGGTGTTAAGTACTAAAATTAAAGAATAGAAGAGGGTAATAAAATGGCAGTACCAAAGAGAAAGACTTCAAAGGCGAGAAGAGATAGCAGACGTTCAGCAGTATCAAAATTACCAACAATTAATTTTGCGAAATGTCCTAATTGTAATGCGTTTATGGTTCCGCACAGAGTTTGCAAAACTTGCGGTCAATACAATGGCAGACAAGTTATTGATATGTCGGTTGATGAAGTTTAGCGTGGGCCTGCATTCTGCGGAGTAATTTAACTTAATCGTTAATTTACTTCCGCGGTCAGTGGTTGCAAATTAGTAAAGCTAAAAAAAATTGCAGTGGCTCATGAAGGGTCGCAATGATTAAAGGGTGCAGAGGCAAGTGTTTCCCTACTACGCGTAAACGCTACGTCAAGGTTCTGATTCTGCCACAAAGCAAGGAACCTTCCCAAAATAAAAAAGCGTTGGATAGTTAATAGTGTAAAATTGATAGTTTCGTGACATAATTTAACTTAATCGTTAATTTACTTCCGCGGTCAGTGGTTGCAAATGAGTAAGGCTAAAAAAATTGCAGTGGCTCATGAAGGTCGCAATGATTAAAGGGTGCAGAGGCAAGTGTTGCGGCTCAAACTAAAAAGGAAAAAATGAAGATTGTTTCTGTACAAAAAAATTCTCCTGCGGATTTGAGCGGTATTTGCGTTGATGATGTTGTTTTGGCGATAAATGGGCATAATATCAGTGATGTTTTGGATTATCGCTTCTATTCGACCGCAGAAAAATTGACAATTACTTTGCAAAATCGTACTATAAAACTGGAAAAAGACGCGTATCAAGACCTTGGAATTACTTTTGAAACATATCTTATGGACGAGAAGAAGAATTGCAGAAATAATTGCATTTTCTGTTTTATTGACCAAATGCCAAAAGGTTTAAGAGATACGCTTTATTTCAAGGACGATGATGCGAGACTTTCATTTTTGCAGGGTAACTATATCACTCTGACTAACCTCTCAGACCGCGATGTTGAGCGGATTATCAAGATGAACCTCAGCGTTAATGTTTCTGTGCATACAACTAACCCTGAACTGCGTCATGCCATGTTGAACAATCGTTTTGCTGGCAAAACTTTGTCTTATCTTTTTAAAATTGCACGCGCAAAAATAGCGTTAAATTGTCAAATAGTTCTTTGCAAAGGTTGGAATGATGGTAAAGAACTGCTAAATACTTTGCGAGATTTAACAGTTTATAAATCAATCGAAAGTATCGCAGTTGTGCCTGTTGGATTAACTAAATTTAGAGAGGGTTTAACCTCTCTTGACGTGTTTACCAAGCAAGACGCTATTGATGTGGTTAAACTTACACAAAAATTTGACAGAGTTTATGCTGCGGACGAATTTTATTTATTGGCAGAACTACCAATTCCAGAGGACAATTATTACAATAATTACCCACAATACGAAAACGGTGTTGGAATGTTGCGGTATCATATTGAGCAGTTTGAAGACGGCACTGGTTTAGATGACGAGCTTTGTAAAGCGAAAAATATTTCAATTGCAACAGGTGTCGCGGCATATGATACGATTTCTGCTCTCGCACTAAAACTGCAACGCAAAACCAAAATCAATTTTACTGTTTTCAAAATCAAAAACCGCTTTTTTGGTGAGACGATTACAGTTGCGGGGCTTCTTACAGCAACTGACATAATCGACCAGTTAAAAGGTAAGCAACTCGGCGAATATTTACTTCTAACAAAATATATGCTTAACTCTGATGGGCTTTTTCTTGATAACCTTTCGGTTGCGGACGTTGAGCAAGAGTTGGGAGTTAAAGTGAAGGTTCAAGAGTTTCTTTAACAGTTAATAATTAAGAGTTAAGAGTTGGGAGTTAAAGTGAAAGTTCAAGAGTTTCTTTAACAGTTAATAATTAAGAGTTAATAATAAAGTTAAGAGTTAAGAGTTAATAATAAAGTTAAGAGTTAAGAGTTAATAATTAAGAGTTAATAGTTATTGAGTGACGCTTCGTGGCAGGCAACGCCTTCATGTATTTTCGCGGCGGGGAACCCCCGCTGGTAATTCGCGTCATAGTTTAACTATACAGTTAGTTAACTCACGCGGGCGAAACGTATTAACAAATTAATCGTTGCAGGCAACGCCTGCATGTATTTTCGCGACATAGTTTAACTATACAGTTAGTTAACTCACGCGAGCGAAACGCATTAACAAATTAATCGTTTATTTTCGGTCGCGTTTTGGAAAGTTGAAAGTTAAAAGTTAAAAGTGTATAGTTGTGGTGTCGCCTTCGGCGACAATCCGCGAGGGGCTTAAATGTATGATTAGTTTACTGTCGCGTTTTGCAGTTTACAAAAAACTCACTGGTCGCAAATTAGTAAAACTAAAAAAGTCGCAAGGGTTTCTAAACAGTGCAATGATTAAAAATTGCAAAGGGCAAGATTGCGGCTCAAAATAAAAAAAGTTGCAAGTGATTTAAAAGAAAAGAAAAGCAGAGTAAAATAAACGCACCCTTAAAGGGTGTTGAGGACTAAAGATGTCGACAGTAGCTATTGTTGGTCGCCCAAATGTTGGGAAATCTACGTTGTTTAATAAACTAATCGGTCAACGGCTGTCGATAGTCGAGGACACACCTGGTGTGACCCGTGACAGAATTTATTCTGAGTGTGAATGGCTTGGACGAAAGTTCATGCTAATTGACACGGGCGGTATTGAGCCGAATACTACTGATGAAATTTTGGCACAGATGAAGCGTCAAGCGGAAATTGCTATCGAAAAAGCTGATGTTATTATTTTTCTGACAGATGTTAAAAGTGGCGTTACTTCAAATGATTTTGCTGTTTGCGAGATGTTGCAAAAGTCGGGTAAACCTACGGTTTTGGCTGTTAATAAGTGTGACAGCACTGGCGACGCTCCTTTGGAACTTTATGAGTTTTATAATCTCGGCATTGGTGAAATTCACCCAGTTTCGAGTGTTCATGGTCACGGCACAGGCGATTTGCTTGATGCTGTTTTTGAACTTCTCCCTCCCGAGGAAATTTCTTCAGAATTTTCGGAAGAATATATTAGAATTGCAGTAATTGGTAAACCTAACGCGGGTAAATCTTCTTTAATTAACAAAATCGCAGGTGAAGAACGAGCAATTGTTACCGATATTGCGGGAACTACACGCGATAATGTTGACTTGGCTGTTGTGAATGAACATGGGCATTTTGTGTTTATCGACACTGCGGGTATTCGTAAAAAATCAAAAGTAACCGAAAAAATCGAGCATTATTCTGTTTTAAGAGCATATATGGCTGTTGACAGAGCAGATGTTTGTATTATAATGCTTGACGCCGAAACAGGTTTTACCGAACAGGATTCTAAAATCGCGGGATATGCACATGAGCAGGGCAAAGCTAGCATAGTTGCGGTAAATAAATGGGATAAAGTTGAAAAAGATGACAAAACTATGGATATATGCCGAAAAAGTCTTGAAGAGAGTTTTTCGTTTATGTCTTATGTTCCGTTCATATTCATATCCGCAAAAACAGGTCAAAGGATTGAGCGGTTATATGAATTAATCAAATATGTTTATGACCAAAACACCACCCGAATTTCAACAGGTATGCTTAATGAAGTTTTAGCATATGCTACTCAGAGAGTACAACCTCCCTCAGATAAAGGCAAACGCTTAAAAATATTTTATTTAACTCAGCCGTCTGTTAAACCGCCGACTTTTGTAATTTTTGTAAACAACCAATCCCTTTTTCATTTTTCATATCAACGTTATATCGAAAACCAAATTCGCGGTGCGTTCGGTTTTGAAGGAACACCAGTTCGGTTTATTATCAGAGAACGAGGGACGAATGATTGACTTCGCCAATCAGGAGTGAACAACAGTTAATAGGTAACAGTTAATAGGTATGGTGTCGCCTTCGGCGACAATTACGCGGGCTAGTTTAACTATATGATTATTTTAATTCCGCGTTTTGCAGTTTTATAATAAATAAATGGTCGCAAATAAGTAAGAAGAAAAAAGTCGCAAAGGCGAATTAAGAGTGTAAATGCCAAAAAAGTCGCAGTGGCTCTAAACAAGGTGTAATGATATTTAGTCGCAAAGATGACTACTGTAGCTCAAAATAGCAGTTTTATAATAAATTAATGGTTGCAAATTATTTAAGAGAAAAAAGTCGCAAAGGTTTTTTTAAAGATGCAATGATACAAGAGTGCAAAGGCAAACATTGCGGCTCAAAGGAAAAAAGAAAAAATGAACTATACTGTATCCATAATAATTCCCGTTTATAATCGTCAAGATGTTATTGAGTTTTGTCTTGACAGTATTGCTTTACAAACTTTTAACCAAGAAAATTTTGAAGTTATTATTGTTGACGATTGCTCAACTGATAACACTCTTTCGATATTAAATAATTACAAAAAAATTAAAAATTTACGTGTTGTTTCGCTTGAAAAAAACTCAGGCTCTCCTGTTGTGCCAAGAAACAAAGGCATTGAACTCGCGACTGGTAAATACATTATGTTTGTTGACAGTGACGATATTATAACACAATTTGCTCTCGAAGAATTGTCAAATATGGCAGCAAAAGGTGATGCGGATTTTGTTCTGCTCTACCCTTTCCCATCAGGCAGAAAAAGATTTACCGAAAGATATATCAATTTTTATGATAATATCGAAACTGTTAATATAAATTCTGACAAAACTATGAGCGATATACTTTTCCGAAATGTTGCCATTTTTAACTTCTATAAGCGTGAAAAATTGATTGAAAGTGGTATTCGTTTTAATAATTTGCCTTTGAATGAAGACTTGATGTTTAACCGTTTCTTTTGGTTGGTTACTACAAACGCGGGGCTTGTCGGCAGTAAAAGAGCTTGCTATTTCGCACCGCCAAAACGTCCAGATAGTTTTTCAGTCGCTTCGGATAAATCGAACATTACGTTGCAATTGCTGTTTACAATTTTTGATAGCGGTATTGCAATTGAAAAGAAAAACCTCGCCACAGAAAGAAAACTTGTAAAAGTTATCAATAACCTCATTCACATTTTCATAGACGCGAAAATGGACACAATTACGCCTGAATTTTGTAAGAATTTTAACAACGCCGAGTATTTAGCGTTTATCAAAACCAAACTTCTCCCCCACCCTAACTGGTTGCACGAAAACACGAAGATTTTTTTAAGTAAAGTATTGCAATATGCAATCATATAATAAAGTTGTTCTAAAACCTATATTTAATCGTTTTAATTAAAGCCGTGCTCGTGTGCCCTTAGTAAACAGGCGGGTAAACTGGTGAGTAAGCAGGGCGAAGCCCTGCACCTGATATATTCAACCATGTGATATGTATACTAACAAGGGCAAATATGCAATCATATAATAAAGTTGTTCTAAAACCTATATTTAATCGTTTTTAATTAAAGCCGTGCTCGTGTGCCCTTAGTAAACAGGCGGGTAAACTGGTGAGTAAGCAGGGCTTCGCCCTGCACCCCCTCATTTTATATTATTTATAAAATATTGCAATCAATCATATAATAAATAACGCTAACAAGGGCAAATATATGACCATATAATAAAGTTGTTCTAAAACCTATATTTAATCGTTTTAATTAAAGCCGTGCTCGTGTACCCTTAGTAAACAGGCGGGTAAACTGGTGAGTAAGCAGGGCGAAGCCCTGACCCCCCATTTTTATATTATTTGTAAAATATTACAACATGCAATCATATGATATGTAATACTAACAAAGGCAAATATGCTATCGTATAATATGTAATGCTTAACAAACATCTAATGTTTTATGCAAATACAAAATTGTTAACATAACAAAAAATAAACATAAAAACAGAGAAAATATGACAGATAAATTTATTTACGCAACCATAATAACCATAGTAGTTTCATATCTGCTTGGAAGCATTAACTCTTCAATCGTGGTGTGTCGCGTTTTCAAGGGGACTGATATTCGTACAGTCGGCTCAAAAAACGCTGGCCTAACCAATACAATCCGTTGTTTTGGCAAGTGGTTGGGTGCGTTAACCTGTATCGGTGACCTTGGAAAAGGTGTTATCGCGGTTTTAATCTCGAAAGCACTTTTTGGATACTTAAACATCGGGCTTGACGGGCTTAAAATAGTCGAAAATCCGCCTATAAACGGCACTGTTTTCATTGGATATATCGCAGGTCTTTTCGCGATAATCGGGCATATTTTACCTGTTTATTATGGCTTCAAAGGCGGTAAAGGCGTTTTGACTTCCTCGTCAATTTTGCTTGTAATCGATATTCGCACTTTTGCGATTATAATTCCGTTCTTCCTAATTGTTTCCTTTGCGACAAAATATGTATCTGTCGGTTCGATTTCTGCCGCAATTTTCTATCCGATTTTAACTTTTTTAGTGCAATATTTTTGGCGTAATTTTACTTTTACACAGGCAATCCTTGATACAATTTTAGTCGTTTTCACAAGCATTCTCTTGATTTATATGCACCGAGGAAATATATCTCGGCTCTGTGCTGGAACTGAAAATAAGATTAAGTTTAAAGGAAAGAGTGAATAGGTAATAGTCAAGACCCTTGTTAATAATTAATAGTTAATAGTTAGGGCGTTGGATAGTTAATAGTTGCGGGTAGGGCTTTGCCCCCGTCTACGTACAAGCACTACGACAGGCACTGATTCTGCCACTATCAGGTGCTTCCCGATGGCACATAACATGTGGACGTTTCGCGAGATAGTTTAACTTAACCGCTTGTTCTCGGTCGCGTGTCGGAGAGTTAAAAGTGTATAGTTAATAGTTGCGGGTAACCCCCCCCGCTGACATATAACATGTGGACATTTCGCGAGATAGTTTGACTGAGGGTTAGTTTACTGTCGCGTTTTGCAACTTTCTATAAACCTTTCTATTATAATTCGTAAAACGCGGAATTAAAATAATCGTACATATCTACTACTCCCGCGAAAACGTCGGCTGATAGGCGGACACCATAACTATTAACTGTTAACTATAAACTATTAACTCTCCGACAATGGTCACAAATCGGTGAAACTAAAAAAGTTGTAGTGGCTCATATAAGCTACAAATAAACAGGAAGTCGCAAGGGTAATTATGAGTGCCCAAAATAAAAAGTCGCAAAGGTAAACGTTGTGACTCAAAATAAATAAATTAAACTAAAAAAGTTGCAAAGGCAAATTAAGAGTGTAAATGTCAAAAAAGTCGCAAAGGCAAGCGTTGCGGCTCAAAATAAAAAAGCGTCGGATAGTTAAAAGTGTAAAGTTAATAGTTTCGCGACATAATTTAACTTGATTAATATTTAACTACGCGAACAATGGTCGCAAATGCTCAGGCTAAAAAAGTTGCAAAGGCAAATTAAGAGTGTAAATGTCAAAAAAGTCGCAAAGGCAAGTGTTGCGGCTCAAAATAAAAAAGGAAAAAAATGAATATTACTGTATTGGGTGCTGGTGCTTTTGGAATAGCATTGGCGATAATGGCAGAAAAATTTGGTCATAATGTTACGGTTTGGACGCCTTTTCAAAAAGAACTCGCCGATATTATGACTTATAATGAACATCGATTAAAATTGCCGAATGTTAGGATACCTCGCAGTATACACTTTTCAAGCGGACTTGAATCTACTGAGGATGCTGATATTGTCATTTTTGGTGTGCCGTCAGATGTTACAAGAAAAGTCGCTTGGCAGGCAAAGTCGCATATTCCAAAATCTGCTATTGTAATTAACACTAGCAAGGGCTTTGAAAAAGGCTCTCTTAAACGCATGAGCGAAGTGATTTTTGAAGAATTACAACAACCAATCGTAGCTTTATCAGGACCATCACACGCGGAAGAAGTTGCAAGAGGCGTGCCGACAAGCGTTGTTGTTGCCTGTACAGACAATTCAATCGCGAAATTAGCACAATCCGCACTTAATAACAAAGAATTTCGTGTTTACCGCAATAATGATGTTATCGGTTGTGAGCTCGGCGGAGCATTGAAAAATATCATTGCCATCGGGGTGGGAATTTGTGACGGTTTGAGCTATGGTGACAACACAAAAGCCGCACTAATCACACGCGGACTTGCAGAAATTACACGGCTCGGAATTGCTATGGGTGCAAAACACGAGACTTTCGCAGGGTTAACAGGTATCGGCGACTTAAACGTCACCTGCTATTCTATGCATAGCCGTAATCGCCGTGCGGGAATACTAATCGGCACAGGTAATTTTTCTGCAACAGAAGCTGTCGAGAAAATCGGCACTGTTGAGGGTTTTTTCTGTTGCAAAGCCACAATCGAACTAATCGAAAAATACAAAGTTTCAATGCCGATTACAACCCAAATCTATGAAATACTTTTTAATAATAAACCGCCCCGCAGTGCACTTGAAACATTAATGTCACGGCCCTCGAACGATAATGAATCAGAATATTTATCTGCTTACTTGTAAATATAGTTACAGGTAGTTTTGGTCTACACATAACATGTAGACATTTCACGATATATTTCAACTAGATTTTTAGTTAATGGATGCATTTTATTAGTAATAATATAAATTCTTATATAAGTCGCTCCCCGCAGAGTTAAACTAATTTTACAATTAAACTAACTCGCGTAAACGTGGCGCGAAGCGTTACCCCATAACTTTTAACTATAAACTATCCGACAGTGATAGCAAATCATTAAAGCTAAAAAAGTCGCAGTGGCTCATAAAAGGTGCAGTGATTAAAAATTGCAAAGGAAAGCGTTGCGGCTCAAAATAAAAAAGTCGCAAATTAATTAGGCGGAAAAAGTCGCAAGGGTTCCTAAAAGGTGCAGTGATTAAAAATTGCAAAGGAAAGCGTTGCGGCTCAAAATAAAAAAGTCGCAAAGGGCAAGCGTTGCGGCTCAAAATAAATAAAAGTGAGGAATAAAGATGTTACTGCACGGTTTTGACCCAACTTTAATAATGATATATGTGTTGGTAATGTTTATATCATTCCCGATACATGAGGCAGCTCACGGCTTTGTTGCGATGAAACTGGGAGATAATACCGCTAAAAATATGGGCAGAGTTACTCTTAACCCAATTCCGCATATTAGCCTGATGGGTGCTTTAATGATGATTGCTGTTGGTTTTGGTTTTGCAAAGCCTGTGCCAGTTAACCCGAATAATTTTACAAAAGTTTCACGCAAAGTCGGAATGGCGTTAACGTCGCTTGCAGGACCTGTTTCAAACCTTTTGCTCGCTTATGTTTTTCTTGTTTTTTACAGATTTGTACATGCTGATGTTAACGGAAATTTTATTTATGTGCTTTCTATGATTATAAGTCTTAATATCGGTCTTGCGATTTTTAATCTAATCCCAATTCCGCCCCTTGATGGTTCGCGTATTTTGCTTTTAGTCCTCGGCGAACGTCAATATTTCAATATTATGAAATATGAAATGTATTCTTTTTTAGCATTATTTGTACTTTTGCAATTAGGGTTTATGACAGGTTTTTTGTATACCGCCAGAAATGTAATTCTTAATTTGTTGTTTTTTCTTTCAAATTGGGTGGACGTTTTTGTCAAGTAGAACTTGACAAAATAGTTAGCCGGTAGTTTTGGCATGCACTTTCGCGAGTTATTTTAACTAACTTGTTAGTGTAATTCCGCGGGGAGCGACTAATGCCTGTGATTATTATCAATAATAAAACGCGGATTTAAATAAGACCTTTCAACTTTACACGGTAGGCTTTCAACTATCCGACCCGCCCGCGTTAGTCAACTGACCGCACAGTTAAATTATGACGCGAAATGCAGGCGGGTGCACCCACAACTATTAACTTGTGAATGCTTCGCATTCACATTCGGGGGTAAAAAAGATAAAAATAGTATTTATTATTATCGCCATATTGATTATACTTAATCTATTACCTATCGTTTTTGTCGTCCGATTGGAAAACAAAACATTTACTTTTCGGCTTAAATATCTTGCGGTAACGATTTTTTACCTCAGATTGGACGAGAATTTTTCTACTAAAAAACGGATTTTTTTCGTTCCTTTAAAGAAAAAAAAAGCCAAACACTCTAAGCAAGATGAAGCAAACGAAAAACTTTCTTGGGATGAGCGGATTATACGAAAATCGCAAGAAATCCAAAAAAAAGCATATGCAAAAATCGATGAGCTTAATGGTGAAAATACTGCACGTAAAGCAGATGACAAAGAAAATTTAGGCAAAAAAAAATATAAAAGAATTAGAAAAGAAAAACTAAAAATAGGACTTGCTCTCATCAAAGGCATATGGAAACGGTCAAAGAAAATATTAAAACGAACCAGTATCAAAGACCTATCCTTAAACTTTATAATCACAGACGCGGACGCGGCAGATTGTGCAATTAAATACGGTTATGTCAATGCGGGTGTTTATAACATTATCAACATTGTTTCGCAAAAAATCAATGTAAGTTTGAAGAAAATATTCATCGATTGCAGTTATCGCCGTGTCGAAGAAACAACCGTCCGTGAGAGCATTTATAACGGTTCATTCAAAATCAAAATTACTCTGGGCACAATTATATTTTGCCTAATAGGACTTGTTTTTGACGTTGGCAGAAAGAGTTAATAGTTGCGGGGAAGGCTTTGCCCCCGTCTACGTGCGAGCACTACAACAAGCCACTGATTCTGCCACAAAGCAGGTGACTTCCTGCTGGCACATAACATGTGTCCGTGACGTTTCGCGGGAAAGTTAAACTTCATCGCGTAAACGTGACGCGAAGCGTCACACCATAACTATTAACTATAAACTATCCGACGCACTGATTGCAAATCATTTATGCTAAAAAAGTCGTAAGGGTTTCTAAAAATTGTAGTTGTTAAAAATCGCAAAGGCAAATTCAGAGTGCCGAAAATAAAAAAGGCTAAAAAAGTCGCAATGGCTCTAAAAAAAGTGCAATGATTAAAAGTCGCAAAGGGCAAGATTGCTGCTCAAAATAAAAAGACAAAAAAGTCGTAGTGGCTCATAATAAGGTGCAATGATTAAAAATTGCAAAAGTAAACGTTGCAGCTCAAAATAAAAAAGTTGCATGGGTAAATTAAGTGTGTAAATTCCAAAATGTTGTAGTGGCAAATTCAGAGTGCCCAAAATAAAAAAATAAAAAAAGAGGAGAAAAGAAAATGGCAACTAATGAAAACTTAAAAAATGTGATGGGTGTCACAATGGAAAAAGTTCGCGAAATGATTGATACTGATAGTATTGTTGGAAAACCGATTACACTTGCGGGCGGGGTTACGATTATACCTATCTCAAAAGTTAGTTATGGTTTTGCGAGTGGCGGTGCAGATTTACCTACAAAAAACCCGAAAGATTTATTCGGTGGTGGTGGTGGCGCAGGTGTTTCGATGCAACCTGTTGCGTTTCTTATTGTCACAGGCGATAACGATGTTAAGCTCTTACAAATGTCTGTAAATTCCAGCCCAACTAACCAAGCACTCAACATGATACCTGATTTGTTTGATAAAGTCGGCAATATGGTGAAGAAAGACAAGAAGAAAGATGATGTTGTTGAAGAGTAATGAAGAGTAATTCTGCAACGTTAATTGTAGGTAATAGATTTTTTACAGGTAATAGTGAATAAGTAATAGGTAATGGTGTCGGCGACGTTCGTGACGTGTAAACGAACATTTATTTTACTATCGCAATTTATTCGTTTTAGTAAAATTTATTACAAAAGTCGTAAAACGCGACCAAAAAATTGACAATTTATTTAAACTACCCCGC
>BNZF01000042.1 GCA_026000865.1 Clostridia bacterium
CCTTACCGATTTGCGACCATTGTTTTATTTTAAAATATTAGACCGCGGAGTTAAAATAATCGTGCGTAATAAATAACTCGCGAAAAAACGTCGGCGTCAGCCGACACCACAACTATTACCTATTACCTATTACCTATTAACTATTACCTATTAACTACTAGCAGGAGGCAACAATATGTCTATAATAAAAATACCCTCCTTGTTTGATATGCATGTGCATTTACGTGACCCTGGGTTTACTTATAAAGAAGATATTATAACAGGAACGGCTGCCGCTTTGGCTGGTGGTTTTAGTGGTGTTGCGTGTATGCCTAACACTAACCCTCCGATTGATAACGCGGATACCATTAATTATATTTTAGATAAAGCTAAGAACACGGGAGTGGAAGTTTATCCTGTCGCTTGTATTACAAAAGGTATGAAAGGCGAAGAATTAACAGATTTTAAGGCATTGAAACAGGCAGGAGCGATTGCTGTTTCTGATGACGGCAGACCTGTTGAAAATCTAAAATTAATGGAAATGGCGTTAATTTCAGCTTACGAAAACAACTTGCCTATTATTTCCCATTGCGAGGATTTAGCCATTGTAAACGGCGGAGTAATAAATAAGGGATTTGTTTCCGAAGATTTAGGAGTAAAAGGTATTGACCGTCTTTCAGAGGACAGCGTAACTGCTCGTGAAATTGCTTTGGCACAAAAAACCAACACTAAAATTCATATTGCTCACGTGTCTACGTACGGGAGTGTTGAAATTATTCGTAATGCTAAGAGAAATGGGGTAAAAGTCACTTGTGAAACTTGTCCCCATTATTTTATGCTCACAGAACAAGTATTACTCAAAAAAGATGCAGATTACAGAATGAACCCTCCTTTGCGTACAGAAAAAGATGTAAAAGCCATTATTGAGGGTATAATCGATGGCACAATAGATTGCATCGTAACCGACCATGCTCCTCACTCGCCACAAGAAAAATCGAATTTTCTAACTGCTCCCAATGGTGTTATTGGGTTAGAAACATCTTTTGCCGCAACTTTAACTGCTCTTTATCATACTGGACTTGTTACAATTAATAAAATAGTAGAGTTAATGTCAACTAACCCTCGGAAAATATTAAATCTACCCAAAACCGAAAAATACATCACAGTTGATTTAGATGAAGAATGGGTTGTTGATGTTAATAATTTCAAATCAAAAAGCAGAAATTCCTGTTTCAAAAATACTATACTAAAAGGGCAGGTAGCATCTGCATGCGTTTCACATCATAGTTTAACTAGGTTGTACCCTTAACTCACGCGGGCGATTATTTTTATCAAATTGCAACTTTTTTTTAGTCTTACCGATTGTAACCAGTATGGGCAGGTAGCACCTGCATGCGTTTTATGTCATAGTTTAACTAGGTTGTACCATTAACTCACGCGGGCGATTATTTTTATCAAATGTTGCAATCGCTCAAAATAAAGATTATAGTAAACACAATAAATCACCCAAAAAGGAAAAAAGTTAATGGATAAATTAATCAAAAAAATAATTGAAAAAAATAATCCCACAGTAGTAGGTTTAGACCCAAATCTTGATTTTATACCTCAAAGCATTAAAAGAAAACATTTTGATGAAGACGGTTGCACTCTAAAAGCGGCATCAAAAGCAATCTTCGACTTTAACAAAGAAATCATTGATGCTGTTGCAGATATTGTGCCTGCTATAAAACCTCAGCTTGCTTATTATGAAATGTTCGGTCACAATGGGATAACGGCTTTTGAAAGAACTGTAAAATATGCACAACTCAAAGGATTATATGTAATCGCGGACGGTAAACGTAATGACATCGGTACTACTATGGAAGCATATGCTACCGCTTTTTTAGGCAAGATTAAAATATCTGACTTATCAACTGAAATTTTTGGAACAGATGCTTTGACAGTTAATGGCTATCTTGGCACAGACGGCATACTCCCTTTACTTAAACTCTGCAAAGAATATAATAAAAGCATTTTCGTTTTAGTAAAAACTTCCAATAAATCCTCTGGTGAATTGCAGGATTTATGTATTGATAATATCCCTGTTTATGCAAAAATGGGAGATATGTGCGAACAATGGGGAGCAGACACTATCGGCGAATATAGTTATTCAAAAGTCGGTGCAGTGGTTGGTGCAACGTATCCCGAGCAACTTACAGAACTACGCAAACGCTTACCTCATACCTTTTTTTTAGTACCAGGATATGGTGCCCAAGGTGGCGGTGCAGAGGGTATACGCGGAGCATTTGACAAAAACGGTTTAGGTGCGATTGTTAACTCCTCACGTGCTATAATGTGTGCTTATAAAGCTCAAAACAGACCTATCGACGATTTTGCGGAATGTGCGAGGATTGAAGCGATTAATATGAGAGACTCTTTGATGGGTAACAGGTAATTAAAATAAAAAAGCGTTAAGCAGGTAACAGTGAATAGGTAACAGGTTGTGGAGTCGCCTGCGGCGACGTTTCGCGTGGTAGTTTACGGTATTGTTAGTTTAATTTCGCGTTTTGCGACAGGTAATTATGACTACTATCAATAATAAAACGCGACCATAAATTAACAACTAAGTCGAACTACCCCGCGTAAGCGTGCCACGCAGTGGCACTCCATACCTATTACCTATTCACTGTTCTCTATTACTTCTGCAAGTGAAGTTGTAAATCATTCAAAATAAAAATAGAGGAAACGCAATAAATTACCCATAAAGGGTGTTGAGGAGTAAAAAAGAAAGATGTTTAATTTTGGCAGGAGAGCATATTTACTTTTGGCGGATAGTACAATTTATGATGGTTATAGTTTTGGAGCGGTTGGGAATGCTTTTGGAGAAGTAGTTTTTACAACAGGGCTAACAGGGTATCAGGAAACTTTAACTGACCCCTCATATTATGGTCAACTTGTTACACAAACTTTTCCGCTGATAGGTAACTACGGCGTGAACTATGAGGATTTTGAGAGTAACCGCTCGGCGGTTGGAGGATATATTGTCCGCGAGTGGTGCAATATGCCGTCAAACTTTCGTTCAAAAGGTAATATTGATGATTTCCTAAAAAAACAAAATATTATAGGTTTACACTCTATTGACACACGCTCTCTCACACGTAAAATCAGAGAAATCGGCGTAATGAATGGTGTTATTACAAATCAAGACCCTCATGTTGAAAGTGTTAAACAGGAATTATTGGGAAAAGTTTTCAGATTTAATATCGAACAATCCGTTGAAAATACTACTTGTAAAGAAATTGAAATTTATGGCTCTGAAAGTAGAAAATATACTGTTGTGTTAATGGATTACGGTTATAAACACAATATTCGTCGCGAACTTGAACGTCGCGGTTGCAGAGTTGTTGTTATGCCTGCAAATACAAAAATTGATGAAATTTTATCATATAAACCAAACGGTATTATGCTTTCAAATGGTCCAGGGAACCCCGAAGATAATATTGAGATAATTGAAACACTTAGAGCCATTTGCAAGACTAATATTCCGATTTTCGGCATATGTTTAGGACATCAGCTTATGTGTCTTGCTCACGGCGGACGTACAACTAAGCTTAAATATGGTCACAGAGGTGCTAATCAGCCTGTTATTGATTTGCAATCAGGCAAAACTTATGTCACCTCACAAAACCATGGCTATGCTGTTGTTGGTGATAGCATAGGAAAAGACATCGGACAAGTTTCACATATCAACGCTAACGACAATACTTGTGAAGGTGTGCGTTATCATAACTGTAATGCTTTTACCGTGCAGTTTCACCCAGAAGCTCACGGCGGACCGCTTGATACAACGTTTTTATTTGATGAATTTATAGAACGGTTAACAAAGAATTAAATTTGATGAATTTATATATGAGACCTGTTCGCTATCCTAATATTTAACATAATTTGTTTTGGTGTGCGGTGTATATGCACCTCTAAGGTGGGCTTTGTCCCAAACCCCATTCTGTTTTTTTAATATAGAAAACGAACAATTTATTAGGTTAATGGACCAGTCTATGGAATGAGAAAATGAAAAGTATTGATTTATTTGCAGGAATAGGCGGTATTAGGTTAGGCTTTGAGCAGGCATCAAATAATATAGACTGTGTTTTTTCCAGCGAAATAGATAAATTTGCTGTTGAAACATATAAAGCGAATTTTAGTGATGATAACATATATGGAGACATTACAAAAATAGATGCTAAAAAAATTCCTGAGCACGATATTCTTTTGGCTGGATTTCCCTGTCAACCTTTTTCTTAGGCTGGTTTGAAAAAAGGTTTTGATGACCCTCGTGGCACTATGTTTTTTTATATATATGAAATATTAAAAGAAAAACGTCCGAAAGCATTTATTCTTGAAAATGTAAAACAGTTAAATAATCATAATAATGGACGTACATTAAATACAATTTTAACACTTTTAAACGAATTGGGGTACTATTGCCAAACCAAGGTGTTAGTGGCACGTGATTTTGGAGTCCCCCAAAACAGAGAGCGTATTATAATAGTTGGTTTTTTGAAAAATGTTGACTTTATTTATCCAACTTCTATTAATGTAAAAACTAAGGTCGGAGATATTCTTGAAAAAAATGTTGACGAAAAATATACTTTGTCAGATAAATTATGGCAAGGTCATTTAAGACGTAAAAAAATGCATATTGAAAAGGGTAATGGTTTTGGTTATTCGCTTTTTAATGAAAATTCACCGTATACAAATACTCTTTCGGCACGATATTATAAAGATGGCATTGAAATTTTAATTGAACAAAAAGGAAAAAATCCAAGAAAATTAACACCGCGTGAATGTGCAAGGTTGCAGGGCTTTCCTGAAACTTATAAAATAGTTGTTTCTGATAATCAAGCGTATAGACAATTTGGAAATAGTGTTTGTATTCCATTGATAAAAAATGTCGCACAAAATGTAATAAAATATATGTAATGTTTTAACAAAAGAATACTTTGGAGAATAATAAATGCCACTAAGAAATGACATCAAAAAAGTTTTGGTAATCGGTAGCGGACCGATAATAATTGGTCAAGCGGCAGAATTTGATTATGCAGGCACACAAGCTTGCAGAGCTTTAAAACAAGAGGGTTTAGAAGTTGTGCTTGTAAACTCCAATCCCGCTACCATAATGACAGACAAGGCTATGGCAGATAAGATTTATATTGAGCCGTTGACTTTGCCAGTGCTTAGAAAAATAATAGAAATTGAAAAACCCGACAGCGTCTTGTCAACACTCGGCGGACAAACAGGACTTACTCTCTCGATGCAGCTTGCAAAAGAGGGCTTTTTGGATTTGCATAATGTCAAATTATTGGGGGCAAACCCAGAAACAATCCACAAAGCAGAGGACCGCCAAGCTTTTAAAGACACAATGGAAAAAATAGGTGAGCCTTGCATTCCGTCAAAAGTTGTTGAAACACTTGAAGACGCGGTTCTTTTTGCCGAATTTATCACCTATCCTGTGATTGTGCGCCCTGCGTTTACCCTTGGCGGAACAGGTGGCGGTATTGCAAAAAATGAAGAAGAATTGCGTGATATCGCAACAAACGGTCTAAGGCTTTCCCCGATTACACAAGTCTTAATCGAAAAATGCATCAGTGGTTGGAAAGAAATAGAATTTGAGGTTATCCGTGACCGCAAAGGCAATGTTATTACTGTTTGTTCAATGGAAAATTTTGACCCTGTCGGCGTGCATACGGGCGACAGTATAGTAATTGCTCCCGCTGTTACATTAACAGACCGAGAATATCAAATGCTGCGAACTGCTTCGCTCAACATAATAAATGAACTCAAAGTTGAGGGCGGTTGCAATTGTCAATTTGCTCTTCATCCGAAAAGTTATGAATATGCTGTTATAGAGGTTAATCCGCGTGTTTCACGCTCTTCCGCACTTGCCTCAAAGGCGACGGGTTATCCGATTGCAAAAGTTGCAACCCGCATTGCAATCGGCTATACTCTTGACGAAATTGTAAATCAAGTTACAGGGAAAACTTTTGCCTGTTTTGAACCCTCACTTGATTATGTGGTTGTAAAATTCCCAAAATGGGCTTTTGATAAATTCGTTTACGCAAAGCGTAACCTTGGCACGCAAATGAAAGCAACAGGCGAAATTATGGCGATTGGTGTAAACTTTGAGCAAGCAATTATGAAAGCGGCTCGTTCTGTTGAATTGGGAATTGACAGTTTAAATTTTCCGAAACTCGAAAAAATTGAAACAAATTCTTTGCTTGAAAAACTCCCAGAAGCAGATGATGAGCGTGCTTTTCAGATTTTTGAACTCTTAAAACGAGGTATTTCTACTCAAAAAATTCATGATTTAACTATGATAGATATTTGGTTTTTAGAAAAATTAAACAATCTTGTCAAACTCGAAAAGTGGCTTTCTGACGGTAAACTCACGCAAGAAAAATATGATATTGCAAAAAAATTCGGGTATCTTGATGATACAATTGAACGTATTGCAAGTCAGAATTTAAACGATGTCGAAACAAAAACCGCTGTTTTTAAAATGGTAGATACTTGTGCAGGTGAATTTAAAGCTGAAACACCTTATTTCTACTCAACTTTTGATAAAGAAAATGAAGCGAAAGAATTTATTGAAAGTAAAAGAGAAAAAGAACTCTTAGATTTACGCAGGAACAGTAACGCTCTTGGAATACAAAAAACGCAGGACGATGTTATCGTCAAAAAAACAGTGATTGTTTTTGGTAGTGGACCAATTAGAATAGGTCAGGGAATTGAATTTGACTACTGCTCTGTTCATTGTGTTTGGGCGTTGAAAGAAGCAGGCTATGAGGCTGTAATATGTAACAATAACCCCGAAACTGTTTCAACTGATTTTGATACAGGCGATAGACTTTATTTTGACCCTCTTACAAAAGAAGATGTTCGCGCGATAATCGATACCGAAAACCCATATGGTGTTGTTGTGCAATTCGGCGGCCAGACCGCGATTAAACTCACAAAACACCTTGTTGAAATGCAAAAAAACGGCTATACGTTCAAAATACTCGGAACTTCCGCGGACAGCATTGATGCTGCTGAGGACAGGGAGCGTTTTGACGAGGTTTTGGAAAAATGTGAAATCCCAAGACCAAACGGCTTCACAATTATAAACGAAACAGAAGCCCTTGATGCGGCAGCGAAACTAGGTTTTCCTGTGTTAATGCGACCGTCTTATGTTCTCGGCGGGCAAAATATGATTATCGCATATACTGAGGCAGACATATCAGAATATATAAAAGTCATCATTGGTAATAACGCTTCTTCTGAACAAAACGAAAAAACACTTGAAACTAAATCACAAAACCCTGTTTTGATAGATAAATATGTAATCGGCACAGAAGTTGAAGTTGACGCAATTTGTGATGGCACAGACTTTTTGATACCTGGAATAATGGAACATATCGAAAGAGCAGGCGTACACTCTGGTGACAGTATCAGCGTATATCCCGCTCAAAATCTCACCACAAAAGTCAAAGAAACAATCATTGAATATACCCGCAAACTCGCTATGGAGTTAAAAGTAATCGGACTTGTTAATATTCAATATGTTGTTGACAGATTTGGAAATGTATTTGTAATTGAAGTAAACCCTCGCTCATCAAGAACCGTTCCGTATATCAGCAAAGTCACAGGTGTACCAATGGTTGATATTGCAACAAAGATTATGCTCGGTGCAACTCTGAAATCCCAAGGCTATAAAAGCGGTCTTTATCCTGAGAGTGAATATATTGCTGTTAAAGTACCTGTGTTTAGCTTTGAAAAACTGCAAGATGTTGACACTATGTTAGGTCCTGAGATGAAATCAACTGGTGAGTGTTTGGGTATTGCCAAAAACTTCCCTGATGCTTTGCTCAAAGGTCTTGTGGGTGCGGGATATGACCTTGAACACCGTTCCATCAACCGCAAAACAGGTGAACGCAACGGCGTATTTATTTCTGTTAGAAACGAAGATAAAAAAGAAATCATAGAAATTGCCGAAGCTTTTTCAACATTAGGCTTTGATTTGTATGCTACAAGTGGTACTGCCTCAATTCTAAATAAAGAAATGATAGCAACAAACAGTGTATATAAAATTTCCGAAAACAAAGAGCCAAACACTCTGACCTTACTTGAAAGCGGTAAAATCCACTATCTCATATCTACTTCTGCAAAAGGACGTATACCCGAACGTGACAGTGTTAAAATGCGAAGAAAAGCAATCGAACGTTCGATTTGTTCTCTCACTTCTCTTGACACCGCACGTGCCCTCGCAAAAGTATTAAAATCCCGCAAAACTATCAATGATGTTGAAATGGTTGACATAACAAATATCTAGCAACAGGCAACGCCTGCCTGCACATAACATGTGTCCGTGATATTTCGCACAGGCAATGCCTGCCTGTTTTTCGCGGCAGGCAACACCTGCCTGTTTTTCGCGTCATAGTTTAACTGTATAGTTAGATAACTACGCGGGCGGGTCGGAGAATTAATAGGTAATAGTTAAGGGTAATACCTGCCTGCACATATAACATGTGTCCGTGATATTTCGCACAGGCAACGCCTGCCTGCACATATAACATGTGTCCGTGATATTTCGCACAGGCAACGCCTGCCTGCACATAACATGTGTCCGTGATATTTCGCACAGGCAACGCCTGCCTGTTTTTCGCGGCAGGTAACGTCTGCCTGTGTTTCGCGTCATAGTTTAACTGTACAGTTAGATAACTACGCGGGCGGGTCGGAGAATTAATAATAGTTAAGAGTAAAACCTTCCTGCACATATAACATGTGTCCGTGATATTTCGCACAGGCAACGCCTGCCTGCACATAACATGTGTCCGTGATATTTCGCACAGGCAACGCCTGCCTGTTTTTCGCGGCAGGCAACACCTGCCTGTTTTTCGCGTCATAGTTTAACTGTACAGTTAGATAACTACGCGGGCGGGTCGGAGAATTAATAATAGTTAAGAGTAAAACCTTCCTGCACATATAACATGTGTCCGTGATATTTCGCGATATATTTTGAATTTATTATTCTTTTAATTTCGCGTTTTGCGACATAGCAAAACTATTAAAAATGCAATTTTGTTAGTAACAAAAGACTGGTGGGTGTAGTTCAATTACGCCAAAGCCATTAAGGTTGCAAATGTTTTAAAATAAAGATAGAGCAGTAGGAATAAATCTCCCTGAAAACAATGTGAGGACTAAAAAAAGGAATAAATCCCCTGAAAACAATGTGAGGACTAAAAAAAGGAATAAATCCCCTGAAAACAATGTGAGGACTAAAAAAAGGAATAAATCCCCTGAAAACAATGTGAGGACTAAAAAAAGGAATAAATCACCCTGAAAACAATGTGAGGACTAAAAAAGATGGAGAAATGCTATCTAAAAATATTGGAAAAAGAAGAGATAAGAGAGAATATATTTTCTGTTTGGGTGGAGGGCGTTAAAAACGCAAAGGCAGGTCAATTTTTACACATTCTACCAAAAAATAAAACTCTTAGACGACCTATTTCGATTTGTGAAATTGATGGAGAAAAAGTCCGCATAGTGTTCTCCGTTCGTGGTGATGGAACTGCGGAAATTGCAACATATGACGATACCCTTGATATTGTTGGCCCTTGCGGTAATGGTTTTACGTTTCAAGATGCTGAAAAAGTTCTGCTTGTTGGTGGTGGAATAGGTGTTCCTCCTTTACTTGAAATTGCAAAACATTATCGTAAATCGGCTGATGTTGTTCTTGGTTTTAGAAACAGTGATTTGGTAATTTTGGAAGAAGATTTCAAAAAAACAGGTGCAAGTGTCAATGTTCAAACAAATTATATAATTGACTTGCCTGAAAAAGATTATGATGTTGTCTATACTGTCGGACCTTTTCCAATGATGAAAGCAGTCGCACAGAAATACAAAAACGTCTTTGTTTCACTTGAAGAAAGAATGGGTTGCGGTGTTGGTGCATGTCTTTGTTGCCCTGTTAGGACAACTGACGGCATGAAACGAGTTTGTAAAGACGGACCTGTGTTTAATTCAAACGATTTTCTTTGGTGAAAATTTATAAGGTAATAGTGAATAGGTAATAAGTAATAGGTTGTGGTGTCGACTTCGTCGACGTTTACGCGGAGGAAGTTTAATTGTATGTTTGATTTACTGTCGCGTTTTGTTAATAAACAAAAAAATATCCATGGTTGCAATGATTTATGCCAAAGCCAGTTAGTCGCAAATTTTTTTTAAAGAAAAGAAGAGCAGCTAGAATAAATGTACACACAAAACGATGTGAGAACTAAAAAAACTTCCGCTGTTTAATTTACTGTCGCGTTTTGTTAATAAACAAAAAAATATCCATGGTTGCAATGATTTATGCCAAAGCCAGTTAGTCGCAAATTTTTTTTTAAAGAAAAGAAGAGCAGCTAGAATAAATGTACACACAAAACGATGTGAGGACTAAAAAAGAATATTGCTTAATATATTGGAGTGAGTGATGAATTTTACCACAATTGAAACAATTAATGAAGAAATCAAAAATACGCCTGGTAAGTTTATTGAATATGCCGAGGAAAATTATTATAAGCAAATCAATTCTGTTGCAAAAGATATTCTTAAAAGTAATAAACATATTCTGCTATTGTCAGGACCATCAGGTTCTGGAAAAACGACCACAGCTTTGAGAATTGAGGGCATATTAGAAGAGGCAGGCATTGAAACTCACACAATTTCTATGGATAATTATTTTTTATCTAACGATAAAATAGTTGATGTGCCTTTGAATGCGGATGGCACACCCGATTTAGAAAGTCCGTACAGACTTGATATTCCGTTATTCAAAGACCATTTGCAAAAATTAAATACCCGCGAGGAAATAGCTGTTCCTTATTTTGATTTTGGAACAGGTACTGTAACAAAATATACTCCTCTCAAACGTAAAGAAAATGAAATTATCATTATTGAGGGTATTCATGCTCTGAATCCGCTCGTCACAGGCTCAGATGCTCAAATTGCTTTGCGGTTATATGTCAGTGTGCGAACTCGTTTGAAATACGGCGAATTAATCTTGCACCCACGCAAAATACGTTTAATGCGGCGTCTTTGCCGTGATTATCAATTCCGCGGACGTAAGTTGAACCAGATCGTTGATATGTTTAAAGCGGTTTCAAAAGGCGAAAACCTTTATATCACTCCTTTCAAAAAACATGCCGATTTTGAAGTTGACACATTTTTGCCATATGAAGTTTCGCTTTATGGAAATTATATTATTAATGCTCTTGCGGAACAATCCGATGAAGTTTTTGAATCACGTCAAACATATTTAGAATTAAAACCTTTTTTAACCGCAGTCGATAATATTCCAATTGATTTAGTACCACAAACTTCGCTTGTGAGAGAATTTATCGGGGGCAGTTTATTTGAATATTAACCGCGAAAACGACCGCTTCGCATTAATTTAGTAACACATTTTATTTGTTACAAATGCTAATTACCGTTTAATGTCTATTAATTTTATTGGGTCTTGCACAGATAACAGAACAATGATATACTGTTATCGGAGGCAGGACAATGAAAAACAAATATATTTATCATTCAAAAATTTCGGAGGCAAAATTCAGGCAAATTGTCCGCCATTTTGCACTTGATTTGACTGCATTACAAACCGCAGAATTGGTTGGACTTCATCGCAACACGGTGACTGCATTATATTCAAAAATGAGGTTCCATATTTTTGAATATAGTACAGAAAATTCGCCAATCGAGCCTGAAAAAGAAGAGTTTGAAGTTGACGAGAGCTACTTCGGTCCACGCCGAATTAAAGGAAAACGTGGTCGAGGAGCGGGTTCAAAAATCATTGTTTTCGGACTTTACAAACGTGATGGAAAAGTGTATACTGAGATTGTTTCTGACTGTAAATCGGCTACACTAAGCCAAATAATAAGAGGTCGTGCTGATATTGACAGCGTTATTTATAGTGATAGTTGGCGTGGTTATGACGGCTTGGTTGACCTTGGTTACGAAAAATATTTTAGGGTAAATCATGGAGAAAATGAGTTTTCAAGAGGCAACGGAAATCATATCAATGGAATTGAAAGTTTTTGGGGTTATGCTAAACATAGACTTATGAAATTCAAGGGTATTCGCAAAGAATTTTTTGAGATTTTTCTGAAAGAAACTGAGTTTCGTTTCAATCATCGTGGTCAAGATTTATATCACATTTTGTTGAGAATTTTTAGAGAATCCCCACTCTAATCTGTGCAAGACCCATTTTATTAAATAAAATATAGTTGGGTTGACCTATTTTTTTAATAATTTTTATACAATAGCTTTGCAGGCAACTGTTCATATAAAGCGAGTAGTCGGTACTGTTACAGTCCACTGGGACTAGCGAATACTGTCACATCTCGCACCCCGCTATTTTTTAAAAATTATTACAACTACCCAGCAATACCTTTGTAGATATTCCACAGCAACCCTTTAATTTTGGAAAAATCATATAATATCGCAAATTTCAAAGTGGGTTTCACATTACTATTTATTACTATTACCTTTTTAAGGTGTGATTTTTATGCTCTGCAACTTATCTGACTTGCGAAATAAAGAAGTAATCAATGTCTGCAATGGCTCCAAACTCGGATATGTTGACGATATTGAAATGGATATGGAAAAATGTTGCATAGTCGCGTTGATTGTTTATGGACGTGAGCGTTTTTTCGGGTTCTTTGGCAAAAATGAAGACTTCATTATTCCAGTTAAAGAGATAGTTTTGATTGGTGAAGACACGATACTTATTAAATCAGAAAACAGATAGTCCTATTGGGGATGTCTGTTTTTAGATTGTTTATTATTGCATGTTTATACTATATTTGGCTTTTAAAATCAATGCAAGTATTTTCTTAAATAATAAAATCTTTCTTAATTTTTATAGATTTCATATGTTTAATTTCTCAAAAAAAAACACCGACATTTTATGTAATTGGAGGTGTTTTAAATTTGGATATTGCCTAGAATAGAGTTGTATGATATGCTATTAAACGAGGAAAGACTTTGAAAAACAAGTGTGGATTTTTTATTATAGTAATCAGAGTGAACACGCTCTAATTGAGTTAAGGTATCTGTTAAATAGCAACTTGTTTTTTAGAAAATAATTATTTGCTTGTATTTTTGCATAAAATATTATATACTATTTCATGTAATGCGTATTACTTTAAAAAACACATTAATTTTAACAGATAAAATAATAGGTTTGTCTTTTTAATAATTTGCGTTTGTAGGCAACAGTCTTATAACGCGAGGATTTGGTGACGCACTCCGCTTTTTTATTATAATTTCACGGCCTTTTAGTCATTTCACAGTAGCATCTTAATTTGGCAAAAATCGCCTAATATCGCAAATTTCAAAGGATGATTCGCATATATAACAGATTTCCTTGAAATTTGCTTGCAAATTTCAAACACGGTGTCAAAGTCCTTGTTTCATTACGTAATTATGAGCGTGACTTTGGCGGTTTCTGCGAGAACCCTACATCTATATGTCAAGTGGAATTGTTATATAAAAAAATAGTTAATAACAATTTAAATTTTGGAGGATTTAAATGCAACTGAACGACTTAAAAAGAACTTGGGTTGAAATTGACTTAACAGCGTTAGAGAAAAACATAAACGCAGTTAAATCTCATACAAATAAAGATATAATCGCTGTTGTAAAAGCGGATGCTTATGGTCACGGTGTCGAAATTATCG
>BNZF01000043.1 GCA_026000865.1 Clostridia bacterium
CTGCTTTTTTTAGTATTTTGCTGTTCGTTAAACCAAGTGGCGGTCATAGGATTATTGATATAATTCATAATTTGTGTAAAAATAAAGACGGGCAAATTATTATAAATGCCCGGAGAAATATTCTGTGAAATGGTCATACACCGAATATAATCAAGTGTTTCCTCATTTGTTTTTTCGTTTTTTCCTAGAAAAGGTTTATGCCACTTTGACTCCCATTTTGAAATCGAGACGAGAGAGTGTTCAAGTTGAAGTACCTCTCTTTTTGTCTTCACGAATTCATTACGAATTTCGTCGTATGTTTCTATTTCAGGTATTGTAAGTTGTAGCACTTTCTCAACTCCTATGATTTAATTATGCCAGTTTGCGGGTTAGCTTGCAATTGTTGTGGTATTATTCCATTGATGAACTCAGAAGCAACTTCGGCATTGGACGCCAACTCCATAAATAAATCGCTATATGCTTCTGTCTGTGAAAAACCGTCAGAAATTTCTTTACTTTTGACAAATCGCCTACCATCAGGTGACTTTTCGCCATATGCCAAAAGAAGTATTTCCTTAAAGGCTTTGATAATATTTTTGGTATCTTGTTCAGTCACTATTTTTCTTAGAAACTGGTCGATACCTCCTGTTGTGCCATATTGCAGTTCTGTAACTTCTGCTTTTGACAGATTGAAATAAAAATCCTCAGTTCTCTCATTTCCGTCGAAGTCTGTGTAAGTTATTGTCTTTTTGAGCATACTAATCTCCTTTTCAAAATTTAATAGTTAAGCCTGTGCAAATATAACGGCTATTTCGTCAGGAAGTAAAAGATGTGGAATAATAGCTTCCTGTGCTGGAATATACCCGTCTTGTCCCTCTTCTCCGACTTCGGAAACAGCATCTTTGCCGAATAATTGTTCTTCTAATAATGCCAGTTTTTCTGCATCAACCTTTGTTGAATCAATTTCGAGTGAAGCCGTTGGCTTAAAACCTGTGACATTAACGGGTGTAGTAGACACTTCCCAAGAGAAAGTAATTGCCTCTGGGCTGTCATTAATAGTAGAATATCCTTTTTCAGATGGTGCGGCGATTGCGTTATAAACAAAGTGCAATTTATAGCCGTATTCTTCTCCATCCACATCATTCCCGATAACTGTTTTATACACCAAACCAAACGCTTTACGAGCTTGCTGTCCTATTTTGACACCCTGTGCGAGTTCTGCCGAGCCGTCGCAAACCGCAAATTCATCAGGGTAGGTATATGCCTCAATTGTTGCACCAAATTCTTCGACAGAAATAAGATTCAAATATTTAGTGTCATCAGCATAAATTGGTGTAGATTCCGCCCCTGACGGGCTTTCTGTGACCGTTATCAAGCCATTCCAAGCAAATCCTTCAGGATATGTTCCCGTGCTGCTTCGAGGGTAAAGTACTCCATTGCGAACGCCAGTTTCATAAAGTCGTTCGCCTGTTTTGTCCCATACTATTTTCATATCTTTTTTCTCCTTCATAGTTAATAATAGACGTTATACACATCGTGGTTGAGATTGTCTGCCGTATAGTGACGGTTGAATTTACAAAACGGGAGTATTCCGACTTTTGATGGGATAACGCTGTCTGGGTTTGGGTCAATTACCGTCACCATATAGCAAGTTCGTGAAGAATATGCTAAGTCATCAGCGTGCTGTGCCAACACAGTATTTCTTCCGTAAACTATACATGGGTACTGCATTTTAACTGTGCTCGGAGGTTGAAAATATACATTTTGTGTACCGAGCAAGTTCGACAAAATATTGTGAAAATCAATTCGTTTGCTCATTGTAAACTCCTCCGATAGTTAAAATAAGACGCGGTTGTTGCACTTCTACGTTTGTGATTTTCCAAAAAGTACCCAACCATTTAATATAACGCATAGAGTGGAACTTCTCATAGGCAAACGGGTCGGCAATAATACTCAAACGGTTATCAATTGTAATGTCATCATTTAGGTTTTTACCGTCACGGACTTTACTAACGTTTTTAATAACATCACCAAAATATTGACGAACTATTATTTGCTCTTGCCAAACACCCAGTGTCGTTTCGACCATTTCGGTGTATCCTATTTCACCATAAAATTTACCCATTTTGAAATTCCTCCTATGCAAAATTTATTCTGCTTCTTTGGTAACAACCACTGTGTAAATATCGGACAATTCTCCGTTCGTCACAGTTATAGTGACTAAATTATCGCCCGTGTTCCAAGTAATTGTTCCTCCGTTTTCAACTTCTGTTCCGTCTGCATCTATCGCAATGTCTGACGAATTGTCAGTCGGTGTTGCTGTAATGCCAGAAATATCAACGTTTGATTCTATTGTCGCTGTGTAACTCTTTACTCCGCTGTCAAACTCAGGAGAAAGATTTAACGACCCAATCAACAGCGAAGAAAGGGTCGTTATTGGGGGTCCGAATCAACCCATTCGAGAGCGATTGCTGAATATGGTTTAGTAAGTGCTCCCGAGCATCGTGTTTCAATTAAATATTTTTGAGCATTATAGTCAATATCGAAATCGTCAAACATATTCACTGCTCCGCCTTTATCTGCACCAACATTGTAATCCGAAAGATTAGTAATAATTCCGATAATAGAACGTTCTACATCATTTACTGTCCTAACTGCTCCCTCCATTACAGGTACGGTTACAATTTCTTTAACCCTGAGAGCAGTCGCTAATTTTTCAGCGGATTCATAAATTGTTCTACCGTTGTTATCCTCTAAAAGCAAGCAATCCGTCAACACGTCTTCTGTTGTATATAAACTTGGTTCGCCCGAACCTTTGTAGTTCTTTCGAGATTTAATTACGGAACGAATAAATGCTTTTGCTTTTTGAGCGGAAGTAGCCGATGAGCCTGTACCGACAATTTCTTTGATAGTATATAAATCGTCATCGGTCCAAATCGGACGAATACTTTGCTCGTTAATTTTTTCATCACTTGAAGAAATTCTTCCATCACCAATCAGAATTGCACGTGCAATTTCCTCGTCGAGCATCATCCTCATTTCGGCTTTAATCCAGCCAACCACGTCGAAATCATTAATATCAATAACGTCATCTCTATCGAGTTTTTGTTTCTTGTAAATGGTAGTTGGAGAGGTTGTACGTTTCAATAGCGAGAACACTTCATTTTTCTTCAAGTCGCCTTTAATATAACCTTTTGCACGGGCATCATCTTCGGTTATGTCCGCCAATATAGACTTAATGCGAGAGAACGGAGTGTGGTGGATAGCGTTCATAACCTTTTGCACCCAGCCCATATCTCTTTGTATAAATTGCGGAGTTCCGTCAAGTGCGGTAGCATCTGGGAACAGAAAATCAATATTCTCAATTCCGTGTGCCAAAACGCTGTCTTTCAGACTTCCATAACGTTTTCCATCTGAAAATATCGCTTCCATATCGGAATGGCTGAGAACGTCTTCTTGACTATAATCTCCGTCAAAAACATTGTGTTTCATATTGCTTCCTCCTGTTTGTCTATCGTCACTTTCTTCAAGTGCCTGCCCAATCATTGCATATACTACTGTTTTTTGCTTTTCGGTAAGAGTATTGAATACATCGGCGACGGTTTCTTCATCGTCGTCTTCTGTTTTGTATTTGCTTTTTGTGTCTTCTGAATGATACAACATAATATTTTCTCCTGTATAAATTATTGCGTCCTCGTCTTCTCCCTCACTGTGTATGAGTACAGAATCGATAAACGCTCCCGGGTTTGCACCCGATAAAACGAGGCTGACTTCACGAATTACTCCGTGCAAAACGCTCCCGCCTTTTTGTTTAAGGTGATTTGCGAAAATTGACAACGCCGAAACATCACCGTGCTTGACTAATAGCTTCGCATTTTGTCCCGCTTCGGTTTCATTGAATTTGCAATACGCATAAACTCCCTCGTCACGGTTTTCGAGAGTTGCGTGACCGAGTATGTTTAACGGGTCATTGTGCTGATGGTTCCAAACTAATGGAACTGTCTGCCCGTTATGCTGTTTGAACGCATCTTTCAGGATTGTACGCCCATCAGAACACTTTAAGTTCGCTCGGGTCGCCCAACCGCTGAAATCATAATTCTCCATTTTGATTTTCCTCCTTTGAATTATTCTTATCCGATATGTTTTCGGGTTCGTCTTTTGGCTTGCTTAGGTTCTTGTTTCTTAACTCGTCTGCTTTTGGGTCTTCCGACGGTTTCATTCCGATAATCTGACGAATTTCATTCGAGGTCATTATCTCGTTTCGTGTGAATTTATCGGCAATTTCAGAAATCTCATTCACAGGAACAAGCTTGAACGGGTCTCTGAAAAATGAAATTGACTGTAACTGTGAACGAGCGGTTTTGGTTAAAAACTTTCGCTTCATCTCGTCAACAATAGCGGATATAATCGGCTCAATCGTACGGTTATAGTAGTTAAGCATTGTCTTATCGTCGGCGGTGCCATCCAATATACTTTGAGTGATTCCTAACTGGCTATATAGCATACTCGTTAAGTATTCAATCTGGGTCATTAGGTTGTTTTCAACCGAGCGATTTAACTGTGTAATTCTTTCTGTGCCGTCAGTATAAGCAATCCCGTATTTAGAACCTGCCAACTGATTTTCAATGTCTTTACGCCTATTTTCGGCTTGTTGGCGTCTTGCCTCTGTCTTGATTACATATGGTAACTGAATAATCAAATCAAGTTTTCCCGAACTACTCTGCTCATCGACCGAATCCAAAAGATTTAGCTTTCTAATCAGTCGCTGCATAGTAGAGTTTTTCTCATTAATCACGGCATAAAGCGGATTTTCAACAATTGCGACCATACTTTTGGACAGCAGTATTTCTTCTTTTGAGCCTGTTTTTTCGTTGTAAACTTGAACTTTAACTTGTTGCGGATACCACGATATAATCTTACCTGTTCGCATTGAGTTAATATCATATGAGTTAATATCATATGAGTTTGTGACGTTATGGTCAAGTGTCGTATCCACGGGCACAATTGCCACACAGCCCTCGTCCAGCATTGACATTACTATGTCTTGAATAAACGCTCTTCCTGTTTGGTCGGTGTTGGCTGAAATACTAAGACAATTGTTTAGACCAGAGTCAATCACCGATAAAAACCTGTTATTATCGTCCATTCTAATATGCTGAATGTTAATGTTCACTACGTCCAGTGCAATACGGTTATATACAGATGTGACTATTGACTGCTCATTTCCACGTGTAAGCCTCGCCCTGTCTGGCCGGTATGAATAGCCCATACCGACTTCTCGGTACACCGTTGGGTCTCTGCCCATAAAGGCGTTCCAAGCGTGTTTCAAACGCGACGTAAATCCTGATTCCATTTTGAATTTCCTTTCCGATTTTTAGGAATAAAAAAAAGAACCGCTCGGTTAAGAACGGTTTTAGATGTTAGATTTATTCCAAAGTATTATTCGTTTTATTATACGCCTCCATTGGCAAAATGCAAGTCATCGTCTATCATCTCATAAGTATATGATATGCTTGAAATACCCACAGCTTTTAAGATTCCCATAAATTCCGAAAGGCTTTTATTTGCCAACTGAGCCGCTTTTGCAAGACTTATTTCGTGCGAAACAAACATGCCAACAGCAAGGCTTAATTGTAACTTATCCTTTATTGGCAACAAAGTTAGTGTATTTTTTCCATAAATTAGAACCTTCTTCTCCGAATTCTTCCCCATAAGGTATACGTTGTATAAAACTTTTATAGCCCAAAGTACTTTTGGTTTCAAAAACGAAATATCTTTATGCTCTACATAATAATGCCTTGCTACGGTTACTCCGCCCGCAATCAACGCTGCTGTTCTTATTTTTCTATTTCTTAAAGTAATTTTCTTTTACGTGCTTATTACCAATCGCGATTAATTCCCTTTCTTTAGAGTCTATTAGTTTTTCTATGTCTTCTAACTGTTTCTCTATTTTAGAGTTAATCTTTTTATTTGAATGTTTTCCATATGTTAGAGCGTCTTCTACTTTGCCATACTGTTTTTGTAGGTATTTTATATCTTTTCCGATATATCTCTTTTTACCAGCATTAGTCAAACTTCCATCTTTGTTCTGAAAGCGTCGTACACCCCACTTCATACCGAGAATACCGTGGTGGGTTAAAGTATTTGAATTTTGATTAATGTACATTTTATTTTACCTCTTTCTTGACATTGTTTTGTTTGGGTGATATAATTGCTGAAAATAGTTTAATATTTACATAAGGAGTTACTATGAGCAATAAAATTCAAGAGAAACATTTGTATCTTTCCGAAATCAAAGATGAGCGGCAAAAAATCTTAATCAATAAAATGAAAGATGAGTACCTTACAACTGGAAAATTCGCAAAAGACCAAACTGTCGTTTCTCCAAAAATTATGTCATCATTAATTGCAGTTAGTGGATTAGGCTTAACATCTATCTCGGCAGACTTGTCAGGAATATTATTTATGGCCACAGCTAATCCTGCTACTTTAATGCGTATAGGAATTGGCGTTGGTTCTGCACAAATGGGTGCTACCGGAATTATAGCTCAAGCTCCATTCATACCAATTGCTTCTTCGCTACCTGTTGTTGGTCCGATAATAGCGATGCAAGCACTGAGTTCTATCGTCATTCTTCAACAATTCAACGCATTACACAAAAAGTTAGACTCTATCAGAGAGTCAATTGATAAAGTTCTTATACGTCAGGAGGCAACTATTGTCGGAGAATTGTTTTCTGCTGTAAGTATCACTGATGAAATATACGAACAATATAGCAAATCTGGAAGTTTTTCAACTGATATGCTTGTCCGTCTTGCATTGACTGAAAGAGATGCTATTAGATTGTCTGTTAGATACAATATATTGGAAAATATGCAAGATGACAACAATACTAACTCTGACATATACTTAATGGTTTTGGCATCGTTTCTGCATCTTCGTGTTAAATACCTTAGGACCTGCGTTAATCTTCAAGAAAATCCATCTTTTATGAAGCATTCATCAGAAAGTTTCAAAGAAACATTACACGATAACTTAAGTCTATGGAATAAATTAATACGCAGACCTGCGGAGATAAAAAGCGAAATCGATAAAATTGAAAAACGTTTAGAGGTCGGTAAAATTCAGCAGAT
This sequence comes from Clostridia bacterium, assembly GCA_026000865.1. Classification (GTDB taxonomy): domain Bacteria; phylum Bacillota; class Clostridia; order Oscillospirales; family Ruminococcaceae; genus BNZF01. Next base: position 7,113 of record BNZF01000043.1, read on the forward strand.
GGCACGAAAAATAACTTTGGATAAAGAATTAACAAAGTTAAAAGACGAATATACATCTTCATTATCTCTCGTGAATAACATTCAGTCAGATTTTTATCAACTAATCGAAGATGTAAAAAAGATGGTCGAAACCGATAGTGAAAATCAAGAAATGCCAACATTACTCTATTGGAAAGACGAAGATGGCACACATTGTATTGCTACGAATGAATTGTTTGCAGCGTAAAGGTTTTGTTCATAGACTAACTCCTCAATTCTTTAATCGCCAACGCAATGCCGAGAGCCGAACTTCCCACCGCCAAAGTCGCACCTGAGGCAGCAAGAATATTCGATGCATATCGTTGACCTTTTGATACCGTTCTTGTTTCTGAGCCGAATAAATCATTGTATTGACGTTCTAAATTAGTACGGTTAATTCTGTCTCGGAGTTGCTGGTTCGTCATATTGCTCAAATCAAGTTTTTGCGAATATGATTTGGACGTTTGATGGTTTAACGATTTAGCCTGATTGACCAAATTTGATGTTGCGTCAATGGCTTTTTTCGTTTTCTCCATTTTAGACGGACCTGTTTTAGATAATTTATTGTAAGTGCTTTCAAGGCTCAGCCTTTTTACTTGCGATGTTAATTCCTCGTCGCTCATCGAACTTGCGTTTTTTCGTCGTTTACCAGCTGATGTAAGACTTCCATCTTTGTTCTGAAAGCGTCGTATTCCCCATTTCATACCGAGAATGCCGTGGTGTTGTAGATGATTATCCATTTTGAATTTTCTCCTAATTTTTACTCAAATGCCTCTTTATTCAACTTATAAGCGACATAAGCGTCCATCATAGCTGCCACAGCATCGATTTTATGCTCATATCGTTTCTTCATAAGTTTTCGGTTACCGTTCGTATCCTCCAAAGTTATGCAGTTACCCATTGTAAAACTCATTAACTCCTCATCAAATAAAAGCATGCGTTCTTCTGAGAGTTTCTTTAACTCCCCCAAAGGAACAGATTCTGTTTTTGCTCCTTGTATGACTTTCTCAATTCCAAACGGACCATTTTCGTTTTGCCAACGCTCAACAAATTCCTTAGCGTTATATGGGTCAAATCCGAAACAGCGAACGTCATAACCACGAGCAGTTATATGACTGTCCAAATCGTCGTAAACTTCCATCATATCAAGAACAGTTCCTTCGAGAACTACCAAACTTTCCTCTTTAATAAACTGCTCATACTTAATCCTCATTGCCGCAGGCAGTTTCATAAGGGTAAGTGAGGAAATATAATTTCGAGTTTTAATTCCCATACAACCGTCGGACAGCGGAAACAAAAAAGTAAAAGCACAGAAGTCATCTCCACGAGAAAGGTCCGCTCCTAATGCACAAGGCATTTGCCAATAATCGCGTTTTCTATGCGTAAGAGTTTCTTCATATGTGAAGTAATAAGTGTAACCCTCCATAGGAATTCCAAAACGTTTTGCTAAAATATCATTTCGTGCAGCAGGTGCTTTTTCAGCTCTTTCAACATCGTTCTGATAGGCTTCATAACTGACGGTATGTCCTAAGTTTGGATTGGCTTTTAGCCACATTTCAGGTTTTGGAACTTCGTCAATAGAATCGAGTTTATACCACCAAATCGAAACGTGTGGTATAATATAATCACCTTTGAGAATGTCCATTAACTCCATTTTGATTGTGTCACCGCTACCGTTTCGGACAGTACCCTCTGAGCTTGTTGCGATAATGAGATAGTCGTCGACTTTTGAAGCACCTTGTTCAATCGCTCCTATAACGTCCTCACGAACGTCTCCTGAAAGCCATTCGTCAACGGTCGCTATCTTAGCCCTCAGCCCTTGTAGTTTATGAATCGACATCGGGCGTATTTCAAGCAGAGAGCCTGTTAGAAAATTCTCAATTCCTTTTTTTGTTGCCGCAAGTTTCATACGTTTTGCTTTTGACCCGGTTGTGTTTTGGAGAGAACCCTCTGTCAGAAATTTGAATAGCGGTCCTCTCGCTCTGGTAATCGCAGTACGAATGGGTGACATCACTTCTTCCGCCTGTTTCATTGTCGGGGCAGTAGTTATTTGATGAGTGGTGGTTGTGTCAACATTCTCAAAATACGATTGTATGCAAGAAGCGTATATCGATTTAGCAGCCCCTCGTCCGACAATTAAATACTGTTTGTTAGTCAAGCGTTTCTTGACGGTTTTGTTTACATAATGTCCGCTGTTACCATTGCGACCGGGTTCATAAACAAGCCTATCAACAAAATAATACCACCCAAAAACCTGCTCGCCCCACAGCTTAAAAGTATCTAGCAAATGTAAATCTGCTCCATCGGTCAGAGTTAACTCGTCCTCACAATACTGTATCCAACCTTCAACTTTTTTGTCATCATAATATACTCCCGGGTTCTTGATTAAGTCGTCGATACGGTTCATCTCCATTGAAACTTCTTTGCATACCGGTATCTCTCCTCGAATTACGGCATCACGAAACAAGCCGTAATACTTCGGAACGGCGGTGTTCGATAATGACATAATTTTTGCTCCTTGTTATTAATATCCTTTATAAAATTGTTTAATACCGACGCCAACCCCCGAACTTAGAATTAGGGTCAAACCCAACAAAAGGTATTCCGAATTTTCCGGTCATTATATACGATTTACCTTCTGCTATCGCTACCGAAGATAATGCACCGACAGCTATAGGACCTAATACCCTCTTTAAAATTAAAGTCTTTTGACGAATAGCATTTCGGTTATATTCTTTTATTTTGATTGCTTCTACCTCTTTACCTGTCAAGGTACTCCCTGCGACTTTTTTAATCTCGGAAGAAACAAATCCGCTCATTCCGTGTCTTTTATAGTATTTTGCAGATTTTATTTGTGATTTGGCTAATACCTTATTAGTGCCGTCGTTATTCATCTTTGCTTTTTGTAGATTTAGTTTTCCTCTTGTTAAATATAAGTCTTTGGATTTACGAATATAAGAGTTAGAGGCCGCTCCTTTTATGCTTCTAATTTCAGCTCTTTCAGCTCTCAACTTTTTCTCTCTACCAGAGAGCCGGTCCAACGTCGATTGTGACCTACGTACTCCCCACTTCATTCCTAGGACACCATAATGTGTTAAATAATTATCGTACATTTTAATTCACTCCTCTTTGTTGACTACTATTTGTTGACTACTATTTATGGATATGCTATAATTGCGTAGTTCAGTTTAATATAAAATTAGAAAGGTTAATGATATGGAAAATCCTTTTGCAAAATTGAAAATAACCCCAGAACAAATGGCGGAGTTTCTTGATACTTGTTATAAGAAAGTTCTAAATGGTATTCCGAGCTCTAAATCCTGTTACGAATTAGCTAATGACTACCTTGAAAAATATAAAGACCGTGACGTAGCAGTCAAAAAATTCATCTCTTTTCAAATAGCCAAATGCTCGACCTCTGGATTTGTAACGGGTTTAGGAGGAATTATAACTTTGCCCGTAACTCTTCCTGCAAATATAGCAAGTGTTTTGTACATTCAACTTAGAATGATTGCCACCATTGCCATAATTGGAGGATACGATGCTAAAAGAGATGAAGTTCAAACTTTAGCTTATCTGTGCCTCATTAATGCTTCAATTATCAATATATGCAAAAAAGCCGGAATAGCCGTTGCCAACAAAACTACAACCGCTTTATTAAAGAAACTTCCCAGTGCGGTATTAATTAAAATTAATCAAAAGGTTGGATTTCGTCTTTTAACTAAATTTGGAGAAAAAGGCGCGATTAATTTAGTAAAGCTTATTCCAGTCGCAGGAGGATTAGTAAGTGCGGGTTTCGATTTTGCCGGTACAAAAATAGTGGCTGCTAAATCGTATAAAACTTTTATCTTAGATAATATCGATGACTATGTAGAAGACAACTTTATGGATGTCGAATTTGATGATTCTACAGTCATTTCGGAAGAATTTATATATGTAGATTTCGAAGCTGTTTAATTATCGAAGTATAGATACATTTTTTCAGAACCGGTTCTTTCAAACCAATCGCTTATATACTCTTGCATTATTACATTTGTGTATTCATTATCTGCGAAATTTCGACATATAACCCCGTTCATAAAATTGCTTATTGTAGCAGATTTAAACGTTGCCACATACTTTTCGCCTAAATCTATTTGCTCTTTTTCGGTTAAAGTTTTTCCTTTTAGACTTTTACGAAGTTGGTTGTATTCTTCAATCAATGCCTTCGTATTGGTTTGGAGTTCTTTTCTCATGGCTTTTGCTTGTTTTTGTGTTAAAGAGTTATTTTCTGTCGAATATGGCTCAGATTTAGTATTGTCGAATATTCCCACATCTAAGTTTTTCCCTTTTAAAATCTCTGATGCATATTCAAAGGCTGCTTTCTTTGTTATTTTTGCTGTCGATTTATTAATTACATCGTATACCACCCCAACTAAAGAGCAGTTCTTTGGAACGGGACTCTCGGAAAATGCAAACGCCCAAGCATTATCAAGGTCTAAACATTGATATAAAACATTACGTAGAAAACCATCATTTTGTGTCTTTACTTTTATATACGCTTCATAAATATTCATGTCTTATACTCCTTTCTGATGCTGTCTAAAGCCGAGTCATTAAACTCTAAATTATCAATTCTAGAAAATACAAAATTCTGAGCATAACTCATAAAAATCTGATACGGATTCTCCATTGAATTTTGGCATTATATCTACTCCTTATTATTTAGTTTCTGACCTATTATATTGTATCACTTTTTAAATCTAATCACAATAACTAATTTCAAAGGATGGGAACAATGATTGTTAGAAAATATTCAGAACTATCAAGGTTAGACACTTTCGATGAGCGTTTTAAGTATTTGAAACTTTGCGGAGAAGTTGGTAAAGAAACTTTTGGGTTTGACAGATTTCTCAATCAAGTATTTTACAAGTCAGCAGAGTGGAAATCTATTCGTGATTTTGTAATTGTCAGAGACAACGGATGCGACCTCGGAGTAGATGGCTATGACATTTATGGTAAAATTTTAGTTCACCATATTAACCCAATTTCACAAAAAGACATCGAAACTAAAAGTGAGTTTTTGTTAAACCCCGAATACTTAATTACAACAACACACTCAACTCACAATGCTATTCACTATGGCGATGAAAATTTATTAGTTCATTCCACTACAGAACGTAGCAAAAATGACACTTGCCCTTGGCGAAAATGAAAAGGAGGATTGCAATGGACAGCATACTCACTTCAATTAAAAAATTACTCGGAATTACGGAAGACTATGAACACTTTGACACAGACATAATCATCGGCATTAACTCTGCACTCTCGGTTTTAACTCAACTCGGAGTTGGGTCGACTGATGGATTTTCAATCTTAGACAACAATGCAACTTGGTCTGACTTTATTGATGACGGTTCCAATCTCGAACTTGTAAAGTCTTACATTCATTTGCGAGTTAAACTCCTTTTCGACCCTCCGTCAAGTTCTGCTGTAATCGAGTCAATGAACAGAATGATTAGCGAGTTTGAGTGGAGGCTCATGGTTACGGTTGACCCGATAGAAATTTAGTAGAAATTCAAAATGGAAAAGCACAAGTGGTACAATTAATGAATTACAGAGAAAAACAAAACCCGTGTTAGTTCGATTAACACGAGTTTATTTTTATTACGTAGCACAAGCATGACTTACTTTGGATGTAGCACAATACTTCCCTCCTTTCTCTGTAATTTGTTAATTGCATCACTATCTTATACCAAATACAAGATTTTTCACAACTATTTTTATAAAGGAGAAAATTCAAAATGAATAGAACTTATCTACAACACCACGGAATTCTCGGTATGAAATGGGGTATACGCCGTTTTCAGAACAAAGATGGAAGTCTGACACCTGCGGGCGAGAAAAGATATAGCAGTTATGGGTCGAGTTCGGTGCTTAACTCGGATTTAGCCGACCTATCAACTCATGAACGAAAGACATCTCTACTTTTTTTGGATAGTATTGAACAAGACTTCCAGAAACATAGGATTACCAGTTGGTCAAAAATCCCTAAACAAAAAGAAAGTAGCTCCATAGATAGAGATGCTAAAATGGTTAATCCGAACTTTGAAAAGAAAAAAGCTTCCTATATGATTAACTGTTCTAACTGTTCTAACTGTGCGGTTACTTATGAAATGAGGAGACGTGGATATGCTGTTTCTGCACAACCAAGAGGTACCCCTCAACCTAAAGAAAACTGTTTTTCAGTTTATAAGGGAATTAAGAAACAACGAGCTAACACTCAGGAAAAGGTTTTAGAAGAAGCTTCTAAGTGGGGTGAAGGAGCAAGAGGTTTAGTTACAATGGATTTCGATAGTACAGGATACCAAGGTCATATTATGTCC
>BNZF01000044.1 GCA_026000865.1 Clostridia bacterium
AGGTTATTTGGTAGGGTGTGCGTTGCGACAGACGAGCAACAGTCCAGTGAACTGTTACAGTATTCGCCACCACCAATGATATTAAAAGCTGTAAAAATTGCTCATTGATTGATATTTGCATCCCAAAGTTGAATAATGATTTGTCTGTTAAAAATATATTCAAAAGCATTTAGCAGAAAATATGCCATTTACTGAGGTAGAAGTCATAGGGTATAATGGCGAATGAGAAAATTACTAAACACTCTTTATGTTAGTGACATAATGTTAGTGGTAGAACCCGTTCTTGCGGGGGGTTCAATCCACACTCCCCGTGAGGGGAGTGACTCTACCGTGTCACCTAAATCTTTGTGATACGCTGTTTCAATCCACACTCCCCTCACGGGGAGTGACTAAACAATATAATGGCATTGAAAAACCATATAAAGTTTCAATCCACACTCCCCGCGAGGGGAATAACAGTAATGCGTATTTATCTCTTGAAAAATCAAATGTCTGCGTTAAACTTGACAATGAGATTGCGTTGCGAGTCCCGCTGTTAAACATAGAACAAATCATTACTATTAGATATATGGGTGCTAGCCCTGCACTCATTGGCGAATGTTGCAAGCAAAACATAACATTGACTTTTTTGAACCCTAACGTTTGAACTCTAACGGTAGATTTTTAGGTAGTATCCACGGAGAAAGCAGAAGCAATGTTATTTTACGTAAAGAGCAATATCGTATTTCTGATGATGAGACAAAGAGTTTAGAATATGCCCAGCATTTCATTATCAGCAAACTTTATAATAGCAAATGGGTTTTGGAAAGAGCTTGTCGCGACCACGCTTTGCAAGTGGATGTTGACAGTTTGAAAATTTCCTGTGGTGAAATCAAAAAATACCTTTTGGGAGTAAAAGAAACCACTAATTTAGCGGAGTTACGAGGAATTGAAGGAAAATCCGCAGCCCAATATTTCGGAGAATTTGACCAACTTATTCCTCAAAACAAAACAGATTTTTCATTTACAACTCGTAATCGGCGTCCTCCACTTGACCCTGTTAATATACTTCTCTCATTTACTTACAGCCTATTGACATCAGAATGTCGTTCTGCTTTGGAGGCAGTAGGACTTGATGCGTATGTAGGTTTTTTTCATCAAAACAGATCAGGTAGTGCTTCACTTGCACTTGATTTAATTGAAGAATTGCGGAGTGTTGTCGCAGATAGGTTTGTCCTCTCTAATTAATCGCAAAGAAATTACTGCAAAAGATTTTAGAAAAACTGAAAGTGGTGCAATTTTACTTAAAAATGATGCACGAAAATTATTTTTTCAGCTTGACAAACCCAAAAACAGGAAATTATTACGCATCATTTTTTGAAAGAAAAAATTGAATGGGGGGTTGGTTCCATATACACAGGCTTTGCTTTTGGCATGGACTGTTCGTGGTGATTTAGAGGTTTATCCACCATTTTTTTGGAAGTGAAACATGTTGATTTTAGTAACTTATGACGTAAATACCGAGACAAAAGAGGGTCGTAAGCGTTTACACGACGTTGCAAAAAAATGTGTCGCACACGGTCAAAGATTACAGAATTCAGTTTTTGAATGTAATTTAGATGTGGCACAGTTTAGAAAATTTGAAGCAGAAATAACCAAGATTATTGATGTCGAAACAGATAGTTTGAGATTTTATAATCTTGGGAATAATTATGATAACAGATTAACATATATTGGAATAAAACCCTGTATACCTGTTGATAAAGGAGTACTAATTGTGTGACTGTTTTTGGTGCGAGCCATGTGTTCACATGAAAACCCTGTGCCGTTCGCACCAAATAAAACGGAATATTTGTGATTTTTTGGCATAAATTATCATATAAAAGGCATCTTGAAAACAAAATTTATTAATATTATATGAAAAATGTTGCATATGTCTATAGTTTTTTGTATAATATTGCTGTCACTCCCCTCACATATTCGGCGTTGCAAATATATTGACCACAAAAAAGCTTTACAGGTTGTCCCGTCACTCCCCTCACATATTCGGCGTTGCAAATTGGATAAATCTTTTTGTCACTCCCCTCACGGGGAGTGTGGATTGAAACTAAATCATCAATTTCAACAGGATTATCAATTGATGTCACTCCCCTCACGGGGAGTGTGGATTGAAACACCATTACCGTTTGAAAGCCAGTGAACAATTTCAGTCACTCCCCTCACGGGGAGTATGGATTGAAACACAATTATATAACCAAAAGGTGCTTCTGACATAAGTCACTCCCCTCACGGGGAGTATGGATTGAAACTCCCTATTTCAATTTCTGCAATTGTAGTTTGCACGTCACTCCCCTCACGGGGAGTATGGATTGAAACGACTTGTTCTTGTTCGAGTTCTGTCAAACTCCAGTCACTCCCCTCACGGGGAGTGTGGATTGAAACTCCCTATTTCAATTTCTGCAATTGTAGTTTGCACGTCACTCCCCTCACGGGGAGTATGGATTGAAACACAGTTATATAACCAAAAGGTGCTTCTGACATAAGTCACTCCCCTCACGGGGAGTATGGATTGAAACTCCCTATTTCAATTTCTGCAATTGTAGTTTGCACGTCACTCCCCTCACGGGGAGTATGGATTGAAACGACTTGTTCTTGTTCGAGTTCTGTCAAACTCCAGTCACTCCCCTCACGGGGAGTGTGGATTGAAACTTCTGACAGCCTAATAGACGTTGTAACAACTGGGTCACTCCCCTCACGGGGAGTGTGGATTGAAACAACCAATTGCCTGTGCAACCCAAAGGTTTAGAGGTCACTCCCCTCACGGGGAGTGTGGATTGAAACCATATAAATCAGAGATAAAACGTGCAAAAAATGCGTCACTCCCCTCACGGGGAGTGTGGATTGAAACTGAATAGCACATAATATTAGGATGCCGAAAAGCAAAACGGCATTGCCTATGCAAAAATGCTTGAAACTGTGAAAGAAACTGTGCCACAAGGTGCAACTGTGCTTGAAATAGCAACAGGAACTGGAAATATTGCTCTTTCAATTAGCGATAAAGCAAGCAGAATTTTGGCAACCGATATAAGCCTTAATATGCTCAAAATTGCACGCAAAAAGGTGTGTAAACAAAACGCAATCAATATAACTTTTGCCGAACGCAATATTTATGATATAGCCGAAAAGAATAATTCTTTTGATATCGTTATTGCTTCACAAGTGCTTCATCTTTTAGATAATCCTAACAAGGCAAGCCGTGAACTTCGCCGTGTTGCAAATAAAATGGTAATTTTGCCAATGAGTTTCACTAAGAATTTAACAGGAATTTCAAGAGCCAAAGTGGGTTTTTATAAAATTTTTGGTTTTAGCCCCAAGCGTGAGTTTGATAAGGAAAGCTATGCCGAATTCCTAATTAAAATGGGATTTAGAAATTGCCAACACATTCAAATTGATGGCGAAATACCTATGGCTGTGGCGATATGGCGAAAAAATGGTTGATTATAAACTAACATGTAAGCTAAATATGAAAAGTCGTAAGAATAACACGGTTAACATTATTAGACTTGTTCGCTAGCCTATTATTTAACATAATTTATTATGGTGTGCCCTTATGTTTTTTAGCTTAGAAAACAAACAATTTATTAGGTTAATGGACAAATCTATTCAATAAAGGGGATATTTAACCAATGGAAATTAGCAATAACTTTAAATTTGATAAAGTTATGAAATTCGGCAGTGCTGATTGGTATATGCTTGAAGTTAATGACAATAAGGTTTTGCTTTTAAGTCAAAAAATAGTTAAAATCGACGCATATAATCCATCTAATGTTTCTACATCTTGGGATATTTGCAATTTGCGAAATTGGCTGAATACTGATTTTTATAACAAATTCAGTGAAAAAGAGCAAAATCAAATAGTAACAATGCAAATTAAGACCGAAAATAACCCGCGATTTGATACCGAATGCGGTGAAGAAACGCTTGATAAGGTGTTCCTATTAAGTGTCTCCGAAGTTGCAAAATATTTTGGAGACAGCGGACAATTGGTTAACGGAAATCCAAATTCAAAATGGTGGGTAAATGACCAATATAACAAAAATCGAGTTGCTAATGACGAAAAAGGTAAGGCTGTTTGGTGGTGGTTGAGAACGCCTGGTATGCACAAAAATACCGCCGTTTATGTTAATACTGGCGGTTCGATTAATCTTGCGGGACACCGTTCCTATGATAGTGGTGGCGGCATTCGTCCTGCGATATGGGTTAAATTTTAAAAAAAATTGACAAATTTCTTACTCATATTTACATACAAAAAGGATTTAAGAAAATGACTTACACGCTAATTCGCTCGCGACGAAAAACTCTCGCTATTTATATTAAACCTGACGGTAGTGTTGAAGTTCGTGCTCCTCTTAAACTTGCAAAGTCTAAAATTGATGAATTTATCACCTCAAAATCAGCATGGATTGAGAAAAAACAAGCACAAATCACTCCGCCATCCGAACTGAGAGATTTACCCTTATCACAGTATGCAAAAGGTGATTTTGAACGAGTTACCCTCAAAATTGTTAAAGAATGGGAGCAAAAACTCGGCGTTGTAACCTCGTTCGTCGGGATACGCAGTATGTCATCGCGTTGGGGCAGTTGCACAGCAAAAACACGCCGTATAAGGCTGAACTCTGCACTTGAATATTGCCCACGTGAATGCTTGGAATACGTCATTGTTCACGAATTAGCACATTTGCGAGAGAGTAATCACTCAGCTCGTTTTTGGGCGATTGTTGAAAACGCTTTGCCTAATTATAAAACACAAAAAGAAAAATTAAAAGAATATCAATGGGTTTTGAATATACGTTAGAAAGCTTAGTATATGCTTTACTTACAATTATTTGTGACCACCCTTTGAAGTATAAATAGAAAAGGCGTAGTGCGAGGCACGACAGTAGAGCTTAGTCCAGTGGACTGTTACAGTACCTAACCCCGCTTATCAGGGCTCTCCCCTAATTATAAAAAAATATGTTTTATCACAAATATGTGGTGACTGTCATACTTAAGATTATAAATTAAAATTATAGGAATGTACAAAATGAAAACTAAATTATTCTTAGACGTAATATTACTTCTTTTATTTGCAGTTATGTGCAACACAGATGTCACAGGAACGCTACCACATCAAGTATTAGGGCTTGTTTATACCGCCCTTCTTGCAATACATTTAATCCTCAACCGCAAATGGGTCGTGGCTTTTTTTAAAGGCAAACTACGTGGTCGCAAAACACGTTTTAGTGCAATATTGAACACGTTATTGTTCATAGATTTTTCGGTCATTTTAGTAACTGGCATATGGTTTTCGGACGATAATGTACCAACCCCAGTAATATTGACACACATAATATGCAGTATTATTGCGGCATTCTTCATCTTGATACATGTTTTGCTTCATTGGAAAGTCATTACTAAAAATAAAAAGCCTGTCAAAGTGGCGGTTTGTTTTATGCTTGTGGCAACAATGAGCTACTCGCTTTTTGGAGGTATACAAGGTGTGCTACACTACGAACTGCCTAAGGACAACACACGAATTGAAGACAGTAAACATCAGCCAAAAAACGGAGAGAGAAAATGAAATTTAGCGTCCTGTTTCGCGGTGTAAATGTCAGTATGTGAATTTTAGGAGAAATAGCACAAAATGAACACAATAATTGATATAGGAAAACTACACACAACTCATATGGGCGAGGAACGCGTACGCAACAATTTAGGATTGCAAACACCTGATATTGTAGCGTGGTGTAAACAGGTGGTTTCCTCTGCCAACGATGACGCAATTGTTCGCAAAGGCAAAAACTGGTATGTTTTCCACGAGGATTTCACGCTAACAATTAACGCACACAGCCACACAATTATCACAGCACATAAAACACGGAGTAAAAATTTATGACAAAATATATAGCTCTGCTTCGCGGAATAAACGTAGGCGGAAATAATAAAATTTCTATGCCTATACTCAAAACAGTGTTTGAGGAAGCGGGATTTACGAATGTCAGCACTTACATAAACAGCGGAAACATATTTTTCAATTCAATACTTGACGAAAAAACTACTCAAAGCCTTTGTGAACAGAAAATAGCAAATAAATTTGGTTTGAATATTTCTGTGAGCATAATTACGGCGAGCGAATTGAGTAATGCAATTGCTAATGCACCCGACTGGTGGAATAATAGCGTTGACAGCAAACATAACGCTATTTTTGTTATATCTCCTGCGACAGCAGAAAATATCTGCACAGAAGTTGGCGAAGTCAAAGCTGAATATGAGAAAGTTGCGTACTACGGAAAGGTTATCTTTTGGACTGCTCCGATTTCTACGTTCAATAAAACAAGATGGTCAAAAATCACAAAGCACAGAGCAACATACGAAATGATAACCATACGCAACGCCAAGACTGTGATGAAATTGCTTGAACTGGCAGGAGGAAATTAATGAAAACTTATGAATATGACGCGATAATACAAGCGTCCGAAGTTGGCAAAGGCGGTGCTTTTGTTGCATTCCCTTATGATATACGAGCCGAATTTGGAAAAGGGCGTGTCAAAATTCATGCCACGCTCGACGGAGAGCAATATAATGGAAGCATTGTTAATATGGGCGTTAAAAATGCGGACGGTTCTGTCTGTTATATCATCGGCATATTAAAAGAAATTCGTACTAAAATTGGAAAACAAATTGGAAACAGTGTTCATGTTATTGTAACTGAGAGCAGATAACATCTGCCTGTATTTTCGGCGGACAATGTCCGCATATACTTTCGCGTCATAGTTTAACTTAATCATAAGTTTAACGTCGCGGGCGATTAGTTATATTGCTATAAAAAATATTAAAAAGACTTCCCCCTCTCTTTTGAGCGGGGAAGTCTTACATATTATTTCGCGTTGTTAAATTGTCGGTTAATCAAAATATGCCGTGAAAACATATGCGGGCATTGCCCGTAAAACATTTTACAATAAAGAGTTACGCAGATGTCACAAAAGACACGGCAGTAGACCATTCAGAAGAAACAATGCTACCTGCTTTACCTTGAACAGCAACACGAACCCAAACTTTGGTTTCAGGGTAAACATCACCAATGCTTTTAAGTTTTGTAAGCAAATCAGCAATTGTTTCCTTAGCACCAGTTGTAAATGTATCTTTTACAGCAGATATAGCAGTCCAATCAGGATCAACATCAGCAACATAATACTGATATTTATAGGTTGTGTTCTTTGCTAAACCTATGAGTGTTTTGTCATCAGTACCAACAGCAACAACTGGGGTACCAGCTTGTTTTTTTAATTGTGAGTTTAATTTCATTAGATTTTGAGAATTTGTCCCCAACAGAATCAGCATAGATAGATATTACCGTATTAGCAGTTGTGCTAAGAGTAATTTCATTACCCAATGTTTGGTCAAGAGTTAAAACCTAATTACCATTTTTCACTTTATAAACAAGTGTAGTTGTTTCACCATAATTTACCCTAAAATGTCACGAACACAGGCTCTGTGTTTTTCAAAAACCAAGGTCAATAAGTCCGTCATAGCCACGCCAACCATCACTATAAATAACGCTGTCAATATCAGCACGACCTCTTAATATTTGGCTTAGTGTAGCCGATTTACAGTCAGAAACAATCTCAGTATACACTTTTCCGTCACGTTTGTAAAGTCCGAAAACAATGATTTTTGAGCCCGCTCCGCGACCTCGTTTTCCTTTAACTCGACGTGGTCCGAAGTAGCTTTCGTCAACTTCAAATTCTTCTTTTTCAGGCTTAATTAGTGAATTTTCCGCACTATATTCAAAAAATACGAAACCTCATTTTTGAATATAATGTAGTCACCGTGTTGCGATGAAGTCCAACCAATTCTGCGGTTTGTAATGCAGTCAAATCAAGTGCAAAATGGCGAACAATTTGCCTGAATTTTGCCTCCGAAATTTTTGAATGATAAATATATTTGTTTTTCATTGTCCTGCCTCCGATAACAGTATATCATTGTTCTGTTATCTGTGCAAGACCTTTTTTTAATATTATCCTAAAATTAAAAATAGTAGTACAATTTCAAATCGCACTACTATTTATATTGATATAATTATAAAACTATTTACTGTAAATTATAATAATTTACTATAATATATTATAACAACTCTTTAATGCTCGTTGCAAGACCTGCAACGCCTTGAATTTGCGAAGGAATAATAATCTTGGTTGCCTGACCGTTTGCAGCTTCTTTAAATGCTTCAAGTGCTTTTAAGGCAATAACTTGGTCAGTTGGTTTCGATTCGTTCAACATAATCAAACTGTCTGCCAAAGCTCTTTGAGTGAGGTTAATAGAGATTGATTCACCTTCCGCTTCAAGTCTTTTCTTTTCTTTTTCACCTTCTGCTTTGAGGACAGCGGTCGCTTTTTCAGCCTCTGCACGCAGAATTTTACTCTCTTTTTCACCCTCGGCGATTAATATTGCGGATTTCTTTTCGCCCTCTGCCTGTAAAATTTTCTCACGACGTTCTCTTTCCGCTTTCATTTGTTTTTCCATAGCGTCTTGAATTTCACGCGGTGGCAGAATGTTTTTCAGCTCTACACGCAAAACTTTTATACCCCAACGGTCTGTTGCACGGTCTAATGTCGCGGTAATATTAGAGTTTATAACATCACGCGAAGTTAGCGTTTGGTCAAGTTCAAGGTCACCAACAATATTACGCAAAGAAGTTGAAGTCAAATTTTCGATAGCAGAAAGTGGTCTCTCAACACCATAAGCATAAAGTTTAGCGTCGGTAATTTGAAAAAACACAACCGTATCAATTTGCATAGTAACGTTATCTTTTGTAATAACAGGCTGAGGTTTGAAATCTGCAACTTGTTCCTTAATTGAAACTTTTTTTGCAATCCTGCAAATAAAAGGAATTAAAAAATGTATGCCTGTGTCCCAAACAGTATCAAAAGCACCCAATTTTTCAATAACATACATCTGCGATTGAGGTACAATTCTGATACAAGAAATGATAAAAATCAACACAATGATTATGATTGTAAAAGTAACAAATGGTCCCATAATATTCTCCTTTTTGCGAGCGGATAACATCCGCCTGTATTTCGCGAGCGGATGACATCCGCCTGTATTCTCGCGGCTTATTTCTAAGGTGTTTTAAGATTTACTCCGCGAGCGTTTATTTTAATTTGCAGATAACATCTGCCTGTGTTTTCGCGTCTTATTTTTTTGTATCCTAAGTTTTACTCCGCGAATGTTTATTTTAATTTGGCAACAGCCATTTTTTGCAATAACACCCTTTTACAATTATGCCAACGGTCTAACAGTCAAAGTTACCCCTTAAATCTATTAACAGCCAACTTTACGCTAATGGTCTGACAGTCAAAGTTGAACCTTTGACAGCAACCACACTAACAAGTGTATCCTGTGAAATTTCTAAACCATTTTCAGAAATCGCAGACCATGCTATGTCGTCAAGTGTAACGCGTCCAATTGATTTGGCGTTATTTATTTCCTCTGTAACAACAGCATTTTTGCCAATAAACAGGTCATTGCCACCGACATTTTTTTGTGCTTTGAACGGAGTTTTCTTAAACACGACAAAAGTCAAAACCAAGGCAAGAGCGGATACAAAAACAAATGCACCGAGTTGTGCCAAAAAGTCTGCAAAGAAAGAAACGATGTACGCAGCGACAGCTCCAACAGCAAACCACACACTAACCAACGCGGCGGTGTGAAATTCGACAGCCAACGCCAAGACAAGGATTACTCCCCAAAATATTAATGCTTCCAATTTTATCAACACCTTTCAGAGTATTTTTAGTCATATATTCAATTAAATTAGGAGTAAAACTCACAAAACTCCTCTTACTACCATCTATGTATTATTGAACAAAGAAAGAGTTTTTAAAATATAAAGACCATACGACATTATATCACAAAATGCACAAAAAAAGAGTTACATAGTGGTTAAAAATTGTTAAAATTTGATTACAAAAATAAGAATAAAGGGTTTAGATAAAACTAAATCCTTTATTTACTTATGAAAAAGTTTCGTTTTTTGTAGCGTCTTTCAACAAAGCGTCTTACTTTTCGTCTTTTGCAGCATCTTTCAATGCAGAACCTGCTTTAAAAACAGGAACTTTGGTCGCAGGAATAGTAATTGGTTCTTTTGTGCGAGGGTTAATCGCATTTCTTTCAGCACGTTCACGCACTTCAAAAGTACCAAAGCCGATAAGTTGAACTTTATCACCCTCAGCAAGAGCATTAGTAATTGCGTCAAAAATTGCGTCAACCACAGGTGTTACTTGTGTTTTTTTCTGTCCGGTCTTCTCTGCAACCGCACTAACTAAATCAGATTTGTTCATAAAATCCTCCGTGTAAATATATCCGCTTTCGCGGTAAAAGGCGGCAAAGCCGCTATTTTAACAATTTTAAACGGGAACATTTCAATAATTTGTGTTATTAAAATGAGCACCGATAATTTAAAACCAACCAAACAGGTATCAATTAAACTGACCAATATTTAGGAATATTCAAATACTATATCGCTGAAATTAAAATTTGCGTTATTCCTATCTAACCAGACTACTCAGCTTTTGCGTTGTTCCAATAGGTATCTAACTGTGCTACTCAGCTTTTGCGTTAATCCAATAGGTATCCAAATCTACTGCACTTAAATTTTGTAAATCAAAACCATCTTTTTTCACTGCACACTCAACTTTTTCAAAACGGTCGATAAATTTATTTGTAGAAGTTAAGAGAGCATCCTCTGCGTCAATTTTCAAATGTCTTGCAATATTAACAACAGAAAAAAGCACATCACCAATTTCTTCTGCAATATTACTATTATCACTTATAGCTGATTTCAACTCAATAATTTCACTTTCAAGAGCAGAAATTGTATCATCAACAACTTGAAAATCCAAATTCGCATTTGCAGCACGTTTACCAATTTTCTGTGCTCGCATTAAAGCTGGCAAAGAAATCGGAACATCTTTTAGAGTATCCGTATATGTTTGAGATTTCTTTTCTTTTTTATTTTTATCCCAATTTTTAAGAACATCGTCTGCGTTTTCAGCTCTAACATTACCAAAAACATGCGGGTGACGAACAACTAATTTAGTTACAATTTCCATGCAAACGTCATCAAAATTAAACTCTCCGTTTTCCTGTGCAATTTGACTATGAAAAACAACTTGCAAAAGCACGTCTCCGAGTTCTTCTTTAAGCAAATTGAAATCGTTTTTATCAATCGCTTCGGCAGCTTCATAACTCTCTTCAATCAGTCCGCTTTTGCAGGATTTATGAGTTTGCTCAATATCCCAAGGGCAACCGTTCGGCGAACGCAAAGTCTTTACAATGTCAACCAATTTTTCGATGTTTGTCAAAGAATTTCCCCCAATAAATTATCGCTGCCAAGGTAATAGACAATTAATAAACAGTTTAACAAACCTATCCTAAAACTTATTTTTGCGAGTATGGAGGGCGAATACCGCCGATAAGCGGGATACAGACCCAC
>BNZF01000045.1 GCA_026000865.1 Clostridia bacterium
GGCAAAAGCCCACCGATTATTTCAAATTGCGTATCTGTTAAATCAGTTGGGTATGACGAGCGTTCATTTTTTATTATCATGTTACTATTATCGGATTTTTTAGAGAAAAACAAGCTATTGGTACGGGCTATAAAAAGAAAAAAGTTGCAATGGCTTTAAAAAAGTGTAATGATTAAAAGTCGCAAAGGATATTGCTGTGGCTCAGAATAAAAAAGCGTCGGAGAGTTTATAGTTAAAAGTGTAAAGTTGATAGTTTCGTGACATGATTTAACTTAATTAATGTTTAACTCCGCGAACATTGGTTGCAAATCAGTGAAACTAAAAAAGTTGCAAAGGTTTCTAAAAGTTGTAATGATTAAAAGTCGCAAGGGTAAGTATTGCGGCTCAAACAAAAAGGGAAAAATAATAATGGTAAAAGACAATAGCAAAAAGAAAAAAGAAAAATTTATATTAGGAATAGATACATCAGGGAAAATTTGTTCGGTTGCTTTGTCAAATAATGATGTGATAATTGGTAAAGCAAGCAACAACGCTGAATTAACTCACTCGCAAAAGCTGATGCCGTTAATTGAAAAACTTCTTTTTGAAAGTAATGTCACATTGCAAAACTTATACAAAATCGCAGTCGCGGTCGGACCTGGTTCATACACAGGCCTTAGAATAGGAATTTCAACCGCGAAGGGTATAGCGTTTGGATTAGGTATAAAATGCATAGGCATTTCAACTTTGAAAGCATTGACTTTTAACGTCAAAACGTCTGAAAATATACTTGCGATTATGAAAGCGAGAGCGGATTTAGTTTATGCAGGCGGTTATATTCCCGACCAACTTATACCAAAAAAACTTCTCGCTGAACAATTACTCGAAAATACAGTTTTTGTTGGCGATGGTGCAGTTGATTTTTTTGAGGAGTATGGACGAAAAAGCGACACTCTCGCTGAAAATTTATTGCAAAATGCGGAAAGTATTTGCCTTTGTGCTAAGAATATTTCCCCTGTTTCGCCATTAGAATTAAAACCTGTTTATTTGCAGGAATTTCATTTAAACTAGAAAAAAATGCGTATATTTAATACGCATTTTTTTATATAACCAAAAACTGCAACCAGTTAAGTTAAACTATACTGCGAAAAACACCATAAAAAAAACTCACATACCGCGACCAAGTACTAACAATTAAGTTAAACTAACTTATGAAAAATATCATAAAACTTATAAATCGCGACCAAGTACTAACAATTAAGTTAAACTAACTTATGAAAAATATCGTAAAACTTATAAATCGCGACCGAAAACTTACAATAAGTTAAACTATGACGCGCAACTGCCAGCGTGGGTTCCCCGCCGCGAAATACCAGCGGGGGGGCCGCCGCGAGAAAGCAAGCAGGTGCTATCTACCCTTCAATAAGAGTAATATTCGTCATATCCGCCTTACTCAACATAATAAACGAATATGAAATTTTATCAGCGAAACAGTTTTCAAAAGTTGCTCTTTTGAGTTTGCAGTTTTTAAAAAAATTATTCTTAAATGTAACATTGGAAAAAACTACTTTATTTGTGCCACAACCTTGGAACGCACAATCTCTTATTTCACCATGAAATGTGAAATTATTGAAAGAACAATTCATAAAAGTCGTTCCGAGGAATTTTGCTCCTTGCAATTCAAGTTTATTTAAACTACTGCTTTTGAAAACGGCATTAGAAAAATCAACATTTTGAAAATCACAACTTTGAATGTTAGAATTCTTAAAATTTGTACGCCTTAAATTGCTATTTGAAAAAGCTGTTTGGCTAATATTGCTTCCGCCAAAAACACTTTCACTTAAATCACAGTCCGAAAAATCGCAACCCTCTATGTTGTTGCCACCCATTATAAGTCCCGAAATTTCAGAGCCAATAAATTTTGTTCGCTTAATATTTGAACCGCTGAATTTTTTTGCCAAATTACTCAACCCCGAAAAATCTACATCAACCCAATTACCCGCTGACATATTCCAGCCTGGTTTTTCGTAATCGTCAGGTTTTTCTTCTTTTTGAGCAGGAGTAACGGAAATATTTGATTTCTCACCGCCGACAAAATAATTGACATCCGTGCCGAGGACATCTGCAAGTTTTTGAAACATCAAAATATCGGGCATTGATTCTCCTCGTTCCCATTTTCCAACGGCCTGTGCGGAAATTGCGAGCTGGTCAGAAAGATCCGCTTGGGAAATATTTTTAAGTTTTCTTGCAACGGCAATTTTTTCGCCGATTTGTATTGTTGTGAGCATAGTAAATGCTCCTTTCTGTATTGATTATTCAACGTTTTTATTTTTAAGAGCAATATTATTTTATCCGAAATTATCTATCTTTGCAATAAATATTACACAACTGTTAGTTGTTTTTCGCTACTTTTAAGATTTTTTGAGATTTTCATATCAAGAACTATATATGTATCCCAAAACTCAACTATAACGAATAAAGATTTAGATATTTCGACAAATTTGTGAAAAATTTTTAAAAAATATTGACAAAAAGCCAATTTGAATTTATACTTACCATATTTAATACATATATAAGGAGAAATAAAATGTTAAAGAAGAAATTTTCATCCCTCGCAATAGTTCTAAGCTTAACACTACCCCAAATTTTTGGCTTTCCGAGTAGTTTCCAAAATAACGGCAAAAGTTTTTGGAGCGGGTTGTTTCAAAATTTGATGATTAGTGCGGCGACGTATACTGACGAAAATAGTAATAAATATACATATGAGGTTTCAGACGGCGAATCAAAAATCACAGATTTTAGCGGTGGTAGAGAAATTGTTATTCCGTCAATGCTTGGCGGTTATCCTGTTACATTGATTG
The DNA here is from genome assembly GCA_026000865.1 of Clostridia bacterium. Lineage (GTDB taxonomy): Bacteria > Bacillota > Clostridia > Oscillospirales > Ruminococcaceae > BNZF01. Next base: position 2,841 of record BNZF01000045.1, read on the forward strand.
GTGGCTGGGCGTTTGAAAATTGCACCAGTCTAACGAGCATAACAATTCCAAACAGCGTAACATCGATTGGCGAACGGGCGTTTTTTAATTGCACCAGTCTTACGAGCATAACTATTCCAAATAGCGTGACATCGATTGGATACAGTGCGTTTAGATATTGCACAAGCCTTACGAGCATAGTTATTCCAGACAGCGTAACATCGATTGGCATCTATGCGTTTGAAAATTGCACCAGCCTTACCATCTACGGCTATAAAAACTCATATGCTGAATCTTATGCAAATAAAAACAACATACCATTTAGTTACATTGATGAGAAAGAAAACAATGAATTCCCCGACAGTTGGTTCTTCAAAAACAGCACAATTTATAATCACAATTTAGCAAGAGTGAGTGCACAGTTAAGTGACGCTGTATATTCATTACCACAGTTTATTGAAATTCGCAGTTCATTTTGTTTGGGTCAAAATAGTGAACGTTATTTTTCTGATAATTCAACTATAACTGGCGATGACTATTATTTTACATCCAAGAAAATAACTAATGATGGTGCAGAATATAATTTGATAGTTTGTGCTATTACAGGAACTGATAGTGTCTCGGAATGGCTTTTGAACATTGAGTTTGATATTGAAACAGGTTTTAACATTGCAACACAATTTGTCTATCCAAAATTATTAGAATATATTGCTTTGATAGAAAGTGAAACTGGAATTAAAAACAACAAATTTTTGATAACAGGTCATAGTAGAGGCGGAGCAATTGCAAACAGAGTAGCAAAAAAATTGATAGATGATTTTGGCGGAAATGAAAATATTTTTGCATATACTTTCGAGTCTCCAACAACTAATTTAATTCTTACTTTCACCAATTCACGAATATATGATAGCATCTTTAATATTTGCAATGTAAGTGATGCGGTTCCGCATGTTCTTCCGATAGGTGCGAGATTTGGGCAAACTAAATGGTTTAATCAAAATGACGGCGGAATCTTAAGTCCTAATCACAAAAATTATCTGCCTTGGATATTGTCACATAGTGAAAATGATTACACTTCTTTTGGCTTTTTATATAGAACAATAACAGGGTGGGTTGCTTGTCCAGTTGATTTGGAATTTTATGATGGCGATGTGCTTATAGGAAAAATCGTTGATAATGAAGTAATTCTTGAAGATAAAGAAAAAATAAAGTTATTTGTAATTGGAGATAAGAAATATTTTTGGTTTGATGAAGAAAATAATTATAAAGTAGTTTTCAAGGGTACTGATACGGGGACAATGGAATATTCAATTTTTGCCGTTGATTATGAAAGCGATAAAATTATTTCAGAAAAATCTTTTGAAAATGTAGCTCTTTATGCAGGAAAAGAAATGTCAAGCACAATTATTGGCGAAAATATTGTTTCTGATACTCAATTGTTTGTTTTAAATGAAAATGGGAATAAAGAAAAAGAAATATCAGCAATTGGTGAAGAGATTTTAATTGGTGATATAAATAACGATGGTATATTAAGTATATCTGACTTGATTTATATGTATAAAGCCATACTCGGGCAGATTGAATTAACTGCTGACAATATAAATTTTGCTGACCTAAACAACGATAAAATAATTAATATTATCGATTTTTCTCTCTTAAAAAGAATATTTTTAAGAAATTTGAGCGCTTAGTTATAAACAAAAAAAACGGCTGTAATAAGCCGTTTTTTGTTTTTTTGATTTATTTTGATGTAATATTATATAAGCTAAACTAAAATCATTAATTTTAATTCTTAAAACACATTTTAAAACATATACTTTCAATGTAATCCAATTTTTAACTGGGGAGTTGATTGCATGAAAGAAACACCTAACGACAGAGCTGTTGAAATCGGCGAATATATCGTCAAGAACAAAGCGACTGTCAGAGCGACCGCTACTAAATTTGGAATAAGTAAAAGTACAGTACATATGGTTGTAACAAAAATGAATGCAGATTTATTATCGTAATACAAGAATTTTTAACGCAAAATAATACAAAATTTATTAAAATATAGACGTTTATATTTAGTGTGAATACACTCTCCAATAACTCTTTTACGAATAACTTTTAAAGTAAATACTCATCAAGTTTTTTATCTTGATGAGTATTTATCTTGAATTTAGAGTAGAAGAAGTCTGCGTTTAAGGTATGAAAGGTCTAAGGCTGTTATAATACCGTCACCGTTTATATCCATTTCGCTGACAGAAGTGTTATAATGGCTATTTCCCTGTATATATTTAACTATCACGACCAAATCAGAAACATGGAACTCGCCGTCACTTTTGAATTTGTGTAATGCGTTAAATGGTATTCCTTTTTCAATAGCATAAGTTTCAGCGTAAGAGTCTGCGTAGCCATAAATTACGAGATTTTCACAATCATCAAACGCATAGCTGCCAATCGACATAACGCTATCTGGAATAGTTATGCTCGTAAGACTGGTGCAATCTTCAAACGCCCAGTCACCAATCGATGTTACACTGTTTGGAATTGTTATGCTCACAAGGCTGGTGCAATATCTAAACGCATAGCTGCCAATCGATGTTACGCTGTTTGGAATTGTTATGCTCGTAAGGCTGGTGCAAGATGCAAACGCACTGTATCCAATCGATGTCACACTGTCTGGAATAGTTATGCTCGTAAGACCGGTGCAATATGCAAACGCCCAGTCACCAATCGATGTTACACTGTTTGGAATTGTTATGCTCGTAAGACTGGTGCAATAATAAAACGCCCCGTTACCAATCGATGTCACGCTATTTGGAATTATTATGCTCGTAAGACTTGTGCAATTTTCAAACGCCCAGTCACCAATCGATGTCACACTGTTTGGAATAACTATGCTCATAAGATTGGTGCAATTATAAAACGCATAATTGCCAATACTCGTTACGCTGTTTGGAATAGTTATGCTTGTCAGCGATTTGCAATTATAAAACGCAGAACCGCCGATACTTGTTACGCTATCGGGAATAGTTATGCTTGTCAGCGATTTGCAATTATAAAACGCAGAACCGCCGATACTTGTTACACTATTGGGAATGGTTATGCTTGTCAGCGAAGTGCAATAATAAAACGCCTCATAGCCGATACTTGTTACACTGTCGGGAATGGTTATGCTTGTCAGCGAAGTGCAATCTGCAAACGCAGAACTGCCGATACTTGTTACACTATTGGGAATAGTTATGCTTGTCAGCGATTTGCAATTATAAAACGCAGAACCGCCGATACTTGTTACGCTATCGGGAATAGTTATGCTTGTCAGCGATTTGCAATTATAAAACGCAGAACCGCCGATACTTGTTACACTATTGGGAATGGTTATGCTTGTCAGCGAAGTGCAATAATAAAACGCACCCGCAACAATACTTGTTACACTATTGGGAATGATTATGCTTGTCAGCGAAAAGCAAGTTTCGAACGCATAATAGCCGATACTTGTAAAGGCAAATCCTCAATCGTACTTGGAATAATGAGTTTGCCTTCCGCAGAAGTATTACACCTAGTTATTGTAACTTTGCCGTTTGAAATACTGTAACTTAAATTTTCTAATTCTACAGTCGGGGTGTTAGGGTCAACATTCGGGTCAGGAATGTCTATCTCAACGCCGCCGCCATTTTCGCTATTTTCTTTTGCCTTAGCAAATCTCTGATAGATTTCGGGATAATCCTCTTCCAAACGAAAAATCCAAGATGTCAGCAATGATTGATATGCTTGTCCAGAGTATATTTTACAGTCGGTAAATGTTTTTTTTACGTCTTCATAAGATTGCAAAGATACAGAACTAAACCAAGCGTCTGTATACACTACTTCTAAAAATTGTAAACCATAGTCACACCCCAAATCAAATGTTGAGAACAAAACGTCAACAGATTTTAGATAGGTCTGGGCGTAAAACACATTTTTGTTTTGCAAGTATTCAACCGCAAGATTATTAACGGCAATTTTAGCCAATGTTTCAAACTCGGTTAAAGCCCGCATTTTATAAAATTGCTCTATAATAGCGTCAGTAGAAAAAAGACCGTTTGCAATGAATTTTCCAATTGCCTGTCCGATTAACGCCCCCGCCCAAAACGGATTAAGAGCGGAAATTACGGCAGTCCACACCGTGCCTACGATTTTATCGTAGGCAAAACTCCCAGCTCTTAATATAAAATCCATTGATGTTACTAATGAGGCTTCAAAAGCACCTTGCATAACCATATATACTTCATTTAGGGCGTATTCCATGGTAAGGTTTTCGGTTTGGTGTGCAATATCACATAAATATTCAATATAATTCAGCGTATCTGCCGAAACATCAAGCAAAGACTTATAAGCTGAAGTACGTTGAACAAAATCATTCACATCTTCAGCAATTTCTAATAAATCCTTGACGTTACCAAGAATTTTAGACGCTTTTGTACTCCATTTTGGTGCAAGCCAATCATTAGTCCACTCGTCAACTATAGCTGCGTTTTTAGGGTCGGATAAGAGTTTCTTGCCGTCTAACAGCTTAAAATTAAAGGAGTCTGAATATTCGGCAGCATTAATAGTTTTAAGTAAATCCGTAAAAGAATCTGAAATTGTTACAGAATCTTGTATTCTCTTGTTTATTAAATCAACATCTTCCATTTGTGTTTTCAAAACGCTAAATATAATGGCAGAGTAGTAATCTTTTTCTTTCAGCATATCATCCGTAACGTTAGACGGATTAAAGGTAAGGATTTCCCAAGCAATAACGCCGCCAACAAACGTTGAGTTAGCTGAAAGTTCATTAACCAATATCTGAGCGGGAGAAATGAAATCGTTGGTGTATTGGTGAATTTGTAAGTATTCGGGTGAACCTTTGCCGTTACTGCCAACAGAATCCGTCCAAATATCGGCAATATATGAATAAAGGTCAAAGTAATCATCTGATGCCGCAACAACTTCCATAGAAACATCATTTTTAAAACTACTCGGGAAGCCAAAAATTTGGATTGCTGTTATGCTTAGTACTATTGCAATAGCTGTAATTTTCTTCCTTAACATATTTTTCTCCTTATTTTTCAACATAAAATTTCTCATAATTATACACTATATTCGCATTTTTGCAATGATTTTTTATATTTTCATAATGATTTTTTCTGATTTTTTAAGCCCATTTGTCCAAAATAAAAACGCCCCATATAGGAGCGTTTTTTTACATTAACTGTACTATAATTAACCGTTAAAAGGCAACTCACTAATCTGCTTCAACATAAACTTAATCAATGCTTGCAAATCTGCAACATTAACCGCAGGGTCTCTTGTGTCAACATTTGCATTGATTAGACTTTGACCTGTGAGTGTGATTTTACCTGCAACGTGTTTGCCAAGGAGAACCACGTCTGCAATTTTGCCGATTTCGCCATCTAAATCAATGTCACCGTAAACAGGGTATATTGGGAAAGGATTTTCTACTCCAACTGCAACAACAACAGAGCCGAGGTATGATTCATATGAACCTTTTCCGACAAACTCAACATAATAGAAACCTTCGTCTTTTACGGCTGAAACTTCTTCGGAAACTTCTTCATTTTCAAAAATTATTCTGCTTATTTCATAATCCGTACCAAGTTTAAGCTTATTATTGTCTTTGTCAAAAACATCGACATTTAGTGTTTGTTCTTTACCAGTATAGGGTAAAATGATTTGGTCTTCACTAAACCTAAAATAATTACAAATAATTTCATAGGAAATGTCAATGTTACCATCGTAAGAATTAATGCCAACTACGGTAAGAACGTAATACCCAGGCTCGACGCTGTCAATAGATTCAACATCATAATCTTTACCAATTTCAAGTGTTTTGCCATCAAGAACAACGCTTTCAACAACAGGTTTCTGAACTCCCGACTGGGGTACACCGCCTATATTTTTTGTAGGAGTATATAAAAATTCTGTTTTGTTAACAATAACAATTGCCTTTGAAATGTCAATTTTGTTGATATGCACATATTGTGGTGCTGCCCAAATTTGTTGACTATCGCTATTGGCAGCAAGTGAAATTTTTAAATATTGATTGGGTTTGATATTGTAATCTGACAATTTTATAGTATATTCATCAACATTGTTGATTTTTTTGAGCGGAATTACAACCTCGCCGAGACTGTTATTATCTGCTGTTTCTTCTGTCGGAGCTTCGTTTAGAACTTTTACGATAAGTGACAGATTTTCAGCATATTTTGCATTGTCAATCTTAATCTTAACATCTTCATCCATATTTATATTTTCGGGTACAGTTATGGTCGGTTGAGGGAGAGTTGTTTCGATATATTGGCTAAAACTAGTTGTTTTACCATCTAATACTGCCAAAACATAAATCTTAACCCAACGTGAGCCTTTTAATTTTGTAGGGTCTGGTTCAATAAAATACTCGGTTTCTGGTGTTGTAGGACCGTCGCTGTTATTTCCTCTGTTATCATAGATTATATAATCACTGTCAAGAGTTTCATTTCCACCGTATCTAAGAGGCGGAACACCATCATTCAGTTGAATAAGTCTCACCCAATATGTGATATTTTTGAGTGGATTATCAATTTTTATACTATATTTTTCACCAATTATCAACTTATCAGTAACGTTTCCGTCTTTATCATAAACTGAATAATTGGGTTTTGGAACTTGAATTTGTGCAAAAACTGTTGATTGTGCACCTGCCACATCAGCCCAAATCTTTAAATATTTGCCAATATATGATGGGTCATTATATGACATTTCAAAAGAACCGTCGGTTGCTTTAACCTTTTCGTCTAACAAAAGCGGACCGTCAGAATCAGGACCATCTTCTGTGGTGGTAACAAGTTTCACTCTGATGTGTGTCTCAGCTGTTGCGGTCACTCCGAGTGTACTCCAAGAAATATTGATTTTGTCACCAAGAAAATAATTTTTATCCTCACCGCCACCGAGGTCAACAGTTGTTGTTGATGAAAGCTTTGTCCAGTCAACATATTGAGCGGGTTGATTGCTACCATTTGCAACATTAAAGCTAAATCCGTTATTGTCATATCTCAGTATTTTTGCCATTTGTTCGCCATTAGTGTTGTTGGTAATTCTTTTTTCAACATACACTATCGTACCGCTGTCAACAGTTCCTAATTTTGTGGAAGTTGAGGTTTTATCAGAATAAACATTGAGTTTTGTACCGTTGTTAGCGACAATTCTGTCACCGCGTACAGGAGTTTCGGTGAACGCTGGTTGTGCATATTCAAAAGAAAGCGTTTTAACTATACCGTTACCTCCAGAATTTTGAGGGTATGCAATGACATCTACATCATAATGCCCTGGTTCAATTATGTGGGGAGAGGTAAAATAAGGAGCAATACCAAAACCTTGCTCACCCGCACGTACTCCTTCCCCACGATAAGCTCTATAACGATTTCCGTTGTGAGACAACCAAATTTCAAAGTCACCAACAAAATTTGCATTTTTATATTGAACTTTTACTATTTCACCATATGCGAAATTGCTCTTTGCTATCCCTGAATCGGTTATGGTTAGTGCTGTGAAGTCGTTATCAGGGGTGGAAGGTGTTATACCTTTCAAGTAGTCTCCGATATACGTAAATGTTACACCATTCGTTGGATATGAGTAGGTTGATAGTTTAGCGGTTCCTTTTGCTAAGGCATTCCATGTATGCAAAACTTGAACTTTTTTGTTTGCTGTGTCAACTGATACAACAATACCAGTATGTCCAGCACTAGTACCTGTACTACCCCACGCTTTTGTATTTGCCGCAACTGAAAATACAGAAACGCCATTTGGAGTTGGTGTAGGTGAACTAAGTTTTGATTTATTCACATTATAAGTATTATAAGCTTGCGCATTACCATTACCACTAGAATAATTTAATGAAGTATACTTATTGATAAACCATTTCGTAAAGTCGACACACTGTTGCCCGTTGACGCCGTCAAAATCCCCATTCGTTTTGGCGAATTCATTTTGAACTGTTTTGATATTTGCGTCACTAAGACCTGCACCATTTACCATTAATGGTACAAATGTTGTGGTAATCACTAGTATAGCCATCACCACCGCCAACAGCACCGATATAAAAGATTTTGATTTTTTCATAAAAAATCCTCCTTAAAAAATAAAAAACCACACGACAAATAAGCCGTGTGATTATGTATAAATTACGGTATTAAAATTTTTATCGATAGCAATCCCTGCGTTGCGTTGCGTTGCGTTGCGTTGCGTTGCGTTGCGTTGCGTTGCGTTGCGTTGCGTTGCGTTGCGTTGCGTTGTCCATTATAATACCTCTAAATACCATATAATTTGACATATAAAACTATAATACTAATTATTATACTTACCAAAATTTGTTTGTCAAGTGTTTTTTGAAAAAATTTTGAAGTTTTAAAAAATGAGTACAATGTATTTAAAAAGTTGATAATAGTTACCGATAATAAAATTTATGAGTTGGTTTTAGGGTAGTTCCCATAATTCCTATTGACCTACAAAACTTATTATGTTATAATGTTAAAAAACATGAAGTTTTATTATCAAATTATAGAAGAAGGTGGTTTCAATGGACTATTAAATGCTAAATGTCGAATAATTA
>BNZF01000046.1 GCA_026000865.1 Clostridia bacterium
CACTTTTCCATCGCGTTTGTAAAGTTCAAAAACAATGATTTTTGAGCCCGCACCTCGACCACGTTTTCCTTTAACTCGACGTGGTCCAAAATAACTTTCATCGACTTCAAATTCTTCTTTTTCAGGTTGGATTGGTGACATTTTAAGTTGATAATCGAATATTTTTCTGCGAATTTCGTTGTAAATTCTATTGACCGTATTCCTGTTTAGATTAGTCATTTTTGCTGTGGCTGTAAAATCCAGCACAAAACACTTCAATAATTGGCGGAATTTGTACTCAGAAATCTTAGCGAGTTTTATATACTTGTTTTTCATAGTCTTGACACCTCTTAACAGTGTATCATACCGCTCTGTTCTAGTCAAGACCCTAAAATTTATCTTTTTTTGAATCCTTTAATTTACACTTTTAATGATAAAAAAACCTAATTTCATCACGAAAATCCCCCCTCAACTTAGTTGAGGGTTTTTTTACATAATTTGTCATAAAATATTAATTATTATACATATATATTACTGATATTTAACATAATTTGTGATGTATACGCCACCTCTAAGATGGGTAGTCGGTACTTTAAACAGTTCACTGGACAGTTGCGAGTACTGTCGTACCCCACACCTCATTCTGTTTTTTAGCGTAAAAAAACAAACAACTTATTAGGTTAATAGACAATGCAAATCGGAAATAAGGACACAACAAAAGCGTAAAAATAATAACGGCAAACGCTACATTCCACGTTTGCCGTTATTCAAAGCTACCGATATATGTGAAGTAAATCTCCACTTCTTGGCTTTCTCTTGAAAACTTTCTGCCTTCTTTGACTTTCGCTTCGTGGACTACAACTCGCTCAATGAATGTCCGTGCCACCTTTTCCGTGAGTTCCGTAATCTCGCTGCATTCGGCTACCAATTTCATAAAACTGGCAATGTTGGCGGTTTTGCTTTTTAGCTCATCAATTTCGGCTTTCAAACCCGCGGCGGTGTCCGTCAGCGCTTTCTGCTCCGCTTCGTAGCCTTTGAGCATTTTTGCGAACCGTTCCTCCGACAACGCTCCGATGACCTTATCTTCATAAATCCGTGAAATTATGGTGTCTAATTCGGCGATACGGCGTTCGGCTTTTCCAAGCTCAGTGTTTTTTGAGCGGAGCGTTTTTTCAGCCTCACGGTTTGATTTACTGTGAACCCGCCGTGCAAATTCGTCCGCATTGTCGGTTGCCAATGAAACTGTTTCTTGAATTTTTTCCAGCACAATCGCCGTTATATCTTTGAGATTGATATAGTGCCGTGTGCATTTGCGAGCGATTGCATAATCTGCACTTCCTAAAGAACGGTAGCCAGAGCATACATAACCTCTGAAAGTTTTTTGCTCTAAATAAGTCAGCGTTTTGCCGCAATCTTTGCAGTAGAGCAAGCCACTGAGCGGTGTTGTATATCCGTGGCGAGTGTTCCGGCGGCGATTTTCACGCAACCGCTGAACAATGTCGAATATTTCTTGTTCTATCAATTGCGGATGGTGCGATTCCGTGACTACCCACTCTTCTTTGGGACGAATAAATGCTTTGTGGTTTTTGTAAGACGGTGTGGATTTTCGTTGCTGTATAAGCGTTCCGAGATAAGTTTCGTTATCAAGCAAAGTTGTAATTGATGTCGTTGTCCAGTAAAATTCTTTCGTTATCGGCTTGCCGTTTAATTTCCAAATATGCGTTCTTGGCGATGGAACACCGCGCTCGTGGAGGCTTTTTGCTATAGTGTATGACCCCTCACCGCCTACAAATCTCTTGAAAACTTCACGAATAATTTCTGCCGCACTTTCATCAATCAGCCACACATTGTGGTCGTCTGCCAAAGCCTTGTAACCATACGGCGGTCGGTGCATCGCTATGCCTTGTTCGGCTCGCGCCCGCTTGACTGCACGCTGTTTTTTAGAACAATCGGCAACATAAAACTCATTAAATACGTCTCTGATAATACTCATCATATCAAAGCCGTTTGCTGTGTCGAGGTTATCTGTGGCGGCGATAAACCGCACATTATTTTCTTCAAATGTACGCTTCAAAAGCCCGACTTCAAGCACATCTCGACCAATTCTCGACTGGTCTTTTATAATCACGACCGCCACGTTTCCCGCCTTTACCTCGGCGAGCATTGCGTCAAGCCCCGGCCTCGAAAAAACCGTCCCACTCAGCCCATCGTCCGAAAAATGCCGGATGTTGCCAAAGCCGTGTTCATTGGCATATTTTTCGAGTATGAGCTTTTGATTTTGGATTGACATTGAGTCGCCTGCGAGTTTGTCGGCATCGCTTAACCGCTCGTACAATGCGGTTATTTTTTCCTGTTGTAAAGCCATTTTTGACCCTCCTTAAACTTTTTGCTACTACTATATAGCCATACAATTTCGCACATATCAACTCATTTTCCGATAATAAACCACCCGAATATATCGAACACATAACGCCTTAATTTGTCAGTAATGACGGGAGTTTTTCGCCTTCCATTCCGTCCGAAATTCGCTCGGTGACAAGCCGCATAAGTTTCTGTTCGGCGGTTTCCCTGCCGTCTTTTTTGAAGTGAGAAGTAACGATGTATTTTGTCTTGCCGACAACCATTTCCGTTGTTTGTGATAAAACAGGATTTTTTTCGATATTCATAATCGCGCCTCCAAAGCAAAGGGGTGAACGATTCGTTCACCCCTTGAAATTTGTTGTATTCGCTTTGAAGCTCTGTACTTTGCGACTATGTTCTTCGTACTTCGTTCTTTGTGTGGCGGCGAACCGCCCTATCTCTTCACCACATAATCCAAACTAATCCACCCCGCCTTTGACTTCAACTGTCCCCACAGCGTAGCCCCTTGACCTTTCGCCTCGGCGACAATGGTGTAAACCTCGCCTTTATTGACCGAGCCGTTCACCTTGAAATTCGTCCCCGCGCCGGCGCGGTAGTTGAGAACACTCGCCGTGACTTTGACAGTATAGGGAGTGAAAGTCGGCGGTGTCGGCGCTGCTGACGGCGTTGCGGGAGTTTTAACCGCTTGTGCCGCGTTCCACAGCTTGACGATATTTTGCCCGTAATCCGTCCCCGGCACAGCCCAACGCCCATTCAAATCTTCCCAGTTCGGAGCGATGCCACGCGTGACGAGATTGAAACGCGGGTCTATGCACGGGTTGACAAGAGCGTCCTTTGAAGCGTAGGCTTTGAGGTGTTGGATTTGGGCACGGATACCGTCACGAGCTGTAGCGAAACTCGCGCCTTTTACCCCGCCACCAGTCGCTCCAAGCCCGCAGAAATTGTTCTGCGACGGCGACACTGAACTGCCCTTGAACGCAAACCACCCTGTTTCGAGAACGGACTGGCAGAACGCAATATCTCCGCGAACACTCTCGGCGTTGCCCTCTTCAATAAAAATTGCTCCCAGTTCAGGAGCAGACGGATTGTTCTTTTTGGCGTAGACGTTCAGCTGCTCGGCGGTGCAGATGGATTTGCCGAGTATAGGCGTTTTGCCAGTTGCCGGAGGTGTGGACGGTGTCGGAACGCTACTTGCATTTCCTGCATCAAGCAACTTTTTCACATCGGCGCGGAACGTGTCCATCGACTTGCCGTGCTTTGGAAACCAGTGCATCACATCGCCGTGATTACTGGCAATTCCGAGTTTATTGCCCTCGCTGTGGCAAATCAGTGCGGGCGACTCCGGCTTGATGTTGTACTCTTTGCAGAGCATAGCGCAAAGCTCGGTCGCCTCGGCGTAAACCTTGTCGAAGTAGGATTTGTCGGTCAAGCCGTCCTCGCAGATTTCAAAACCGATGTGGGTGTCGTTGCACGAGCCTTTCGCGCCGCTCCCGCCGTGCCAACCGCGCATATTCCACGGCAAGGTCTGATAAGTCGCCACCGTGCCGTCTTTCAGCTTACCGATAAACCCGTGAACGCAAACTTGCCGTCCGTCCGGCTTGTCCTGATTCCAATGATTGTTGTACTTGTTCACGCCGAGCAAGCCGTCATCGGGTCCAACGTAGCGGCAGAGGGCGGGATTGTTCGCGCCTGTCGAGTGAACCATAATACCTTTCGGTACTATGGTTTTCCCCGATTTATAACAGGCGTTTTGCGTGAGTAGCAGTTTTTTGAGATTCATCTCAAATTCCTCCTTATTTTTGCCCGCGAATAAGCGCGGCGAGTTCCGCGACTTTATCCGTCAAATCGTTGATTTCCTGTTGCACGGTTGCGATGACCTCGGTCACCTGCCGAGTGAGTTCGGCGTATTTGACAAGTGCGTCTTTCTCCGCTGAGATGTGCATTTCGCGGGCTTTTTGCCACTCCTCGGAGCGTTTCGCACGCTCATCATTGATTTCCTTGTCACGCTTGCCCGATTGCCAGATAAAGTAAATCAGCATTGCCACCGGAACGCCGACACTCTCGAAAATTTGTACCCATTCCATAATGATACCTCCTTGTTTTGGGCGTGAAAAAAGCCGCACACGGCGGCTTAATCACAACTATTTTGCTTGCAACTATTGGCTTTGTTTAGCTCGAATCAATGAAAATCTCCATGCCAAAACCTCCCCTCAATAATAATCCTCGCCGAAAGTCAGCAAGTCCACCTCGAACATATACTGCACCTTCATCGTGTTCGACTCGGTTTTTTCCACCGCTTGCGTGAGGCGGGTGTGCGCTCCAATCGGGCGGCTCGTCAGCGCGTTGCGAATGTCGATGTTGCTCGGTGCGCTGTAAGTGTAGCGATAGAGCCACCTGTCCGTGCCGAGAATGTTGTAAGGCGAATAATAGTTACTTCCGCTCGTGTAACTTCCGAAAACCGTTCTGTATGGCTCTAACAAATTCCCTTGACGGTTGATGACCTGCCAAAACGCTGTACCTCCAGTCATTGCCGCATAGTGGATATAGAGCCGTGTCGCCGAGAAAATGAAGTTGTCGACATAGCAACGCCGCTCGATATTTCCGCTGTCCATACCCCGCGCACCGAACCAATGGCAGTTGCCCATTTTCGGCTTAACGTCCATATTCTGAACCACATTGCCGTTGTAGTTGACACGGAATAAATGGTTTTTCCGCTCGGTTTCATTGAACTGCGGGTCGGTGCGGGAATTGTAGCCGATGTAGTCAAAACAGCCATCAAGCCACACGCCTTCGTTGCGGTGCAAGACGAGCGTGAAGGCGACATTGTTCGCGTCTTTGAACGCCGCGGTTTCGTCAAAGTCAACGAAATTCTGCAATACTCCCGTTTTGCTCCACTTGTAAATTCTCGTGAAAACGTGACCGTAGGCGGGATTGTTGCTCGTGTTGCCCGTGTTGTTTGTGTAGCGGTAATGCCCAATAAAGACCTGCTCGCCGTTTTCCGAGAAAGGCATCATACCGCCGAAACCGTCATATTTTCGCACAGGGTCCGCGCTGTCAATGTTCAGCGTATTGCCGTCCGCATTCATCAGCTTTACCGCCTCACCCCACTTGATAATGTCGTTAGCGGCAAGGTCAAACGGCACATACACCCAGTGCTGTTTCAGGCTTTCGGGGAACTGCAAGTACGTTGAGTTTATAATCGTGCCGCTCCGCCCGTCCAAAATCAAAAAGCCCTTTTTAGGGCTTGTGAAACGCAGCGTGTGGCAGTAGTTCATAGCGACTTGCGCTCCGTAATATCGCCGTGCGTTGCCCGCCGGCACTCCGCTGGAATCGTCGGCGGTTTCCCGATACCAAATTGGCGCACCGATATACATATAGTCCTTTGAGGCAGGGTCTGATTCGCACCAATAGACGCTTTCGGTTATACCGTTGGCGGCGTGGGTCGGGAAGTCAAACACGAAATTACAGCGGATTTTACTGTCCGTAACCTCGTATTTCGTTTCGGCGAGGTTGATTGTGCCGCGCTGACCGTCCGTGCCGGAATACGCCGAATTGCGGTGCGCATAGCCGATGACGTTGCCGTCAACCCGTTGGTCGTTTGCGGTTTCGGGCTTGTCACTGTCGGTAAGGTAGAGATAATTAAACCAAGCGCGAGTGCCGAATCCGTTGTCGCCCGCGCCCATAATCCCGCCGACAAAACTCTTGATGAAGATTTCCTTGAAAAAGAGGTCGGGGATAATGTTCTCGGTTTTCGCTTCCTGAATTAACTCTCCGTTTTCGGCGTTAAATAGCGAAACCGTGACCTCGCCGCGAACGCCGTTGTCGGGCTTGTGCTTGATTTCGGATACGACATCTCCCGTCAGAAAGTCTTTGCTGTAAGAAATAATCTCTCTCATATTGCCACCCCCGATGCATAGGTTATTTTTGTTTTGCGGACTTTCGCCGCGTCCGTGAGTGTCGGCTTTTCAAGGATATACGCAAACCGTAGAGTTGCCGTCCGCAGAGCATTGAACGCCGAATAATCAAACGCCGACATTGAGGATGGATTTAGTCCATTTTCAAGGAACGCCGCTGTGTCGGTAATGTCGAGCGTTTCAAATTCCAACGTCTGGTTATTAAACGTGTACCAATTTACTCCAAGGTCAAAGCTAAACGCCGCGCGGACACGACCGTTTGTGCCGACGGCGTTGCCGGAACTGTCGCGTTTCGCCGTGACAAACTCAAATTCAAGTTTGGTGATGTCAACGTCCGCAATGTCGAAGTCCACCGTCTGAATAATGGTTTTGGGCTTGCTTGTCACCGTTTCACGGACGGTCAAGGCGTGGTTTTCGGGCGTTTCAAGCACCAAAGGGTCGTCCGTGAAAAAGTAAACTTCCGCATCGTCTAAAAGCCCCGATAGGTCTTGCGGAAACATATCCGCGCCGTATTCCCCAAACATATCCTCAGTAACGGGCAACTCGCCAATTACAGTCCAAACCGCGTCAACAAAGGCTTTCACGCCATCTGCGTCGGCGCACAGATATTTCGTGGTGTCGGTTTCACCGAACGTCCGAAACTCGCTGAATACAAGATATCCTGCACTGCCCGTGAGCGTAATTTTGATAAATTTGTATCGCCCACTGTCGGTCACAACCCAATCCGTCATCGTGTTGTTGGGAATATTTGCCGAGTTGGTGTAAAGCCTCGTCCACGCTGTTCCGTCTGCCGAAGCATCAATCGTGCAGTAAGTGCGGGACAGATATCCACTCTGCGGAGCGACGGAAAATTTGGTGATTTTGTAGGGCTTATCAAGCGTCAGCGTGAAATACGGTGCGGTTGCGTTCGCACTGTGGGCAAGCGTTGAATAATTCCCGTCAAGTGCGTTTGCAAACAAACTGTCTGCGCTATACCAACCCGGCGAGCAGGCAGAATTTGTTATAATTGCTTCAATTTCAGCCATTTTGCACCTCAGTCAATTCGATGTTCAGCAAAACAAGCTCATTGTACTGCGCCTGTTCGGCAGCGGCACAGAGTAAATTACGCCTGTCACAACTTCGTCTTCGTCCGTGATTGTTTCCACCAAACCGCCCTCACTTGTAAGGAGCGGTTCTGCGATTTTTGCGCAAGCGTAGCTGTCATAAGTGGTAGAGCCAACTTTGTCGGTGTCGCTGTCCCAAACAATCCAGTCAGCGTCATAATCATAATCCGAACTTCTATCAGCCGAGAAATACTCCGCAATGCCCGTGACCTCTTTCGTCACGGCAAGCAATCCGCTGAACGCACCACCGACAATCTCTCCCTTTTGTGATAAAAAGTCAGCGTAAGTCAGCGACTGCACGATGGTCTTTTTCGTGTCAGGCGGATTGGCGAGAGTCACGCTTGTGTGCCTCGAAAACGGCGACAGTTTCAGCAAAAACGCCGAATAGTAAAACGCAAAAAAGCACTCGATATGCGGTATTGTCGCGGACAGCCCGCCCTCCAAACTAAGCCCCTCAATCGTGACTTGCAAATTGCCTTTTTCGATGACGAATGTCCCGCCGTTCGTCCACATATCCACGACAAAGGCGTGACTGCCCGCTTGAACTTGCGGCATTGGCAGCGTAAATCCGAGGACGTTATCGCCCATCGCCACGACTTGGCTTGGTTTCAAATCGTACTCCACGCCGTCAAGCGAGAACCGCATATTCAGTGTGGTGTCCTCGCTTGCCGCGCCTGTGAGGGTGACTGTTGCCGTGAGGTTGGTCGGTGCTTTGGTGACAAATCCAAACGCGAGTGCCGCAAAGCGGGTAGTCGTAATCGTCAGCACATCAGCGTTTTTCTTGATAATCACGCCGCTTTTGTTTGCGTCAAGCAGACGCTTCATTTCCTCTAAAAGACTGTCAGTGTCGAGTTTTTCGATAATAGTTTTGAGCGGGTCGCCGAGCGTGATTTTGTTGTTCATAGGGTTAAGCAAATCCGTCTGTACCGTGATTACTCGTAGAACCGCCGACAGTCCGAGCCGCTCGTGGATTACAGCAACTCTGTCGCCGATGTTGACGCTCGTGAGTGCGGAGAAATTCTCATAACCACGGACTTTTGACAGTTCCAAAAAATCCACCGATACGTTGATTTTCGGCAACGCGGACGTTTCGGCATATTTCACCGCCGCCGTACGGAGCGAAATTTCATCGTCTGCGTTATTAAATTCCACGCGCTTGATGATGTCAAACGAGAGCATTTGACCGCCGTCAACGTCAATATATCTTTCGGGAAGTAAAATCCCGTCTTTGCCCACGGGATAAATGCGAGTGGCGAGTTCCGTGGTGTCGAGCGTGAGCGTCAGCCCCTTGATATTCTTGCCGTAACGTATAGTTACGCCGCTGTCCGCACCGATTTTTCCGATAATTGCAACACTGTAATTGTCGCGGACGATTTCGCCGCCATACACGCCGAGCAGCCGAAACAGCACGTCCACGCCGTTGACTTCTTTGACGGCAAACGGGTAGATATTGTCCTGAGGGGCGGCGAACGCGAACATCGCCTGCGTTTCAGGCGGGAGCGTCATTTCAAGTGCCTCTTTGCAGTTGGCATTTACGATTTTCGCCGACTCGATAAAGAAGTACGCCAAGTCGTAGAAAATGTGCCGCGCCCAGACTTTGGCAAACAGACCGCTGCCGTGAGTGCGCTCCGCTTTGTAGATTCTGAAAAGCTGTCCGTTTGCTTTGATGATGTTGAATTCTTCAAGATGCTGTGCTTTTCGGCTGTTAGCGGGATAGGTCAGTTCAAGCGAGTATTCGCCGTTGAGGTTTTCGGTTACAACCGCCGAAACGCACTCGTCAAGCACCGCCAAACCGTTATTGTTAAAGCCATTTTTAGGCGTTTGTTTATCATAAATTGCAATCATAGCCACCTCCGATTTTGGCAAATCGTCACCTGCGACACGTTGCCAGTCCAACTCACAGCGTTGTTGCCGACTGGCAGTTTGAAATACTCGCCCGTCACCTTGCTGTTAAGATTCTGAAAACTGTCGTTATACGCGTCAAGCAAGCGGCAGTCAAGGATTATTTTGCTCTGCACCGCCGAGAGCGACATTGTCTGTTCGCCGATTGTGAGTGAAATATCGCCGCCGCCGAACACGGTGATAATCGGTTCACAAGCGGTCGTACCGTTATTAAGCAGAGTAGTGCCGGAGGCGGTGATTGTGTGAGTAGACTCGTTCACGGCATAGCGGAACGGCTCGCAGTTGAAAATGATGATGAATTTCCCGATTTTTCGCAGTGCAATTTCAAAGTCTATTGCGTTTACGACTTGAGCGATATACTTCTTGTCATTCTGAAAGCTGAAGATTAAATCCGACTCGCCGCTTTCATACAGCCACGCTTTTATTTCGTCAATTCGGTTAAAAACTCCGCCAATCATGCCGCATTCCACGGCGACTGTCATGTCCTCGTAGGCGTGTTCGTCATATTTCAGACTGCCACTCCGACCGCCGATTTCGGTCATAGTCACCTTGCGTTTCGGCGACGGCAACGAGGGCGTTTTGGCGATGTATACGCCGAAATCGTCTATACTGTTTTTGCCGCCAAAAGTAAATGATTGCATAGCCTACGCCCTCCCTGTCGCGAAATTCACGCGCTGGCGGTAAAATTCCAACTCGTACGCGAGCTGTTCAATATCCTGCGCGCGGTTGTTGTAAAAGTTGGTAATCGCCAAGGTCAGACCGCCAGATTGTGACGGCACAGTCATATTCCCGACCATCGAAACCGCGCTGTTGACGTTTGCCTGAATATCAAAATCTGTCGGCACTGCGGATTGAATGTCTTTTTCTACATTCTTCATTGACTTTTCAAAGCCCTCGCCCAAACCGAGAGCCATATTGTCGCCGATTCCCGCAAAAACGGTTGACGGACTGTGAATGCCTAACAGACCTTTCACGCCATCGACAATGCCGCCGAAAAAGTTAAAAACCTTGTCCTTTAGCATATGTTATAATGTTTCCATACCACCAAAGTGTATGGAATGAAGAAATTCCTACTGTAACGGTAGGAATTTTTTCATTGAAAGGAGGCAGGTGTGCGAGTAGAAGATGTAAACTTGGTGACAC
>BNZF01000047.1 GCA_026000865.1 Clostridia bacterium
TTGGTTTAACTCCTCTCGCCGCCTTTCGAAAGATTACGAAATTTCCTCTTATTATGAAGAACAAATCTGTATTATTTCCAATTTGCATACTCTTTTAAGACGTTTTTAACTTATGTGGTCAGGTTCTAAAAAATAAAAAAACATCCTTTCGGTTATATTGAAAGGATGTTTAAAAAAATCTTAGCTTTTTGTAAAGAGTGGTGTGGATAGGTAACGCTCACCTGTATCTGGCAGGAGAACAACAACATTTTTGCCTGCAAATTCAGGGCGTCCTGCAATTTGCGTTGCGGCGAATAAAGCAGCACCAGAAGAAATACCTACAAGTAAGCCCTCTGCGGCAGCAACTTTGCGGGAAGTTTCAAAAGCATCTTCGTTAGCAACAGTGATAATTTCGTCAACCACTTCTTTTTTAAAGACGTCAGGTATAAATCCTGCACCAATACCTTGAATTTTGTGAGGACCAGGAGCACCGCCTGAAAGTACAGGAGAAGCAGCAGGTTCAACTGCGAAAATCTTTACACCAGGTACTTTTTCTTTTAATACTGAACCAACACCTGTAATAGTTCCACCTGTGCCAACACCAGCTACAAATGCGGCAATTTCACCGTCTGTGTCTGCAAGAATTTCCTCAGCAGTTGTTTCACGGTGGATTTTAGGGTTAGCAGGGTTCACAAATTGTTGAGGAATAAACGCAGATGGCAAAGTTTCAGCAAGTTCTTTTGCCTTAGCAATTGCACCTTTCATTCCCTCACTACCAGGTGTTAAAACAACCTCAGCACCGAGTGCGGCAACAAGTCCGCGACGCTCAACGCTCATCGTTTCGGGCATTGTGAGAATGAGTTTATAGCCTTTTGCAGCGGCTACAAACGCAAGACCAATACCTGTGTTACCACTTGTGGGCTCAATAATTACTGTGTCTTTTTTTATAAGACCTTTTTCCTCTGCGTCTGTAATCATCGCATAAGCAATTCTGTCTTTAACCGAGCCAAGCGGGTTAAAATATTCAAGTTTTGCGATTACATTACCTGCTACCCCCGCCCCAGCACCATAATTACTGAGTTGCAATAAAGGTGTACGACCGATTAAATCGGTTAGGTTTTTATAAATCTTAGCCATGTTAGCCTCCTAATTATATAATAAAATTAAAATACATATATGTTTGATATGTATTATTATACACCGTAAATTATTCCTGTCAATAGATTTTAAAAAATTTTCTTTTTTATTTTGAGCCACAATCTTGCCCTTTGCGAATTTTAACAATTACACCTTTTAGGAACCATTGCGACTCTTTTATTTTGGTCACTCTGAACTTACCTATGCAACCTCTTGGTACTTGCACTCTTAATTTGCCATTGCAACTCTTTTAGTTTGAGCTTTTTTAGTCCTCCTTTGTTTTGTGACGTCTTGATTCTCACTGCTCTTCTTTTATTTAATCTATTTGCGACTTTTCTGGATTTGGTTTGACCAATTGCAACCATTTACTTTTATAAAAATATCAAAACGCGTTCATAAACTAAGATTAAATTAAACTATGTCGCGAAACACAAGCAGGTGTTACCTGCAACTATACACTATATAACTTTCAATTATAAACTATCCGACATATTATATCAAATTATAAGTAAAATACAACTCTTTTCAAAAAATCTAAAATTTAAATATTGCAAAAAGCATTGACAATGGATAATTGACAATGTACAATTGAAAATTGACAATTACACTGTAAAGTTTGATTTGGTTATTTATATTCTGTGTTTTGCGGTTGATACCTGAACTATCATCAATAATAAAACGCGACAGTAAACTAATCATACAATTAAGCCTCTCGCGGATCGTCGCCTACGGTGAAATAGTGTATAGTTATGGTGTGCCACTGCGGGCATTTCGTGGCATAGTTTAACATATTTGATAGTTTGTGGTCGCGTTTTGTCAGTTTATAAAAAATTACAATGGTTGCAATCGGTCAAACTAAAAAAGTCGCAGAGGCGTTGGATAGTTTATAGTTAAAAGTTAATAATTGTCGTGTCGTCCTACGGACGACGTTTACGAGATATAGTTATAATGAGCGATTATTTTACTATCGCGTTTTGTCAGTTTATAAAAAATTACAATGGTTGCAATCGGTCAAACCAAAGCCAGAAAAGTTGCAAATAGATTAAAATAAAAGAAGAGCAGTCAGAATAAAGATGTCACAAAACAAGGTGAGGACTAAAAAAGTCGCAATGGCAAATATAAGAGTTCAAGTACCAAGAGGTTGCAGGGGCAAGCTCAAAGTGCACAAAATAAAAAGAGTTGCAAAGGCAAGCGAGGCGTATTAAACAAAAAGAGAGAGGACAAAAAATGTTACAAAATATAAATACTTTGTGTGTCCATGGAGCAAAGGATAAAAATAATACCACAGGTGCAATAACAATACCTGTTTATCAGTCGGCGACATTTTCACATCCGTGTGTTGGACAAAGCACAGGTTATGATTATTCACGCTTACAAAATCCTACTCGTGAGGCACTTGAAAATGCTGTTGCCGTATTGGAAAGCGGTTATGACGCGATGGCTTTTTCAAGCGGAATGGCTGCAATGACTATTTTGTGTGAGTTGTTTAATCCAAACGACCATATCATCGCCTCTCAGGATTTATACGGCGGTTCTGTAAGATTACTTGATAATGTTGTTAAAAAGAATGGTGTTTTGGTGGATTATCTTAACACAGGTGATATAGACGCTGTTAAAGAAAAAATACGCTCTGAGACAAAATTTATTTTTGTTGAAACACCGACAAATCCAATGATGCAAATTACGGATATTGCAAAAATATCGGCTGTTTGTAAAGAAAAAAACATACTTTTGATAGTTGATAATACATTTTTAACACCTGTTTACCAAAAACCTATCGAACTTGGTGCGGATATTGTTTTGCATAGTGGTACAAAATATCTCGGCGGTCATAATGATACTCTCGCGGGTTTTCTTGTTACAGCAAACGAGGAATTGTCAGAAAAATTGCGTTATCTTTATAAAACAATTGGTGCTTGTTTAGCACCTTGGGACAGTTTTCTGATTTTGAGAGGAATTAAAACTCTTGCAATTCGTATGGAGAGAATAACTGAAAATGCAAAGAAAATAGCGGATTGGCTTGGCGAACAATCTGCTGTGAAAACAGTGCTTTATAGCGGTCAAAGCGGTATGATTTCGTTCAAAACTTATGACGCTGATACAGCGAAAAAAATCTTAGAAAAAGTAAAAGTTATTCAATATGCAGAAAGTCTTGGCGGAGTTGAATCGCTGATTACTTATCCTGTTTTGCAGACACATGCCGATGTTCCTCTCGAAAAAAGGCTCGCACTTGGAATAGACGAAACTCTGCTTAGGTTATCTGTCGGCATTGAACATGTTGACGATTTAATAGCAGACTTGGAGAAAAGTGTCGCCGACGCCGACAGTTAATAGTTGAAAGTATATAGTTAATAGGCGGGGATGGCTTTGCCCCCGTCTACGTGCAAGCACTACAAAAAAGCCACTGATTCTGCCACAAAGCAGGTGACTTCCCGCGGGCATTTCGCGACATAGTTTAACTTATTTGATAGTTTGTGGACGCGTTTTATTATTTTAACAAATATTCATTGGTTGCAATTGGTCAAACCAAAGCCAGAAAAGTCGCAAATAGATTAAAATAAAAGAAGAGCAGTCAAAATAAAGATGTCACAAAACAAGGTGAGGACTAAAAAAATGGGATATAATTTTGATGAAGTGATAGATAGGCATGGAACTAATTCACTGAAATGGGATTTTGCTGTTGAACGTGGTAAGCCAGAGGATTTGTTGTCTATGTGGGTTGCGGATATGGATTTCCCCGCACCTTGTGAGGTTCTTGCGGACTTGCAAAAAGCGGTTAGTCATGGTGTTTTTGGGTATACAGAAGTAAAACAGGATTATTATGATGTGCTGATTGCTTGGTTTGGTGAGCGATTTGGATTTTCTTTTAACAGACGCGATGTTGTTAAAACACCAAGTGTTGTTTTTGCACTTGCTTTGGCAGTAAGGGCTTTAACAGAAATCGGCGAAAGTGTGATAATCCAAACGCCTGTTTATTACCCTTTTTATGAAGTTATTAAGGATAATAACCGAATAATTGTAACTAATCCGCTTATTTATAAAAACGGAGCATATTCGATTGATTTTGAAGATTTTGAAAAAAAAATAATTGCTAATAACGTGAAATTATTTATTTTATGTAGTCCGCATAACCCTGTTGGCAGAGTTTGGACGAGAGAAGAACTCGAAAAATTATCTTTAATATGCAAAACTCATCAAGTTATAGTTGTTTCAGACGAGATACATTGTGATTTTGTTTGGGGTGAGAATAAACATACTTGCTTTGGCGTTCTTGACGAAAACGTGATTATTGCGACCGCACCAAGCAAAACGTTTAACCTTGCGGGTTTGCAAGCGGCGAATATAATTGTAAAAAATACCGAATTGCGACATAAATTAAAAGTCGAATTAAATAAATCTGGGTATAGCCAATTGGGAACGCTTGGACTTGTTGCGTGTCAAAGTGCATATACTAATGGTAACGAGTGGTTGTCGGAGTTAAAAATATATATTGAAGAAAATATTTCTTTAACAAAAAAGTTTATCACTTCTCATTTGCCGAAAGTAAAATTAGTAGAACCCCAAGGGACGTATTTGCTTTGGCTTGATTTTTCTGCATATGGTTTTTCTCAAAAAGAGCTTGATGAGCATGTGACAAATAGTGCGAAACTTTGGCTCGATGGTGGCACAATTTTTGGAACAGACGGCGAGGGATTTCAAAGGATAAATATCGCTTGTCCGCGTTCAGTGCTCCTTGATGCACTTAAAAGGTTAGCGAAAGTATTTGGAGAATAGTGAGTGTTTTAAGGATTTGTAAGTTAGAACAGGTTCTTATAGTTAATTAACTTAAAAAGCATTCTAATATTTGCAAATTAATCGATTTTATTCAGAATACTTTAAGAGTTCTGTGACAGAATACACTGTATTTCATGTAATTTACAATGTACAATTGATAATTGATTCGGAGAGTTAAAAGTTAATAGTTGTCGTGTCGTCCTATGGACGACGTTTACGCGATATAGTTCAACATAAACTGTTAGTTTATGGACGCGTTTTATTAGTTATCAATTGATAATGGACAATTGTGGTGTGCCACTGCGTGTCACGTTTACGCAATATAGTTATAATGAGCGATTATTTTAACTTCGCGTTTTTCAACTTTTACTTATGATAATAAAATGCGACCGAGAGCTAACGATTAATTTAAGCTACCCCGCAAAAACGGGCCACGCAGTGGCACACCATAACTATACACTTTCAACTATTAACTATTAACTGTCGGCGAAGCCGACACGACTGACAGGAGAACTATGGGTACTGAAACAAAAACTGCCACCATACATATTGGCGGCATGACCTGTGTTAATTGCCAAAAAAGAATACAAAAGGCTATTAGCCGTGAAGCAGGTGTTGTTGCGGTTGTTGTAGATTATGGCAAAGGTATAGCTGTTTTTCGGTATATCCCGAGTGAAACATCTCCGAAAAGAATAAAAACAATTATTGAAAAATTGGGATATACTGTTGAAACTAAACAACAACAAGCCACTGAGCGTTATAAAATCATCGGCATTCTTGTTATTGTAATTGCTTTGTATGGTATTTTAAATGTGACAGGTGCATTGCAGTTTTTAAATCTTTTTCCAACTGCTGAAACGGAAATGGGTCTAGGAATGCTATTTATTGTTGGATTGTTGACTTCTTTCCATTGCATTGCAATGTGCGGTGGGATTAATCTTTCGCAGTGTATACCGCAAGGTGTTACAGGTACGCAGTCCAAAAAAGATACTTTGTTGCCAAGTTTTTTATATAATCTCGGCAGAGTTATCTCTTATACTTTGGTTGGTGGTATTGTCGGTTCGATTGGTGCGGCGATTAGTTTTTCGGGTGCGTTTCGTGGTGTTATACAGCTAATTGCAGGAATTTTTATGATTATTATGGGCATTAATATGCTCGGAATATTTCCTTGGTTGCGAAAACTCACTCCACGTATGCCCAGTTTATTTGCGGAAAATATTGAAAAAAGCAAACGCAACTCAAAAAGCCCGTTAGTTATTGGACTTTTGAATGGACTTATGCCTTGTGGACCTTTACAGGCTATGCAGATTTATGCACTCTCGACAGGCGGAGCAATAATGGGTGCGTTGTCAATGCTTTGCTTTTCTCTTGGCACAGTTCCGCTTATGTTTGGTATAGGAGCGTTAAGCTCAATTCTTAGTAAGAAGTTTACGAGCAAAGTTATGGCAGTTGGTGCAGCTTTGGTTGTTGTTTTCGGTGTTGCAATGTTTACACAGGGTGCAAATCTTTCAAATGTTAAATTTCCAATAAATGATAGTTCATTAACGCAAAATAATGTTTCCCCTGCACAAAATAATACAGGTACAGGAGAGCAAGTTCAACTTATAACAGCCACATATAACGGTGGCGGAAAATATCCGACAATCAGCGTAAAAGAAGGCATACCCGTTAAATTGACATTGAAAGTTGCAAAAGGTGCGGTAAGAGGTTGTAATAAATATATTTTTATCCCCGAATATAATTTACAATACAAACTAGCTGATGGGGACAACATCATCGAATTTACTCCAAAAAAAGCAGGCAATTTTGAATATGGTTGCTCAATGTGGATGTACACGGGAAAAATTAATGTCGGCTGAGCCGACATTAATAGGTAATAGGTAATAGTGAATAATTAACAGGTGTCGTCCTGCGGACGATAATGGGGTACGATTAGTTTACTGTCGCAAGCGGTTAGTTGTACAAAAAAACAAACGCGTTGTCAAACTAATGATACAGTCAAACTTCCACGCGAAAACGTCGCCCGCAGGGCGACACCGCACCTCTTACCTATTAATTATTACCTAAAAAGTCAGTTAGTCGCAGTTAGATTAAAATAAAAGAAGAGCAGTCAGAATAAGAATACTTGAAAACGATGTGAGGGGAAAAAATGCAGGAAATTCTTTATATTCAAGGTATGACTTGTGCAGCGTGTTCTGCACGTATTGAGCGTGTTTTGAACAAAAAACAAGGTGTGCAGTCAGCTGTTGTGAATTTGACGACTGAGAAAGCGAATGTTAATTTTGATGAGGCTGTTATTGCTTTGGCGGAAATCAAGGCGGCGATTAATGGTTTGGGTTTTGGAGTTATCCAGCCACCAAAAGCTGATGAGGACAGAATACGTAAGCAAAAAGCAATTAAAACACTTTGGCTAAAATTTATAATTTCAGCTATATTTGCGTTGCCACTTTTATATCTTGCAATGGCACCTATGCTTTCGGATAAATTGCCTTTCCCGAATATTTCTCCGATGTCACATGCTTATTTGCAACTTATACTTGTAATTCCTTGCGTTGCTGTGGGATACAAGTTTTATACAGTTGGCTTTAAATCACTAATAAAACGTTCACCGAATATGGACAGTCTTATTGCTGTTGGCACAACTGCGGCGGTAGTTTTTTCGTTGTATAGCATGTTTACTTATAAGTCTCCAATGGGTATGGAAACTATGAAAGCGACTATGCCGACGATGTATTTTGAATCGGCAGGTGTTATTATAACTCTGATTTTGCTTGGAAAGTCCCTTGAAGCTGTTTCAAAAGGAAAAACAAGCGAAGCAATCAAAAAACTGATGGGACTTGCTCCAAAAACTGCTTATATTATTCAAAATGGTGAGGAAAAAGAAATACCAATTGAGAGTGTGCAGGTTGGAGATATTTTGCGTGTTAAACCAGGAGGTGCAATTCCTGTTGATGGAGTTGTGGTTAAAGGTCACAGTACCATTGATGAGAGCATGTTGACGGGGGAGAGTTTGCCTGTTGACAAAAGCGAAAATGATAAAGTTTATGCTGCAACAATAAATGCAAACGGAACGCTTGAACTTCGTGCAGAAAAAATCGGTGCAGATACTGCACTTTCACAGATAATAAAATTAGTTGAAGATGCACAAACCTCGAAAGCTCCTATTGCCGCTCTTGCGGATAAAGTTGCGGGAGTTTTTGTGCCTGTTGTAATTGTAATCGCACTTGTTGCTGGTCTTGCTTGGCTTATCGGAAAGCGAGATATAGAATTTGCGGTGACGATTTTCATATCGGTACTTGTAATTGCTTGTCCTTGTGCGTTGGGTCTTGCAACTCCTACTGCTATTATGGTTGGAACTGGCAAAGGTGCAGAGAATGGCATTTTGATTAAAGGCGGTGAAGCATTAGAAACTGCTCATAAAATTCAAACTGTTGTCTTTGACAAAACAGGTACAATCACAGAGGGTAAGCCAATAGTCACAAATGTTGAAGGTGATATTTTGCAACTTGCCGCGAGTTTGGAGCGTTTTTCTGAACACCCTATCGCAAAAGCGGTTGTGAATGCATATGACGGTGAATTTCTTGAAATTGAAGATTTTGAAGCAATTATCGGTGAGGGTGTTCGTGGTAAAATTGATGGCAAACTTATTGAAATTAAACGTGGTGGTAAGGTTTATTCTGACAGTGTGTTATTAGGTAGCTTTACAGTTGCTGATACTGAAAAACCAAGCAGTGCACAGGCAATCGCTGAACTTAAAGCAATCGGCATTGAAACAGTAATGCTCACAGGTGACAGCAAATCAGTTGCAGAGAAAATTGCTCAAAATGTCGGAATAGATAAGGTTTACGCGGAAGTTTACCCTGACGATAAAGCAAAAATTATAAAAGAATTGCAAACAAGCGGAAAAATCACCGCTATGGTAGGCGATGGAATAAATGACGCTCCCGCACTTGCACAATCTGATGTTGGAATTGCAATTGGCACGGGAACAGACGTTGCGATTGAAAGTGCGGATATTGTTCTTATGCGTGGAGATTTAGCGGAAGTCGCAACTGCTATTAAACTCAGCAAGGCAACAATTCGCAATATCAAACAAAATCTGTTTTGGGCATTTGGTTATAATGTAGTCGGTATTCCAATTGCGGCAGGAATTTTGTATCTTTTGGGCGGTCCTTTGCTTAACCCAATGTTTGCGGCGGCGGCAATGAGCCTTTCGAGCGTTTCTGTTTTGACTAACGCTTTGAGGTTAAAAAGATTTAAGAAGTGAAATACTAGTATAGATATTTAGATACAGACATTTAGATACAGCTTAACTCTTTTGGAATTTACAGTAGACCTGTTCTAAAATTTACTTTTTATAGTTTTTTGTAAGTAAGATGGCTCGGGGCGTATGTCCCGATGTGCAGGGATTCGCCCCACCTAATTAAGTAGCCTTTTAGAGTTAATCAATTCATATGCAATAAACATCATATGTAATAGACTTCCTCTTATAATTTTTTGTAAGTAAGATGGCTCGGGGCGTATGCCCTGATGTGCAGGGATTCGCCCCACCTAATTAAGTAGCCTTTTAGAGTTAATCAATTTATATGAAATAAACATCATATGTAATAGACTTCCTCTTATCGTTTTTTGTAAGTGAGATGGCTCGGGGCGTATGCCCCGATGTGCAGGGATTCTTCCCACCTCCCTAAGTAGCCTTTTAGAGTTAGTCAATTTATATGCAATAAACATCATATGTAATAGACTTCCTTGGGAACTCGTATAAATACAAATATTGACACTAACAAATTGCGAAATTAAGGAACAATTTCTGATGGAATATTATGTCTTTATACGGCTTCCGAGGAAGTCTAATAAACATTTAGATAAATAATATACCAATAAAAAACAAGGAGCATATATGGAAAAATCAATCATTAATGTTGAGGGCATGATGTGCGAACATTGCGTCAAAGCGGTAACAGGTGCGGTTAGTCCACTTGACGGCGTAGCAAAAGTTGACGTTGACCTTGCCGCAAAAACGGTTACCGTTGAATATGACAAAATATCGCTTGAAAAAATTAAAGAGGCAATTGAAGAACAAGGATATGAAGTTGCGGGTAGTTTATAGCTAATGGTTGTGATGTCGACTGAGACGCCTGCACATAACGTGCGTCCGTGGCGGGCATTGCCCGCATATACTTCGGCGGGCAATGCTCGCATATACTCCGAGTTATAGTTTAACAGTGCTGTTAGTTAATCCACGCGGGTGGAAAGTTAGATGATAGTTAAAAGTGTAAAGTCAATAGTTGCCCTGTGTCGCGAAGCAAACACGTTTTTTCGTGGGGTAGTTTGACTAAATCGTTAAGCTTGGTCGCGTTTTATGGGTTTAAAAAGGAATACATACTTTCAACTTTACATTTTCAACTATAAACTCTCCGACGCCCCCTTACTTACAAAAACTATAAAAAGTAAGTTCAGGTCTAATATAAGGAATTATAAATTTGAAATTAT
>BNZF01000048.1 GCA_026000865.1 Clostridia bacterium
AGGTCTATTTTCACTTAAATATTAATTGTAAATATTTCATTAGAGTTGCCTTATTATAAAATTAGCTTTTGTGACCACTATCCCAATAAGGCAGGGCTTCGCCCTGTGACCCATTTATCTTAATTTGTAAACAAACAATTTATCAGAAGTTACAAAAAGCAGGTCTATTTTCACTTAAATATTAATTGTAAATATTTCATTAGAACTATTCTAAAACCTGTTTTAATAAAATTATCTTTTTAAGACCACTAGCCCGATAAGGCAAGTTTGCCCTAAGACAATTTTCTCATTTATAAATTTCAAAAGATTTTGCTGTGAGTGGCAATATTAACTTGCTACTCCCAATACCATTTTTAATAACACGTGTCATATCGAAATATACACAATATATGATATGCCCTATAAAGGTTTTTTGCTAATGAATACGAAAAAAGGAATTAAAGTTAAACGCGGAAAAACAAAGCGTTTTAAGTCGAAAAACATAAAACGCAGAGGTAATAAAATTTCTCTTAAAGCAATATTGTTTATAATGTTACTTTTGGGCATAAGCTTTTTAGGTTACAGCGTAATTGCACCAATTCTTGATGTTATCCGCCATCCTCAAAAAGAAGAACCAGACCCTTCTGTGCCGATAGTTACAACAACTGACAGTAGCGGTTCTCCAGTTGTAACTACCGAGCCTATTGACGAAAATCCGCCTAAAAAGCAAGAAGTTTTTTCATGTTTTTTAGACGTTTCAGCACTTGCAAGTATTGATGCACTAAACACAGCACTTGACAGCATACCAAAAGTTCCCTTGCAATATAACGCTGTTGTTGTGCCGTTAAAATCTAAGGGCGGAGCATTGAATTATGCTACTGCTCTTGAAATTGCGATTTCCGCTCGCTCAAATCAAGGCTCTCTCGCCCTTGCTGATATTTTTGAAACAATAAGCAAAAAAGGATTTACACCTGTTGCAGAAATTAATCTACTTGAAGATAGCATATATCCTAAAACTTTTGGCGATACATCTTATACATTGGCGTCAGGTGCAAGCTGGTATGATAATAATCCCGCCAATGGTGGCAAACCTTGGCTTTCACCCTTCTCCACAGGAACAAAAACATATCTCCAAGAAGTTTTAACAGAAATTAATACCGCAGGCTTTACAAATATTATTTTGTCGAGTGCTTGTTTTCCGCCGTTTCGTCCAAGCGACTTAAACATAGTCGTTAACCCTGTCCAAGGTATTGACAGATATAAAGCGATTACTGATTTGGTGTCCTCACTTCTTGCAAACTTACCCGAAAGTGAACCAACTGTTGTTGTTAATGCAAACGATATATTCAACGGCACAGCTGATGTCCTAAAACCAGACATTTTACAAGTGCCATATGCAATTGAGTTTAACATTCCCTCTTTTGGCAACAGAATAACTATTGGTGAAATTGTTCTCGACCTTGGTTATTCTACTGCACCCGAAAAACTAAGAACGATTTTGCAGCAAATAAAAGAACTATATCCCACACTTGAGTATACTCCTTTGCTGTCAAGATATGGTCTGACTGACGTTGAATTAGCAGAATGTGATATGATTTTTGATGAGTTTGATTTATTGAATTTAATGGTTAAATGATTAGTTTAATTTTTTAATTTAATAATTAGACCTGTTTTAAAAATCATTCTATGAATATTTTAACTTACTAAATAGTAAAAACGTTTCTCTCTAAAAAATTAGGCTTCGCCACACAACCACTCTAACTATATAGCTTTAATAACGGCGTTCGAGAGTTAAAATCTTTAAAAAAGCGGGATTCGCACCGCACCTCATATATAAAAAATTAAGCAAGTATTATATAAGTTTAGAAAGATATAAAACATGGCAATAAAATAACAATTAAATTAATTTGTTATCTAACCAAATAACTTCTTGTAATAAACAATAAAAATTACAAATATAAATTATAGTTTTTAATAGAGCTCGGGGGCGTAACCGCCGATATGCAAAGCAGCCCTGCACACTCTGACTTTATAATAATTAAAGGAATTTTAGAAAAAATCTATTATAAAGCTCTTCTTACGAAAAATTTTACGTTCGAGATATAATTTTAATAATTCATTAATCAATCTAAAATTGTTAGTAATAAACAATAAAAATTACAAATATAAATATAGAAATGGGTATAAGTTGTATACAACCAAAAAAATTTTACAAAACGAAACTGAATTTGACGACCACTCTGATTACAGAAAATTCGCACCTAAAATTATGGCAGGTGTGCCGTTGTCTGAACATCCCGATTGGGAAGAAAAATCCCGCATAAAAAACACCTATGGCAAAGGCTCATTATTAATGCTCTGCTATTATTTGGGCATACAAGTTTTAAGCTTTTTTCTTATTACAGCTATCAGTTATGGTGTAAAAGCATATTATGAGTCACGTGGTATTGAGCTTACAAATACTATTTGGAACGCGATTACTTCTCACTCTGTTATCAATATAGCGATTAATTTATTACTCTTCCTTATAATGAACACAGGGATTTTTTTTATTGGTTGCAAAGTTTGCAAAATCAAAAAATCACGCCTTTTTAATACAAGAAATGTTAACGCAAAGACGATGTTTTTTTACGTTTTCTTCGCGTTTGGTTTGCAATTTGCAACAGGTTATATTGCAGTATTGATTAGCAATATAATGGGTTCTTTTGGTATTGAAAATTACTCACCGGATTTTTCGACAACAACAACGCCCGCTTTGATTTTGACTTTGCTCTATACCTGCTTTATCGCTCCGATTACCGAGGAATTACTTTACAGAGGTTTCGTACTTCGTGCATTCTCAATTGTCAGTCAGCGAACTGGTATTTTTGTTTCGGCACTATTTTTTGCACTAAGTCACCAGAATATATCCCAAGCGGTTTTAGCTTTTCCAATGGGACTTTTCTTCGGCTATATCGCCGTTAAACATGGTTCAGTTATACCAAGCATAATAGTCCACTTCTTCATCAATACTGTCACCACCTTGCTATATGATGTCCTCCAAAAAGGTGTAACCGCTGATACTTTTAATATGATTTACACAGTCTATTTCTTGACTGTTGCCGTTCTTGCAATAATCTCTGCCTTTTTTGTTTTTTCCAAAAAAGATTACCCGCAAAAAAGCAAACTGCAAAGAAAAAGAAATAGATTATATCTTGCAAATTTTACTTTTTGGATTTTTATCACAGCCAATATTGTTGAAATCATCCTAGGAATAATTGGAGTTAACAGGTAGCAGGTAACACCTGCCTGTGTTTCGCGTCATAATTTAAATTACTTGTTAGTTCACTTCACGCGGGCAATTATATTAAACAGGTAACACCTGCTTATGTTTCGCGTCATAATTTAAATTATTCGTTAGTTCACTTCACGCGGGCAATTATATTAAACAGGTAACACCTGCTTGTGTTTCGCGTCATAATTTAAATTATTCGTTAGTTCACTTCACGCGGGCAATTATATTAAACAGGTAATACCTGCCTGTGTTTCGCGTCATAATTTAAATTATTCGTTAGTTCACTTCACGCGGGCAATTATATTAAACAGGTAACACCTGCCTGTATTTCGCGTCATAATTTAAATTACTTGTTAATTCACTTCACGTGGGCAATTATATTAAACAGGTAACACCTAATTTTTAGGTAATAGTTATTAAGTGCCACTTCGTGGCACGTTTACACGAGGCTGTTTAACTAAATTTTTAGTTTATAATCGCATTTTACGAGTTATAATAGAAATTCTTATATAAAGTCGCAAAATGCGTCTGCAAACTAACAATATAATAACTTTCAACTTTCAACTATCAACTATCCGACAGCTGTCAGTATATTTAAAGTTGCTGAAGAGCAAAAAATTAAAAAAGAAGAGCAGTCAGAATATATCAACTTGAAAACAAAGAGAGGGCAAAAAAAGAATGTGTGGAATAGTAGGTTTTTCGGGCAAGAATAACGCATCTGAAATATTGATTAACTCTTTGAAAAAATTAGAATATAGGGGTTATGACAGTGCGGGGATAGCTGTTTTTGAGGGCGGAAATATTCGTATTGAAAAAAGCAAGGGCAGACTTGCAGACTTAGAAGCAAAATTGTCAACGGTTGGTGAACCAAACGGCACCTGTGGTATTGGTCATACTCGTTGGGCAACTCATGGTGAGCCGTCTGATGTAAATTCGCACCCTCACTCGACTGCTAGAATTGCGATTGTTCACAATGGTATCATTGAAAATTATAAAGTCTTAAAAGAGTTTTTAATCGAACAAGGCAGAAGTTTTCAATCTGAAACAGACACCGAAGTTATTGTCCAAATGCTTGACCACTATTATACGGGTAACCCTATATCAGCAATCGTTCAGACTTTACGGGAATTAACAGGAAGTTTTGCACTCGGCATACTCTTTGCGGATTTTCCTGATACTATTTTTGCCATTCGCAGAGAAAGCCCTCTTATTGTCGGTGTAGGTGAAAACGCCTCTTATATTGCCTCTGATGTCCCTGCGATTTTGCAATATACAAAAGATTATTATCTCCTTGAACATAATGAAATCGCGGTTCTCTCGCCTTATGGCACAAGTATCTATGATATGCACTACAAAAAGCTGGACAAAGAATTAAAAACTGCCGATTTTGATATGGAAGCGGCAGAAAAACAAGGTTTTGCTCACTTTATGCTCAAAGAAATTCACGAGCAACCTACTGCTGTTAAAACAACAATTACTCCTTGCATAGAAAACGGTCTTCCGAATTTTGAAGGAATGGATTTTTCAAAATACAAAAAATTATTTATCGTTGCTTGCGGTACGGCTTATTACGCAGGAGTTGTCGGGAAATACGTTATCGAAAAACTGGCAAAAATACCTGTTGATGTTGACATTGCATCGGAATTTAGATATAGAGAACCTCTTGTTGGTGCTGATGATTTAGTCATAATTATTTCTCAGTCAGGTGAAACCGCAGATAGTCTCGCGTCATTACGTCTGGCTAAAAAACTTGGTGCTTGCACGCTTGCAATTATCAACGTAAAAGGCTCATCAATTGCAAGAGAAGCAGATTTACTACTCTATACTCACGCAGGACCAGAAATAGCAGTTGCCTCCACAAAAGCCTATATCGTTCAGATTTCTGTTATGTATCTTCTGGCATTTCAACTTGCACTTGTTAATGATAAAATCACTGAAAACGAATGCACAGAATATGTAAAACTACTGCAAACCACTCCCGAAATAATAGAAAAAATGCTTGAAAATAAAGAAGCTGTGCAGTATGTTTCAAGCAGTCTTGTTAACACTGAAAGTCTATTTTATATAGGTCGCGGTTTGGATTACGCACTCTCTTTGGAGGGGTCTCTTAAACTCAAAGAAATATCTTATATTCACTCCGAAAGTTATGGTGCAGGCGAACTTAAACACGGTCCGATTTCTTTAATCACAAGAGATATGCCTGTTGTTGCGATTGCTACCCAAACAATGCTTTTTGACAAAACCATCAGCAACATAAAAGAAGTACGTGCAAGAGGTGCGAAAGTAATAATTGTTTGCAAAGAAAAAACTGAAATTGATGCTGACGTTGCGGATTATGTTTTATATATCCCAGATTTACAAAATGATTTATTAAACCCGATGTTAACAGTCATACCTCTGCAACTTCTCGCATATTACACTTCTGTGCTGAAAGGCAATGACGTTGACCAACCCCGAAATCTCGCTAAAAGTGTAACGGTTGAATAAGTAATAGGTAATAGGTTGTGGAGTGTCGCTTCGCGACACGATTACGCGGGGTAGTATAACTATATAATTATTTCACTTCCGCGTTTTGCGACTTTTATAATAATTCTACTTTAACTATTAAAACTTTAACTATTAAAACGCGACCAAAAATTAACGATTTATTTAAAACTACCCCGCGTAAACGTGCCACGGAGTGGCACTCCATACCTATTACCTATTAACTATTACCTCAGCCAGTAAAGTTGCATGTTATTTAAGAAAAAAGAAGAGCAGTTAGAAACACAAAACGTGAAAACGATGTGAGGACTAAAAAAGAATGGAACTGTGGTTTAGTGAGTTGCATACTCAGAATGTAAAGTTTTCTATTAAAGTGGATAGACATATTGTTTCGCAAAAAAGTGAGTTTCAGAAGATTGATATTTTTGATACACCTGAGTTTGGTAAGGTACTTGTTTTGGACGGATATTTAATGTTGACAGAACGTGATGAGTTTATTTATCACGAGATGGTTAGCCATGTGCCTTTGGCGGTAAATCCGAATATAAAAAAAGTGCTTGTAATCGGTGGCGGTGACGGCGGTACAGTTAATCAGCTTGTAAAATATAAGAATATTGAAACAATTCACATGGTCGAAATTGATAAACTTGTTGTTGACCTTTGTCGTGAACATATGCCTTTTGTTGCTGGAAATTTAAACAATGAACGAGTTAGTCTTTTTTATGAAGACGGGCTTAAATTTGTGCGTCAAACAAAGGACAAGTATGACTTGATTATCGTTGACAGCACCGACCCATTTGGTCCAGGTGAGGGGCTTTTTACAAAAGAATTTTACGGCAACTGCTATAAAGCCCTTGCAGATGACGGAATTTTTGTTAATCAACACGAAAGTATTTTCTATGCGGAATACGCAACTGCTATGAAAAATGCACACTCGAAAATCAAAAGCTTTTTCCCTGTTGCCTTGTGCTATCAAGCCCATATTCCAACCTATCCATCAGGTCATTGGCTGTTTGGTTTTGCCTCGAAAAAATTTGAGCCCTGCAAAGACATTCAGCCCGCAGAGTGGCAAAATTTCGGTATAAAAACTAAGTATTATAATCCGACTTTACACCTCGGGGCATTTGCTTTACCACAATATGTACGCGATGCGTTGAGAAGTTAATAAGTGTGGTGAACCTCTCCCCGTAAACAGGGTCGCCACAATCCGTGCCATATGACACGTGTGCCTATGGATGGATGTTTACGCGATATATTTTAACTGTATTGTTAATTTATTTCCGCGTTTTATTATTGATAGTTATTATAATAAAACTTGCAAAACGCGGAATTAAAATAATCATACGTATTCATGACATCGCGAAAATGCAGGCAGGTGCCACCTGCACCTATTACTTTATTCAACATTACCTGAAATTTGGAGCAAATAAATGAAAAACCAACCATACTCATTTATAGGAAGCAACTCCTCGTTTGAGGAGAGTAATATTGTAATTTTCGGTGTTCCTTTTGACGGGACAACCTCTTTTCGTTCGGGTACTCGGTTTGGTCCTGTGGCGATTAGAACAGAGAGTTTTGGCATTGAAACATATTCGCCTTATCTTGACCGTGATTTGCTTGATTACAAAATTTTTGACGCGGGAGATTTAGAAGTTTCACCAAATAATATTCAATATAATCTTGATTTGATTTCACAAATTGCCGAAAATATTTTTGCTAATAAAAAAATACCGATTATGCTCGGCGGTGAACACCTCATCACGTTGGGTGCTATAATCGCGTTAAAAAAAATTCGCAATGATATTAATATCATTCATTTTGATGCTCATGCTGATTTACGTGACGACTATCTCGGCGAAAAATTATCGCACGCCTGTGTAATGTGCAGGTGTTTTGAGCAAGGAGCAAACATATTCTCTTTCGGAATTCGTAGCGGTGACAGAACAGAATTTCAGTTTGCCGAAAAACACACTCATATGCAAAAATTTAACTTTGATGGTTTAAAAGAAATCTGCAAAAAATTAGAAAATGTCTATCTCTCGATTGATCTTGATATACTCGACCCAGCGTATTTTTGTGGCACAGGTACTCCCGAGGCAGGCGGTGTAAGTTTCAATGAACTAAATTCTGCTATTCAAACAGTTGCAAAAAATTCCAATATCATTGGTGCGGATTTAGTTGAACTTTCACCGCACTATGACCAAAGCGGTGCGAGCACTGCGGTTGCTTGTAAAATTTTGAGAGAGTTAATCTTGACAGTTGCTAGTTAATGTCCGACTACTGAGTAGGTAATAGTTAGTAGATAATAGTTACCCAGTCCGCTTCACGGCGGACATTTTTGCGTGATAGTTTGATTTAAAATAAAAAAGTTGCATGGATTTCTCAAAAGTGTAATGAATAAAAGTCGCATAGGTAAGTATTGTGGCTCAAAGAAAAATGGTTGCAAATTAATTAAAATAAAAAAATTGCAAGGGTTCTGACTACACGCAATGATTAGAAGTCGCAAAGGTAAGCATTGCGGCTCAGACCAAAAAAGTAAAAAAGTTGCATGGGTTTTTCAAAAGTGTAATGAATAAAAGTCGCAGAGGTAAGTATTGTGGCTCAAAGGAAAAAGTGGCTCAGACTAAAAAAGAAAAAATACTTGTTGACAAATTATCAATGTGTAGTATAATGTTAATGGTGAGTTTTGTGAGGAAAAAAATATATGGATTTAATTAGCATTGTTGTTCCTTGTTATAATGAACAAGAAGTTTTACCGCTTTTCTATGATAGAATAACACAGGTTTTGAACGCGATTTCTGGCATTGACTATGAAGTTTTGCTCGTCAATGACGGTTCAAAAGACAAAACCCTGTCGATTATGAGAGAATATGCCAATAAAGATAAACACATAAAATATATTTCATTTTCAAGAAATTTCGGGAAAGAACCTGCGATGTTGGCAGGTTTGCAAAACGCAAAAGGAGACTATATCGTTATCCTTGACGCTGATTTGCAACATCCACCCGAACTCATTCCGCAGATGTATGAAACTGTTAAGGACGGAGAATATGACTGTGTCGGCACAAGGCGTCTTGACCGTGCCAGTGAGCCTCCCATTCGGTCTTGGTTTGCTAAGAAATTTTATAAAATTATCAACCGTATTTCGCAAACAGAAATAATTGACGGTGCTCATGATTACCGATTTATGACAAGACAAATGGTTGACGCTATCCTTGCAATGCCTGAATACAACCGTTTTTCAAAGGGTATATTCTCTTGGGTAGGCTTCAAAACAAAATATATTGAACTAAAAAATGTCGAAAGAGCAGCAGGTTCAACTTCTTGGAGTTTTTGGAAATTATTCCTCTATGCGATTGATGGTATAGTTGCGTTTTCGACTGCTCCGCTAATGCTTTCTGTGCTTTTTGGATTTGTGTTTTGTATTATCGGCTTTCTTGGTACGCTGTTCGCTATTATTGATAAAATCGTTTCTCTTTACAGTTGGTTGCCATATCTCTCCAAACATGCGTTCGGCGTATTGCTTATAAGTGTAATGTGTCTAATCGGCGGTTTGATTATGCTGTTTATGGGAATTACAAGTATTTATATATCGAAAATTTATATGGAAGCAAAAGCACGACCCGTATTTATAATCAGAGAAAGCAACATTGATAGGTAATAGGTGTGAGTAGCACTCGCATGCCTTTTGTGTCATATTTTGCGGGTAGCACCACATGCCTTTCGCATCATATTTTGCGGGCATCTTTTGCTGTAATGTCGCGGGCAATTATTTCTAATGAAGTACAACTTTTTAGCATAATTAATTTGCAACCAGGCTTCATTGTTAACTCGAAAAACGCGGAATTTAACATAACGATTAAGTTAAACTAATCCGCGAAAATATAAACAGGCGTTGCCTGCAAATATTAACTTTACACTTGTCCTATAAACCGCAAGTAAAGTTGTAAACAAATTACAATCAAAGATAAAGCATAAACAGAATTGCTAGTTTATATCCGCATTTTATTATTGATACTATATGTAACCAACCGCGACCAAAAACAAACTATTAAGTTGAACTTTCCCGCGAAAAAATGTCCGCTGTACGCGGACACCACAACTTTCAACTTTACACTATTAACTATAAACCGCAAGTAAAGTTGTAAATAAATTACAATCAAAGATAAAGCATAAACAGAATTGCTAGTTTATATCCGCATTTTATTATTGATACTATATGTAACCAACCGCGACCAAAAACAAACTATTAAGTTGAACTTTCCCGCGAAAAAATG
>BNZF01000049.1 GCA_026000865.1 Clostridia bacterium
AACAAGGGTTTCGTTTAGGTATGTTCGACTTAGGTCAATATCTGGGTTACAAATAGAATTTTCATTACGTAAATTATGACCAACACTGACTGCCGAACCGTTGTGTGTAGAAATAGTCAAATCAGAATTATTTTGAAGTAAACTTGGTATAGACTTCATAAAATCTCCTTGTGAAATATGTCAAAAGTAATAACTCAATATTACTATCGACAAGCCAATAATAATTTGAGGCAGGGGAACCCCTACAACCCCATAATTGACATTATACACACAAGTTGTAATAATGTCAATTTTATTTTTCTAAACTGAAAAAAATATATTAAAACACTTACTAAATATAAGTAAGTGTTTTTAATTAAATATTGGAGCTCTATCAATAACCATTAAACCACTTCAATTTCTCTCCTCGTTCTGTTTTTTCAAATGCACCATCAACAAATGTTGCAACCGCAGTTTTCTGCCCACTAGGCGTAACCGCATAAATAGTAGAACCATGAGTTACATGAGTAGCATTTTGTCCAACACCCTCGACATGATATTCAGGTATCAAACTTTTGTTGGTTGAAGCAGTGAACCCGTTTCCAGTAAATGGATCAGGAAATTCTGTTGTTCCTCCAAAATCACTTGAATATGGAGTGAAGAATTTACTTGATTCGGAAGTTTTATATTCAATGACATAAATTGACTTTTTCATATCGGAATATCAACCCGCTCTTCAATAATCTGCAAATCAGGGTCGTCAAGAGGAATAGACCCTATATAATTTAATGGTCCATGCCAATCGGGCAAGGGTCTGAAGCCCATATTTTCCATTTTTTTCTTCCACTCTTCTAATTCAATACTTGGTAGATTAAATGGAATGTCTTTTGAAAGAGCAATATGACCAGCTCTGCCACCCATTATGCAATATGGCTCTCCTTTATAGAAAGCGTGTCTTTTTATTTCATACATGCTAGAAATTTCTTCGGGCGAAATTTCTTTATTACAATAAAAACCATATTTATTGAAATATTCTTCTACTGTACCATTGAAAAAGCCTATAATAAATTTTTTTGCATGTTCTGTATTAAAACCTATCTCTAAATCTTCTCTATCATATGAGGTTATTTCATAATTCCCATTTGCATTTTTTTGACCATAGTTACTTACGGCATAAACTTCATTATGATAAATTGCAAATATTCCATATTTAATCTTCATGTTACGTTTCTCCTATAATTTCAAATATTCCTTGCTTTCCACTTACTTCTGCTTTACTGTTAAACTTTGCAACAGCAGTTTTCTGCCCACTAGGCGTAACCGCATAAATAGTAGAACCATGAGTTACATGAGCACCATTTGGTCCAACACCCTCGACATGATATTCAGGTATCAAACTTTTATTAGTTGAAGCAGTAAATCCGTTGCCTGTAAATGGTGGTTCAAAAGAAGATGTTCCTCCAAAATCACTTGAATATGGAGTGAAAAATTTACTTGGTTCGGAAGTTTTATATTCAATGACATAAATTGGCTTTTTCATATCGGAATATCAACCCGCTCTTCGATAATTTGCAAATCTGGGTCATCAAGAGGAATAGACCCTATATAATTTAATGGTCCATGCCAATCATTATGAGATTCAAAGCCAATGTTTTCCATTTTTTTTCTCCAATTTTCTAATTCAATATTTGGTAGATAAAATGGAATATCTTTTGAAAGAGCAATATGACCAGCTCTACCGCCCATAACACAATATTGTTCACCTTTATAGAAGGCCTGATGTACAATTTCAAAGAGTTCAGTTGCTTCATTTCTTTTTATGTTTTTTTCACAAACAAAATAATCATATCTATAAACATATTTTTTTCCATCTTCTATTGTAATATCTTCAATTAGTTGAGTAAATCCATTATTCAAATCCTCTTGATTAAAAGATTTTATTTTCAAAATTTTGTCGTTTTTGCCGTTAATACTCCAGAAATATTCTTTTCCATTATATACAACATAATATCCTCTTCTCATTGTGTTTCACCTTTCATTTCTACAAATATTCCTTGACCGCCTTTTGAATTATCCTTGGTAGCATCAAACCTTGCAACCGCAGTTTTCTGCCCACTAGGCGTAACCGCATAAATAGTAGAACCATGAGTTACATGAGCACCATTTTGTCCAGTCCCATTAACATGATATTCAGGTATCAAACTTTTATTAGTTGAAGCAGTAAATCCGTTTCCAGTAAATGGAGCAGGTAAGTCTGTTGTTCCTCCAAAATCACTTGAATATGGAGTGAAAAATTTACTTGGTTCGGAAGTTTTATATTCAATGACATAAATCGACTTATCGGGATTGAAACTTGAACCATTATAATCCAAAGCTAAGCCGTCAATATAGTCTTTTGCATTTTTAAAATTGTTTGCATATTCTTTTGGAGCAGTAAAGCCTTGAACAGTATCATAATATTCTCCACCGATATAATTATTATAATCAGCTTCAGGAATTGCTTTTATCATCACAGTATCATTCGTTGGGTTCGCAAAAGTATTTCTTATTTCTATAATAGCATCTTTTGCATTTTTTGACAATTTATCGGGAGATGTCTTTAATAATTCTAAAAATTCATCGGGTGTAAATCCGCTTTTTTTAATTAATATAAGCACATCATTGGGAATATCTTCAAAGTTTTTGAACTTTGTTATAAACTCAGTTGCTGTGTTTTTTCCTGTTGAATTGTTACTACCGAAAAAAGCATCTCCAAGCTCGTTAACTTTTTTGTCTGCGTTAAGAATATTTCCGCCGTTTTTTATAAATTTATTAGTAACGGTTTCACCAACTTTTTTAGCAAAAGTTGTACTCAAAGCAAAATTAACAAGAGGTCTGGCAATTTGACCAGCTGTGGCAAATATAATTCCTAACACAACATCTCGTTTTGCGTTTTTATTAAGTTGTTCTTTCGCCCACTGTGCATCTGGACCACCACTTTGTGCGGTAATGCATAAATCCATTTCTTCAAAATAGTAAGACGCAGCTGCCGCAAATCCTGCTATTATGGCACCGATAGCAATGCCCGCCAAAATGGGATTTGCTATAAATCCTCCTGCAATTGCAAGCATTTGAACCATTGACCATGAAATACCACCTGATGCAATAATCATAGAAATTAGATAATCAATTTTAAAAAACTGCGTTCCAGAGCCACCATTTGAAAAACTTGAATTAAAATAGAGAACATCACTCGACAATCCTGTATCGGGATTATAAACTATTGCACCATTGCCAACCCATTGGTTAACAGTAACTTGATTACGAGAAATTGTAGCAATACAGCCATTTGTGACAACTAAATTTCTCAATGAAGCTCTAGCGTTTGCGTTATCGGTTGCATTCGCGTAAATTGTGATATTTTTTATTTCTTCGTCAAAATTATCACGATAAATCATGACGATATCTTCGGGATTTGCAACTTCTAAAACTTTTGCCGCAGATATACCCTCAACACCAAGCATTTGTTCAATAATTGACCCCTCAAAATATGAGGACAAGATGGAATATGATGTTTGAAATTTATTTGTTAAATTTGAATTATTTTCGCCATTAATGTCAATTGCACCCATATAATTTTGTGGCACATCAATGCTAACTGCGACGGAACTAGCCTCACTTGGATTTTTTTCAACTCCGATAATACCAAAACTTAATCCGCGATAAGCGTATACCTCACTCTCATCAGCAATATATTTTGCTTGCATATCAAGCTGTGCAAAATATAAACTGCCTGTAAGAGTTAACCAATCAGCAGTAACATCACTTTCAAAAATATTGTTGACTTTTAACGCTTCAGATGTTTCACTTATTCTATTAGAAATAGACGCAATATAAGAGGTGCCGATGTTTCCACTGTCTATAACGATACCATAAGTGTTGCCTGCTATTAATTGTCGTTCTTGTAATTTTGTTGCAATGCTTGCAGAATTAGTAATATATTCAATATTAAATGGAATAGATTGGTTTGATAAATATAATGTATCAGAATAATTTTCTTCGCCCCAAATGGTTATTTTAGGTTGTAAATATGGAAGTTTAAAAGTTTCGCATTCAGCATCGGTTAACCCATATTCATCATTGGCAACCGACTCAAAAACAATCGTTATATTTTCTGCGTAAAGGTCAACCAAACTATATGAGATTATTTTTCCATCTAAATTAAATGAAACAACATCTGATTTTAACCCTATTGGGTTGTTACTAAATGTAAAATCATAAATGCTCGTTGCTGTTGCAATTTCAATATGTTCATATGGTAAGTTCGCGGTTTCAATATCAGAACAAATCCAATACATAGAGTATTTGCCATTATTTTCTTTATCAACATCTCTGCCTTGTGAACGTAAAATAGCCAAGGCAGTTTCAATTTTATGATTTTTAGCTAAATCAAGTATTTGATTTTCAGTCATTATGATACGATTAATTGAATATTTTGCCTCAACATTTATTAATGAAAGTAAAGCAATTAAAAGACTTGTTTTATCAACATCATTGCCAGATTTTTGTTCAAATGTTCCAATTGCACCTTTGCGTGAACCATAGTAATATTCAAGTGTTATTTCATTTTTAACATAGTCACTTAGCGTTGAAATTAAACCATCTACGGTAGGAATATCTCTGACTAAATTTTGAACTTCATTAAACATTTCAACTGTTAAACCAGTTTCAATATCTCCATATGGATAAATAATCTCACGGTCAACACTTTCAAGACTATCTCTTAATGTCGCTCCAAAATTATTTGTAACTTTTAATAAATAAGCGGACAAATCTCCTGTATCAACCGAATTTACAACACCATTTCCATTTAAATCATATATTTTAGTATCAGTTGTTGAATTTTCAAGAATATGTTGTTTATGAATAGCCAAATCAAAAACATCGA
The DNA here is from genome assembly GCA_026000865.1 of Clostridia bacterium. Taxonomy (GTDB): domain Bacteria; phylum Bacillota; class Clostridia; order Oscillospirales; family Ruminococcaceae; genus BNZF01. The sequence continues at coordinate 4,907 of BNZF01000049.1, forward strand.
TATTTCCATCGCCATTCACATCACCATATAAAATGTCTGACGATGTTTCATCGGCTGAAATATGTAAATCTTCAAAGGCAATCTTTCCAAGTCCCGCATAAGAGCAGACAAAGAAAGCTATTGATGTTAATAATGCTATAATTTTGTTACTTATTTTTTGCATTTTTTACTCCTTTTTAAAGAAAAATTAACCTGTTATAAAATTTAATATAAACTTGTTTAATTCATACAAATTAAGGTGAATATGGGTTCGGGGTCTTCGACCCCGATGGAGGTGTAATAGGTACTATAACGGTCACTGGACTGGGCAGAACTGTCGCACCGCAATCCCATTATTTTATTTATATTTTATGAAAAAAACCTAAAAAATCTTACAAACAATTATGAATTTCAGAATAAATAAAATTAACCATTATAAGGCAAATAAGACAATTGTTTTAACATAAATTTTATTAATGCTTGCAGGTCAGCGACATTAACCGCGGGGTCTCTTGTATCGCAATTTGCATTGGCAAAATTTTGCCCAGAGAGAGTTATTTTCCCTGCAACATGCTTTTCAAGGAGTACAACATCAGAAATTTTACCTACATTATCATCACAATCAATGTCGCCATATAATAAATTTTGTATTTTTACAGCACCATTAATTACAGTATAATTATAATAAATAGCCTTTTTATTTGTATTGACATAGCCAATATTTACCTTTTTATCTTCAATGATAAAAGGGTAATTTTCTGCTTTTGATGTATCATTTATAACGCCATTTATTATACAAAACACACCAGACTTTTTTATAAAATATATATTATCGGTTAGTCCCGTCGACCATAAAATATTAATTTTTCCATCTTTTCCAAGGGAATAATCTAAACAAGAATCAAAACTATCCGCCATTTTTGAGTGTTGTTTAACTTCTTCTTCGTACGCACCTGTGTTTGCAATTTCGCCACCAGTTACACTGTTAATCGTGATATTTTCAGCGTCATAACTTATCGAAAAGGAAATTGCATTAATTCCACTCGTTGGAATATCCGAAAGATTTATTTTTAAACTGAATTTATTACCTGAACTGACGGTTATATTTTCAATCTCAATTTTTACATTATCTGCCGCACTTGTGGCTAATATACTACCAAAAAGCATTGCTGTTATACACAACAATGCGAGTATTACTTTGTATTTTTTCATGTTTTACCTCCGTTTTATTTTAAAATTATATATTAGACCTCTTCGGAAATTAAAGTTCTGAGTTAATAATGCCACAGATGAGAGAGGTTCTTAGTTCAAATCTTTGACGACGATTGCGATATTTATTTGCTGTGATTTTGAAAGTTTTAAATTTTGCATTTATATTTTCTATCAAAATTCGCTCTTGTGAAATTTTACGATTTATTGCTTTTTCTTTCTTTGAAAGCTCTTTGTTTTTCTGTTTTTTCATTGGTGTTTCACTGTTTTTATGCAGTTTCCATATGCCTTGATAACCGCTGTCAGCTTGAATTTTTATGTTTTCATTTATCGCTGAACCAATCGAATCTTCATATAATTTGAAATCGTGAGTACTACCTTTTGCGTATGCTGTACAAAGAATTTTACCCGTTTTAGCTTCAGCAATTAATTGTGTTTTTATTGTGTGTCGTTTCTTTTTGCCTGAATACCATCCTCGCTGTTTTTTTTAGGACGTTCTACTGGACTTTCTGTAACGTCAACTAAAATGACTTCTAATTCGTTGTCATCAAGTAAAATTTTCTTGCCGGATAAAGCAAACTCACCACTTTTTATAAGCACATTTTCTACCCATACAACTATATCGTGTGCAGTACTTTCAGCAACGCCATAATTTAGTGCTAATTCTGCAAAAGTGATGTATTGACGCCAATATTCAAGTGCCATCAACAACATTTCAGCAACGGATAATTTTGAATGACGTCCACGGCGAGTTTGTTTCGCGGTGTATGCAACCTCTAATTCAGCTTTCATATTTTCAAATGTTGCTTGTTTTACGCCAATTAGTCGTTTGAATTGGTTGCTTGTTACTCTCTTTATTCGCTCGTATTTATTTTCCATACTTATCTTATCGACACCTTTTCCTGAAAATAAATTTCCGAAGAGGGCTAATATAGAAAATCATTGTCAATAAAAAATGATATATTTGTTGTAAAAAAATATAATTTTTTATTTTGTACATTATAATTGAAAATTTGAGTGTTTTAAGGCATGTTTTTTTTTATGAGTAAATTTTAAGTTTTGAGTATATTTTTCTAATCATACTGAAAAATAATAAAAAAATAATTTTATTTTCGGTTTCAAAACTAATTAACTAACAAAAAAAGTGAAATTTTGAAAAATTTAAAAAACGTAACGTTAGTTAGTGTTTTACAACTTGTTTTATACTTGTTTTATACTTGTTTTCGGCAAATTTTAATCTTTAAAAAACGGCTATTTTACGCGGTTTTTCTGCATGTTTTTTTTTTAGTTATGAGGAGATTTCTTTAACTTATGAGGAGATTTCTTTAACTTATGAGGAGATTTCTTTAACTTATGAGGAGATTTCTTTAACTTATGATAATTATCTTGACATTATCATAAGTTGTGTTAAAATGTCATTGTATTTTTTAAAAAAGGAAGTAAAAATGAAAATTAAAAGAAAAAATTTAGTAGAAAAACGTAATGTTCTAAACGAAATGAGAACATATGATATGAATTGTACAGAATTACGTATATTTTATACATATCTTGCAAAAATTAATCCACTCGACCAAAATAGTTGTATAGTAACTTTTCCAGTTTCATTTTTTAAGGAACTTTTAGGTACAGAAACAATTACTATTTCTCATTTAAAAATTATGGCAACTAAATTATTGCAAAGAATTGTTAAAATTGTTACTGAACGTAATGGTCGCACGGGGTTAGATATGTTTCAATTATTCAAAAGGTGTAGAATAGAACAAGATATAATTACTGGTGAATGGTATTTTGAACTTGAAGCCCACGAAGATGCTTTACCTTTAATGTTCGATTTTAAAGGTAAATATTTTAAATATGAACTTGAAAATATAATGGGACTAACAAGTGCAAATCAAATTCGTATTTATGAAATTCTAAAACAATATGAAAATATAGGTGAAAGAGTATTAACTATTTCAGAATTAAAGGATTTAATTGGTATTTCAACTAATGAATATCCTCAATATATGTATTTTAAGCGTGATGTTCTCGAAATTTCTCGTAAAGCAATTGAAGAACATACAGACATTAAATTTACATATGAACCAGCAGGAAGAAAAGGCCGAGGAGGCAAAATTTTTTCATTACGATTTATTATTAGTCATAATGAAAAAAATGATATAAAAAAAAATGTAAAGTTAAAAAATACTTCTATTAACGAACTTAAATCTTCTATGCCTTTTAATTTTCAAAATAATTATTATGATGACGATATTGCACATATTGCAAATGTTTGTCAAAATAGTTTTGATAATGATGAAATGAAAGTTATTAAATCACTTTTAGAAAACATTGTTTCTGTATCACTTCATGAAGATATGAACGTTATTTACGCTGTTGAATTGAAACCTATTTATGCAGAATTTCAACGTAAGATGAAAAATGAAAATATAAAATTCCCATTCAAATATTTTTGTGGTATGTTAAAAAAAATGGGAGAAAAAGCAGAAGCAGAAAGAAATAAAAAGTTAAATAAATGTTTAAGAGAGTTAGAAAATGAGATTTAATTAATATTTTTTAAAAAATTATAATTCCAAACCACAAGAACGTTCTTCCCTTTCTTCAAATTCACGAATACGTTCAAGTTCTTCTTTTCGAACTCTTTGTTCATTCTCAAATTTTTCCAAAGCAGTACTTCCGTCTTTATGTTTAATTTTACCACAAAACTTTTTTAATTCTTTCAACTCTTCTTTGACAATATTCAAATGACGGTTCGTGTTATCGTATAAACCTAGGTCTACTTGTTTACTTTTCTTTTCAATATTAATTTTTTCTTTTGCTAAATTCTTTTCTTTCAAATTTAAATTTTGTTCTCTGTATTTTAATTTTTCAGAAATTTCCTTTGCGTGATTATTTATTTTGTTTTCACGTTCATCCAGTTCTTTTTCTCTATCATCACCATCTCTAACTTTTTGAGCAGTATTATGTAAAGATTTTAATTCACTTAAAAAAATAGTTTGAAATGGTTTTGGCGTGCCATTTAATTTTTTTTCAACTTTGAAATTAACAGTCTGTTTTTCAGTTTTAATACGTCCCTTGTAATCTTCTAACAATTCTTTTTTCTCAGCAATTTTATCTTCTAAATCTTCTAATTTTTCTTTCAAAACAGTTTGTTGTTTTAATAACTTAAAATTAATATTTGCATTTTCATCAATTTCTTCTGCCATTTTTTTAGACTTATATTCATCAGTTTCTAAATGTTTTCGCTTTTGTTCTGCCTGTTTATCACGTTCTGGGTGATAAACTTTAAGCCCACGCTCTAAGCATAGGCTTTCTAAATACGCATTTTCACGCTTTTCCCATAGAATTTGTGGGGTTAGTGTAGCTGTTTTACCGTCAAACCCTTGTTGTCTAAGTGCTTTATCAAGCCCATTCTGAACTGCCATACCACGAACATAGCCAGTAGCAACAGGAATATAGTCAAGATGAGCGTGAAGTGTTCCCTCATCAGCGTGAATGAATGCTCCGATAAGTTCAAGGTTAGGGTTACGTCTACTCCAATCAAAAATGAAATCTTTTAAAATATCACGAGCTTGTTCATTATCATTTCCAATATTTAGACGGTCACCAACTTGAACAATCATTTCGTAAACGGTGTGCTTTTTCGCGTCTTTTTCAACATGCCTGTAATAGTCCTTAATTTGACGCTCAGGGCGTGTCTGTCGTTCGTTATATAGTTTGACCTGTTTACCAAACAAACGCTCATATGCATTACGTATGGGCTCAAAAACAAGGGTTTCGTTTAGGTATGTTCGACTTAGGTCAATATCTGGGTTACAAATAGAATTTTCATTACGTAAATTATGACCAACACTGACTGCCGAACCGTTGTGTGTAGAAATAGTCAAATCAGAA
>BNZF01000050.1 GCA_026000865.1 Clostridia bacterium
AACACCTGCCTGTTTTTCGCGGCAGGTAACACCTGCCTGTTTTTCGCGGCAGGTAACACCTGCCTGTTTTTCGCGGCAGGTAACACCTGCCTGTTTTTCGCGGCAGGTAACACCTGCCTGTTTTTCGCGGCAGGTAACACCTGCCTGTTTTTCGGCAGGCAATGCCTGCATATATTTCGCGTCATAGATAACTGTATCGCTAGTTCACTTCACGCGTGCGGTCAATTAAAATGTCTGTATTTCGCGACATATTTCAATAGTATCTTTTGTTTTACGTCGCGGGCGATTATTTCTATTAGATTGCAACATTTTTGGCATGAATAGTTTGCGACCATTGGTTTCATTTTAAACTTAATAAAACGCAACCATTAACTGACGATTTAGTTAAACTATCTCGAAAACACAAACAGGCGTTGCCTGCACCTATTTCCTGTTCACTATTGTCGCTCCGCGACACACCGCGTCTATTCACTGTTACCTATTACCTACTAAGCACATTGATTGCAAGTTATTAAAGCTAAAAAAGTCGCAAAGGTAAATTAAGAGTGTAAGCACCAAGAAGTTGCATGGGTAAGTTCAGAGTGCTCAAAATAAAAGAGTTGCAAAGGCAATTATGAGCGGCTTAGAATAAAAAAAGTTATTACTGCCATGCTTTTAGTAGCAACAAATTGCTCATTAGTCTGATATTGATTAGAACAAAGGTCTGCTTTTATTTTTTCGATTTGTTCTAAATTTTTTTCTAAAATTAACATGTTTGGTTCAATAAAATATGTGTCTTGAAGAATTTTTCGGATTTTTTCTTGCAAATCATCTGCCACAATTTTTTTACCGTTGTTAGAAAATTTATGTTCAGAAAACTTTTCTGTTTGCGTAATTTTAGTAACTATATCGTTAGCGGCTCGTCTTGAAAAAACAAGGGCTTCCATTAACGAATTGCTTGCAAGGCGGTTATTTCCATGCAAACCCGTATGTGAACATTCCCCGACAGCATATAGCCCCGCAATAGAAGTATTAGCATTAACGTCAACATCTATGCCTCCCATAAGGTAATGCTGACAAGGATAAACAGGGATTTTATCGGTTGCCATATCATACCCCAGCTCTAATAACTCGCGGTAAATAGTCGGAAAAAGACTTGTTATTTCGCTTTTAGGTTTATGGGTAATGTCAATATAAAAAATATGTCCCCCCTCTTTCAGCATCGCTTTTGATATGACATCACGCGGGGAAAGTTCCAGTCGTTCGTCATATTTATGCATAAATCTTTCTTTTTTTGAATTGAGAAGATATGCACCTTCACCGCGTACAGCTTCTGAAATCAAAAGACGTCTGTCACTTTTTTCGCCTGTCAGAGGAAGAAAAGCGGTCGGGTGAAATTGAATTAATGACATGTTTTTAATTTTTGCACCGAGTTCATATGCGAAAGCAATGCCGTCACCAGTTGCACCGCTTGCGTTCGTTGAATGCAAATAGCAAGAGCCTATTCCACCTGTCGCCATTACTAAAAAGTGTGAATTAAAAACTTTTTCTTTTGTGTTAACAGAAAAACCAGTTTCAGTTTTTTTAACATCAAATACAGGACAATTACTTAATAAAGTTATATTTTCACGAGCTTTGACATTGACAAATAACTTAGATAAAATCTCTTGACCAGTCGTGTCTTTATGATGAAAAATGCGACGGTGAGAGTGACCACCTTCAAGGGTTCTATGAAAATCACCATTTGCTTTATCAAATTCAACTCCGAGTGTGAGCAGATTTTCTAAATCTAGTTTCGCTTCGTTAACTAAAATGTCAACCGCAGTTTCACAGTTTGTGTAACCGCCCGCGTTAAGCGTGTCAGCTTTATGTGATGATACACTATCCGAGGGAAAATTCCAAACACCTGCAATACCACCTTGTGCCAAAGCAGAATTGCATATATCCAAAGAAGACTTTGTCAATATTAATATATCTATGTTTTTCGGCAAAGATAATGCGGTATAAAGTCCCGCAACTCCGCCACCGATTATTATAACTTCATAGTTGTTTTTCATAATTTTCCTATAAAAACGTCTTTTGCTTTTTTAAAAGCTTTTAAGTTCTAACTAAATTTCATTGTGTTTTCGTAACAGTCGCGATAAGCGGGCAGAGCCCGCAACCCCGTTGTAATATTTATACTATGTAAAACCGTCTTTTGCTTTTTTAAAAGATTTTAAGTTCTGACTAAGTTTCATTGTGTTTTCGTAACAGTCGCGATAAGCGGGCAGAGCCCGCAACCTCGTTGTAATATTTATACTATGTAAAAACGTCTTTTGCTTTTTTAAAAGCTTTTAAGTTCTAACTAAGTTTCATTGTGTTTTCGTAACAGTCGCGATAAGCGGGCAGAGCCCGCAACCCCGTTGTAATATTTATACTATGTAAAAACGTCTTTTGCTTTTTTAAAAGATTTTAAGTTCTGACTAAGTTTCATTGTGTTTTCGTAACAGTCGCCCTGTAAGTCAATTTTTACTAAAAGAATTTTTTTAAACATCTTAATTCACATTAAAATGAACAATGTCGGATAGTTAATAGTTGAAAGTGTATAGTGTATAGTTGTGGAGTGCCACGAAGCAAGCACGTTTTACGCGGGGAAGTTTAAATTAATCGTTAGTTTAATGTCGCGTTTTATGGGTTTAAAAAGGAATACATACTTTCAACTTTACACTTTTAACTATAAACTCTCCGACGCCCCCGCACTTACAAAAAACTATAACTATAAGAAGTAAGTTCAAGTCTATTAAACATTATTATGGATATTATATCATAATCTTAGAAAATATCAATATTTTTATGAAAAATGCTTGACAAATGTATTTCTCACCGCTATACTGTGTTACAGTTTTGTAGAACAAAAGGAGTGTGAATGCTTTGCATTCACAAGTTAAAAGGTAATAGCTAACAGTTAATAGGTGTGGCGATGACAGTGTCCTCATAAAAGGGTCGCCATACTATTTGTATTGTGCTACTGTCACGTGTGCTAACGCTGACAGTCCGCGAGTTAGTTTAACTGAATAATTATTTTAACTCTGCGTTTTATTAAGTTCACATAAACCTCAATGGTTGCAAATTAATTATGCCAAAAATGTTGTAATCTAATAGAAATAATCGCCCGCGACATTTGAATAAAAGTTACCAGTAAAATATGACGCGAAACACAGGCCAAAGTTACCTGCAACTATAAACTATCAATGGAAGTGAGTGTGTGGCAAAGGATTTGAAGTTTTGCGAATTACTTGAACTTTACGGCAAACTTTTGACGCCAAGACAACTCGAAATTATGAGTTTTTATTATTTCGAGGATTATTCACTTTCGGAAATCGGCTTAAATCTCAGCATTGACCGCCAAACCGTCAAAACTATAATAAAACGTGCTGAGACTGTTTTGGTTGAATATGAGGATAAATTAAATCTGCTTGAAAAATTTAATAAAATTTCTGGTATCGCAGAGAAAATGAACAGCGTATCAGACAAGTCGCAAATTAACAATTTTTTAGATGAAATTATAAAAATTACGAGAGAATAAATACAGGCAGGTGTTACCTGTCGCGAAATATCACGGAAACATGTTATGTGCAGACAGGTGTTACTTTCTTATGAAAAAATTATTTGTGTTACTTTTGATTTTTACTATATTTGTTGCTTGTTCAAAAGAAGATTTTATCGGCTATGACCATCATAAAGATGTACCCGATTTGGCGATAACTTTACGTGTTGATTTAATTGAAAAAACAGAACGTCAAACCGAAGATAAGACCTTTGTCAGTGCGTTTGTTTATGATAATATAGCGACAGAACAATATAATAAATACGCTAAAAAATTGTTGAATGTTGATTTTAAGCCTCTTAACGGCACAGCAGATACCGCATTTTTGGATAAATATTTCAGCTATATGCTTGCATATATGGATAAACTCTATATAACCCCCGAAACGGCTAATTATTTTCTAAGCAAAAAAAACATCGTTACTGTTATCAACGGGTTCCAAACAGATACCAAAACAAGCACAACCAAAACGATAACATTAGTATATATTATGTCAGTGTCGGAATTTGAAAGACTGAAATCTGAAATTGACAATGGATAATTATGGCACAGGTGCTGTGTGAATGCTTCGCATTCACAGTTAATAGATAAGAGTGAATAGTTAATAATTGTGGTGTCGCCTTCGGCGACAATTACGCGTGGGAGTTTAACTTAATCGTTAGTTTACTGTCGCGTTTTAATAATTATAGTAGAATTTTTTTATAAAAGTCGCAAAACGCAGAGTTAAAATAATCATACAATTAAGCTATATCGCGTCCTTACGCCGAAGGCGACACAATAACTATTAACTATAAACCATTAACTCTCCGACACTGGTCCCAATCGCTCGAACCAACGCCAATAAGGTTACATTGTTTTAAATAAAAGATAGAGCAGTCAGAATAAATAACATTGAAAACAATGTGAGGACTGAAAACCCAGTAAAATTGCAATTTTTTTTAAAACAAAAGATAAAGTAGTCAAACGTGCAAAGCGTGAAAACAAAGAGAGGACTAAAAGAATGGCATTTGAAGGACTTTCAGATAAATTAGGTAAGGTTTTTAAAAAATTAAAATCACGAGGCAAACTCACCGAACCTGATATAAAAGAGGCTATGAAAGAAGTCAAAATGGCTCTTTTAGAGGCTGATGTCAGCTATAAAGTTGTTAAAGATTTTGTTGCGAATATTTCTGAAAAAGCAGTTGGTGAGGAGGTTTTGAACAGCCTTACTCCTGCTCAACAAGTTATAAAAATTGTTAATGAAGAACTTTGTGCGTTAATGGGTGGCAAGCAAACTCAGATTGAATTTGCTTCAAAACCGCCTACAATAATTATGATGTGCGGTTTGCAAGGGTCGGGTAAGACTACTCACGCTGCGAAATTAGCAAAACATTTCAAAAAAGACGGACGCCGTCCTTTGCTTGTTGCTTGTGATATATATAGACCTGCTGCGATTAATCAGTTGGTCGTTGTTGGTGAGAAAGCAGACACAAAAGTTTTTGAAATGGGGCAAATTGACCCTGTTAAAATCGCGAAAGAAAGCCTTAAATACGCAAAAGATTATGGTCACGATATTGTGATTTTGGATACAGCAGGTCGTTTGCATATCGACACCGAACTAATGAATGAACTTAAAAATATAAAGTCAGAAGTTAACCCAACTGAGATTATTCTGACGGTTGATGCTATGACTGGTCAGGACGCTGTTAATGTCGCGAAAGCATTTGATGAAGCTCTTGGTATTAACTCTGTTTTGATTTCAAAACTCGACAGTGATACTCGTGGCGGTGCGGCTTTATCCGTGCTTGCTGTGACGGGTAAACCTGTTAAATTTGTTGGTACAGGCGAAAAACTTGACGATTTTGACGTTTTTCACCCCGACCGTATGGCGAAACGTATTCTTGGTATGGGCGATGTTATGTCGCTGATTGAACGAGCAGAAGAACAAGTTAATGCCCGCGACGCCGAAGAACTCGCTAACAAAGTGCTTGGTGGCAAAGGTTTTGATATGAACGACCTTTTGCAACAATTAAAACAAATTCAAAAAATGGGTTCAATGAAATCGTTGCTTGGAATGTTGCCTGGAATGGGTAGCAAACTGAATGATGTTGACATTGACGAAAGACAATTTCTTAGAATACAGGCGATTATTACGTCTATGACCAAAGCTGAGCGCGCAAGACCTTCGATTATTAATCCGCAAAGAAAACGCCGTATTGCGGCGGGTTCTGGTACAAAAGTCGAAGACGTTAACAAACTCTTAAAACAGTTTGAAAATATGCAAAAAATGTTTAAACAGCTCGGAGGTAATTCAACTAAAAAACTTTCTAAACATGAACGCAAACGTCTTGCGGGAATGAATTTGGATAAACTTGAAGAAAGTGGATTTTAAACGGGTGAGACTTGATTTTTTGTGTCATATATTAATGGTATATTTTATCGAAAGATTTACCTTGAATTTATATAAACAATGTTAATTAAAGGATGAAAAAATGCAAAAAATCAAAAAACTAATGTCAATATTAGTAATCACAACATTGATTGCCAACATAATGTTGGTGCAAGCGACAAACAATCAAGAGCAAACAAAGCAACCAATCACCCCAACACCGCCGACATTCGGGATTACCGAGGAGCTTCAAGACGTTATGGACAACAGCGGTGCAGAAGACCTGATACCTGTTGACATATGGACGACACCCATTGAAATCGAGGACGTTGAGCAAGAAGTCAAAGCACAAATCGGCTACAATAAAGCCGATATCACCGCTCCATATGACCGTGAGGATTTTGACGTTGAAATCGTTGGAGAATATTCCGCAGAACAAGTTGACGCTTATATCGCGGCGGAACGCACCATCTATGTTGAAAGGCAACTTAACGCAACTGAGCAATTCCTCAACAGCTGTGCAAACATCACGAATTTGCAAACGGCAAGAAACACCGAAAATATTTTTATCAGCAAATTCGCCCCGCTCGTTCGGGTTGAACTGACCAAACAAGAAATTGAAATAATTTCAAACAATGAATTTGTTGAAGTTCTCTATTATAGTCCGCCAGTTGAAATGATTGCTGAATCTGATATTAGTTTTCCGCTTACTAATGCTAATTATGCAAGAGATACAATGGGACTTAATGGGAATGGTATCAAAATTGGTATGATTGAACCAAGCGAACCTGATAGAACAAATCCTTATTTCACTCTTGCGAACATCTATTATGATACGAGTAAATCAAGAAACCACGATACTCACGCTGATAATGTAGCCGCAATAATTGTCGCAAAATCATATGGCGGTTTTAAAGGGATTGTACCTAACGCAAAATTATATAGTGCATACTATGATGGTGTTGCCGATTGGCGTGTTAGTGTAGAATGGTTGATTTCACAAAATGTTAATGTAATTAATATGAGTGCTGGCGGTACCGAGACACCGTCTTATAGTTCGCGAGAACAATGGACTGACCATATCGCAATTAACCATAACGTCCATTTTGTCAAATCAGCAGGTAATAATTCTGGCGGTGGCGGAACTGGGACGGGCTACATTACTAGTCCTGGAATGGCGTATAACATTATAACTGTTGGTAATATAAATGACCATAATACACCATCACAAACAGATGATGATTTGTACTCAGAATCAAGCTATGTTCATAGTAGTACTCTTCCTAACAAACCTGACTTAGTCGCTCCGGGAAGAAATATAGTAACAGCAGCAGGAAATAGTACAGGTACAAGTTTTGCTACTCCGCACGTTACTGGCATTGTTGCACAACTTTGTCAAAAAACGCCTGCTTTAAAAATTTTGCAACATACGGTAAAATCTATCCTTACTGCTGGAATTAGCCACCAATACCTTTCATTTAACACAAATAGTACAGGAACAAATTTTGGTAAAATGGGAGCAGGTTGTGTTGACGCAAAAGGGGCTTATAATGTAACTCATAATGATTTTTTTGTTTCTTCCTCTTTCTCAGCGGCTAGTGCTAATGGGTCAGCACTCAACTATACAATCAGCACATTCTCTGGTAGACCTACACGTAGAGTTTCGTTAAGTTGGTTAAAATATTCAAGCCTTCCTGCATATGCTGGTACAGCAACAATAGTACACACATCTGCCGATTTAGATTTACAAGTTTTTGATAAATACAACAACCCAGTTGCTGCTGCCGTTTCAGTTTATAATAATACTGAAATAGTAGAATTTACTCACTCCGCCTCATTAACTCCATATAGAATTGAAATTAAACTATATTCAAAACCCGATAGTGGTGGAGTATCGTTTGCTGTTTCTTGGTACTAAGCCATGAAAAGAATAAAAATTTTATTTATTGTAACTTTAATATTGCTTTTAGGCGGGTGCAATGCTAATGGAAATAATAAAGCCAAAGAAACAACAAATGACGGAACTGCTGGTATTTCATTCACCCTTGGAAAATCGCTTGACACAAATTTCAAATATGTAAAAAGGGTTTATAAAAATACTAAATTATTAATACACTCTATTTATGAATATGAATTAGAGGAAGTATTCTCTTTGGTCAATTTAAACCAAAGTGGTAGCAACACAGAGATATTAAAAGCGGAAACAGAAAGATTAGATATTAAAAGCACTTATGATAATGATTTTTTTGAAAAAAATGCTCTAATTCTTTACAACAAAACTTTTAGTAACTGTAACGGAAATAGTATTCCTGCAATAACTTCTGTTGTGCGTGATGGGAATACGATTAGTATAAACGCAACAAGATATGTAACCGAAGATATGAACGATGCACTACAACCATGGGCTGGCTTTATTGAAGTGAAAAAAGCTGATGTTGAAGGCGTTGAAAATGTTGTGCTGAATGTTGTTGAGGTAGTTACAGAAAATAGACTGTCAGACTATTACCCAAATGGGTACTAAATGTATATAATTAGCAATGCTAATAATATAAAACAATTTTTAAAAAAAGCGAGGTGAAAAAGAATTGGCAGTAAAAATCAGATTGCGTAGAATGGGTGCTAAAAAAGCTCCGTTTTATAGAGTTGTTGTAGCAGACTCAAGATACCCGCGTGACGGGAGATTTATCGAAGAAATCGGCTATTATGACCCAACAAAAGAACCGTCTGTAATTAAAATTGACGGCGATAAAGCAAAAGACTGGATAGCCAAAGGTGCACAACCTACGGACACAGTTAAGGCTTTATTAAAAAGAAGTGCTATCCTTTAAGGATAGTAAAAGTTGAAGTGGAGGATGAAAAATGAAGGATTTATTGACTTCCATTGTAGCAGGTCTTGTTGAAGATACAACTGCTATAAAAATCACAGAGCTTCCTGCGGACGCAGAGGGACTGATTGTTTTCAAACTTTCAGTAGCGGCTTCTGATATGGGAAGAATTATTGGTAAAGAGGGCAAAATTGCTAAGTCAATTCGCACCATTATGCGTGCTGCTGCTGCTCGTGTCGGTCAAAAAGTGACCGTCGAAATCGAGGACGCTGCCTAATTTTCATATCAAGTATTTCCGCGATTTTTCAGATTATTTCTGTGCGGTAAAACTGCATTATGCGTTAAAAAGCACAATCGCGGAAATATTTTTGATTTTTTTCAAAAAAAGCTTGACAAAGCCTTTTCCCTATGGTAAAATCTCAAAGTTGTTTTCAGCAACATTCGCTGATTTTGTCCTCAGCTTATAGATTTTAAATTTCTATATTGTTGTAAATAAAATTATGTTGCGAAAAAATTGTCGCTGGTGTAGCTCAGTTGGTAGAGCAGCTGATTTGTAATCAGCAGGTCGGGGGTTCAAGTCCGTCCACCAGCTTGCGAGATTTGGTTTTTATGTTGTTAACATAAAATCGTGTTGTGAAAAAATTTGTCACATAGAATGCGAAAAATTGTCGCAGTGTAGCACAGTTGGTTTCTCAGCTGATTTGTACTGTTTGTATAAATGGGCAGGTCGGGGGTATGGGTTCGTCCACCAGCTTGCGAGATTTGGTTTTTATGTTGTTATACATAAAATCGTGTTGTGAAAAAATTTGTCACATAGAATGCGAAAAATTGTCGCAGTGTAGCACAGTTGGTTTCTCAGCTGATTTGTACTGTTTGTATAAATGGGCAGGTCGGGGGTATGGGTTCGT
>BNZF01000051.1 GCA_026000865.1 Clostridia bacterium
TGTATTATTTTGTAAATCTGGCCATTCGCGTGAGTAGACTAAGCTTACAGTTAGACTGTATCAGTTGCAAGTTGTTCCGCTTGAATATACTAAACATACAGCTTAACTGTATTATTTTGTAAATCTGTCCATCCGCGTGAGTAGACTAAGCTTACAGTTAGACTGTATCAGTTGCAAGTTGGTCCGTTTGAATAGACTAAACATACAGCTTAACTGTATTATTTTGTAAATCTGGTCATTCGCGTGAGTAGACTAAGCTTACAGTTAGACTGTATCAGTTGCAAGTTGGTTCGCGTGAATATACTAAACATACAGCTTAACTGTATTATTTTGTAAATCTAATCGTCCGATTAAGTAGACTAAACTTACAGTTAGACTGTATCAGTTGTAGTGGGTTCGCTTGAATATACTAAACTTACAGTTCAACTGTATTAATTTGTAAATATAACCATCCGCGTGAGTAGACTAAGCTTACAGTTAAATTATATCGCGAAAACATATGCAGGCATTGCCTGCTGGAAACATATGCAGGGATTGTCTGCCTGCAATTGTAATTAGGAGTGTAAAAGTTGTGAATGAATTTTTTAATAGTATAATCCCTGGTGTGCTATATGGTGGTGGTACTGTTAACGCAAAAGTCGTGTTTTTGTGCATAGGTTCGGCAGTTCTATTTGGTATATTGATTAGTGCAGTATATATTTTTACTCATAGAAAAACGGGTTACTCAAACGGATATGTCAGCACAACCGTAATGCTACCTGCTATTGCCGCGATTATAATAATGCTGATTGGCGATAATGTCGCAAGAGCATTTTCTCTCGCAGGTGCGTTTACTCTCGTGCGTTACAGAAGTGTACCCGGTGACCCGAACGATATTTGTTATATCTTTTTCTCACTTGCAATAGGTGTAACGCTTGGTTTGGGGTATATCGGATATGCGGCAATTTTTTTCTTACTTCTTGCAGTTGTGATTTTGCTCATGCACTTCACAAATTATGGTCAATCGAAAAAGAGAAATATGACCCTCAAAATTACAATTCCAGAAAATCTTAACTATCACGGTGTTTTTGATAATGTACTTAATCACTACACATCTTTTTGGAAATTATGTCGAGTTAAAACAGTTGATTTTGGTTCATTGTTTGATTTAGTTTATACTATAACTTTCTATGAAGGTATGGATGAAAAAGAATTTATAGATAAACTGCGAAACTTAAACGGCAACCTTAATATTACCCTCGTCCTCACGAGAAATGAGGATAGTTTATATGCTTAACAAAGAAAGGCATGTGCAACTAGTGGCAATTTAGTTAACTGTCTCCATTTGTAGGTTCTAAAATTTTAATAAAAAAAAAGCCGTTTGTCGTTAAAGATAAACGGCTATACAATTTCAACATATGTAAATACTCCTGCTTAAATAATCAAGAAGTGTATTTATTAACCCTGTTTCTTCAACTCATAATTAATTTTAGGTGATAACCTTTGGAGTATAAATAGAAAGGGCAGGGGTGTCGGAGAGTTTATAGTTAATAGTTATGGTGGACCTCTCCCCGTAAACGGGTCGCCTACAACAAAGCACGAGTGTCTGCGGACGGACGTTTTTTCGCGGTATAGTTTAACCAAACGGTTAGTTAATGTTCGCGTTTTATGGGTTAAAAAAGGAATACATACTTTCAACTCTACACTTTTAACTTTCAACTATACGAACCCTCTCACTTACAAAAAAACTATAAAAAGTAAGTTCAGGTATATTGTCACAAAATTTATTTATCATTATATAATAATAGTGATGTTTTTATGTTGATAAATATAGGGGTGATACGAATGTGCGGAATAGCAGGGTTTAGTTTTTATGATGAAGTTTCAGCAGATAATATGAAGGAAAGTTTGAAACGACGAGGTCCTGACCAAGACGGGATTATAAAAAATGAAAATGTAACACTCATACATACAAGACTTGCAGTTGTTGACCTCGAACATGGTTTGCAACCTATGAGTAAAAACGGCATTTCGCTTGTTTACAACGGCGAACTGTATAATACAGAAGAATTACGCAAAGAGTTGCAGCTTCTCGGTCAAACATTCGACGAAAAATCTGATACAGAAGTTGTATTAAAATCATATTTGCAATGGGGTAATAATTGTGTTAACCACCTCAACGGCATATTTGCTTTTGCAATAGTTGACAATGAAAAAATATTTATCGCACGTGACAGAATGGGGGTAAAACCATTTTTTTATGCGATTGTTGATGGAAAATTTATATTTGCCTCAGAAATAAAAGCTTTACTTTCAAGCGGACTTGTTAAACCCGAAATTGATAACACTTCTCTTTTTGAACTTATTCTGATAGGTCCAGGGCGAACACCAGGATATGGCATATTTAAGAACATTAATGAATTAAAAAAAGCCCATTGCGGTATATGGGATGAAAAACTTGAAATTTGGGAATATTGGAAACCCGAAATAAAACTGCACACAGACAACTTTGAAGAAACTGTCAAAAATGTTCGGTTTCTTGTTGAAGACAGCATACGTCGTCAAACCGTTTCAGATGTTCCACTTTGCACTTTTTTAAGTGGCGGATTAGACAGTTCAATCATTTCAGCGATAACTGCCGATGTGCTTAAAGAAAAAGGTCAGCGTATTCACACATTCTCAGTTGACTATGAAGACAATTCAAAATTTTTCAAGTCATCAGTTTTTCAGCCGAACACAGATAGCGATTACATAAAATACATGGTTGAACATATTGGCTCTGTTCATCACTCTATTACTCTCACAACAGAAGATGTTGTCGGAGCGTTATATGAAGCAGTAGATGCACGCGATTTACCTGGTATGGCTGATATTGACAGTTCGCTTTTGCTTTTTTGTAAAGAAGTTAAAAAAGATTTCACAGTTGCATTAAGCGGAGAGTGTTCTGATGAGATTTTTGGGGGTTATCCATGGTACAGAAACGAAGCCATTCGCAATATTGACGGCTTTCCATGGTCAAATACCACACAATACAAAGCAAGTTTTCTAAAAGAAGAATATATTGACAGGGACGCAAGCAAATATGTATATGAAAAATACCAAAATACAATTCAGAAAGTATCAGGTGACAGGTTCAGAGAGATGACGGAACTCAACCTAAATTGGTTTATGCAAACGCTACTTGACCGAAAAGACCGAATGAGTATGTATAATGGTTTAGAGGTTAGAGTGCCATTTTGTGATTATCGTCTTGTGGAATATACATACAATATTCCTTGGTGCTTTAAAGATTATAAAGACTATGAAAAAGGTTTATTGCGAGAAGCGGTTAAAGACATTTTGCCCGAGAAAATTCTTTGGAGAAAAAAAAGCCCTTACCCAAAAACTCACAATCCTCTGTATTTTGCAATTGTTTTAAAACAATTGCAAAAGGTTATTAATGATAAAAATTCGCCTATTTTGCAATTTATTAAAAAAGACGCACTAGAACAATTGCTCAAAACTTCTCCTGATGTTTTTTCTAACCATAATTGGTATGGGCAACTTATGGCTTTGCCACAGACAATTGCATATTTTTTACAATTAAATTATTGGTTAAAAAAATATAATGTTACATATATTTTATAAGTTTTGCACAAAATATCAATACGAAACAGTATAAATTTACAAAAAATAATCAGTATACTAAATTAGAGTTGACATGTCAACTCTAATTATATTAAATAGACTTGTCCTAAAACTTACTTTTTATAGTTTTTCTGTAAATGAGGGGCTCGGGGGCGTATACCCCGATGTGCAAGGTTCCACCCCGCAACCCCATTGTCCTATTTATATTCCAAGGTGCGGAACCTAAAAAATTATGAGTTCAGGTCTAATATTAAAGAAAATATTTATGCCGAGTGATAATCAATATAAAACCAATATCCTCTTTGCCATATAACTGCTAATATCAAAAAACTGCTATGATATATTGCAAGATGCTTTCTATATAGTCATAAAAAAACCTTTACAAATGTTCTAAAATGAGTATAATATAGTATACGTGTTAGAGTTTTGTCGTATTGTGTGAAATGGATTGTGACTTCTCTTCATTTTATTAAGAAAATTTTACACGAACTCGCTATAATAAAATGAGGTATTAATAAATGGAGGAAAGAAAAATAGACAATTTGAATGTTACAGTTATTATACCGTCGCTTAATCCTGATGAAAAACTCGCGTCTGTTGTTCGGTCGCTCCATGAAAATGGGTTTAGTAATATTGTGCTCATTAACGACGGCTCAAAAGAAGAATGTGTCAAATTCTTTCCGAAATATAATGAGGACGGCAGTGAAAACTGCATTTTAACACATGAAATCAATCAAGGTAAAGGACGTGCATTAAAAACAGCCTTTGCTTATGTTTTGGAAAATTACCCTGAAACAAAAGGCGTTGTGACAGTTGACGGAGACGACCAGCATCGTGCTGAGGACGTTGTAAATTGCGTGCGTGAAATGTTAAAAAGCGATGAAGTTATACTCGGTGTTCGTGATTTTAACGAAGACGATGTACCATGGAGAAGTCGAGTTGGTAATAAAATTACCTCATCTGCTTTTCGTATGTTTTATGGACTGAGAATATCAGACACACAAACAGGACTTCGTGCATTCCCCCTGAAATTTTTGCCAAGCCTCTTGGATGTTAGTGGCGAGCGATATGAATATGAAACCAATATGCTGATTGATTCAAAAAAACTAAACATTCCGCTCAGAGAAGTAAAGATTAGAACAGTGTATATTGAAAATAATCAAACAAGCCATTTTCACCCAATTCTTGATTCACTTCGTATATATAAAACAATATTAAAATTTTCGATTAGTAGCGGTGTAGCTGCAATTATCGATACTATTGCGTTTTTTATCTTTTCTCTTGCACTCGGACAATATTCACATTCAATTACCATATCGCTAATATTGGCGAGGATTATTTCGTCTATATGCAATTTTATATTGAATAAAAAATTAGTCTTTAAGGAAAAGAAAAACGCTTCAAATACTGTTTTAAGATATTATATACTAGCAGTTATATTAATGGTACTTGACGTAGTATTAGTAAACGGCATAAGTATGTTAATTAATGCAAGCCACGCGGTTGTTATCACATTAATCAAAATAGTAATTGAATGTCTATTATTTGTGATTAGTTTTTATGCACAACGTAAGTGGGTTTTTAAACAATAAATTTTAAACTTCAAGTTTATGGCATAACTTTCAGTTATTAGGTTGTACACAAAAATAAATTTATGGTCTTGCACTTACTTTAATATGCTCCAAATCATGATATTGTCATATGCAAGACACTTATGCGGGTAAGCCAAATTGCTCTTTAAATAGATTTTGAGGTAATAGATTTTGAGGTAAAAAATCTTGTCTATTAGACTTATTCTAAAATCTCATTCCATAAATAGTAAATATTGAGGTTGTTCTCCTCTAAAAAGTGGGGAGAGGTACTGTAACAGTCCACTGGACTGTTACTCGTAATGTCACACCCCACACCCGTCTTTATTTTTTTAACGTTAGTGTAATACAAAAAAGATAGGTTATTAAGTTTTAGAACAAGTCTATTCTATTTATATGCAAACCGCAATCCTTAAATTTATCATCAAAAATAACATGTATTTTATTGGAGTAAACTATATGAATAAACCAAAAATGAAAACAAGTAAAATAATTAAACGTGTGCTTTGGGTTTTGCTAGTCTTATTTATTTATGTGTTGGTTGCAGCTTATACACTGTTACATACTGTTGTAAATGGACCATCCGAAACAGTTAGGAATACCCTTGTGCTTTCGGCAAAACAAGCAAGTGCAACAAAATGGGTGCCAGGGTTGTTTCTTGATAAAGACCTTGTGAATAAAATTGTTGACCATAGTCAAGAACAAGTTGCAGAAGAAGTTGATGTAGATGATTTTACTCCTCCTATTGATAATTCAACAGATGATGGCACGAAAAAACCTGTTGACCCTTGGGCAGATGCAATTGATGGTATGAAATACGCGGTTGTCAACGGTGCGACTTATAAAGCATATGTGTTGCTTGTGCATGACCCGTCAAGGCTATATGTCTCGACTTCAAGCGATTATAAAAGCGGAAAAGGTGGCATGAGGATTTATGATGCCGCAGTGCGTGATGGTGCAATTGCCGCGATTAACGGCGGTGAATTTGCAGACGTAAACGGAGTAGGCGATGGTTCAAAGCCGATAGGTTTGACATATTCAAACGGTGAATGTGTTTGGAATGACGGCTCTATTCGTACGTTTATCGGTATTGACAATAATCATAGATTGTTTGTTGCAAATAGTATGACAAAGGGCGAGGCAGACAGTATCGGTATACGAGACGGCGTTTCATTTCAGTTTAATAACGTTTTGATTAAAGAAGAGGACGGCAAAGTTTCTGCGTACCGTGCTGATGAAAACAGAGGGGTATCACAGCGAACAGCGATAGGTCAAACACGTGACGGCACATTTATTTTGGTTGTAACTGACGGACGAACTGCAAGCAGTATCGGTGCAACTCCGAATGATATTATCGACCTTATGTTGTCTTATGGTGCGGTTAATGCTGGCATGCTTGACGGTGGCTCTTCCGCTATGATGTATTATCAAGACTATTTTAATAAGTATAATATCGACAAAGATACTCTTGACAAATATCAACAAATCGGATTAATTAATAAATATAAAGCATTCACTACACCTCGTACTTTACCAACATTTTTTATGGTACGACCTGAATAAGTTCAGTTTTAATAAATATTAAGAGAAATTATAATAAACCTAAACTTACTTTTTATAGTTTTTCTTTAAGTAAGTAGTTTTGGGACTTCGCTCCGATAAGAGTGACGGAGTCACGCAACCACGCCGTTTCTATTTATATTCCATGGTTTTACCTAAAAACCTCACAAACAAATATCAAAAATTTAAAATAAATTATAATAGACCTAAACTTACTTTTTATAGTTTTTTTGTAAGTAAGTAGTTTTGGGACTTCGCCCCCAATAAGCGTGGCGGAGTCACGCACGCCGTTTCTATTTATATTCCATGGTTTTACCTAAAAATATCACAAATAAATATCAAAAATTTAAGAGAAATTATAATAACCCAACTAACATTTTTTAGAATAATTTTAAAGGAAATCATTAATGAAACAAAAGTCTAATCGAAAATTTAAAATTGGTAAATTTCATATTATAGTGATAGATTGTGTACTTCTCGGTATTATAGCATTAATTATCGCAAGGTCAATGCTGGTAAATTATCTCCAAGAATTTGAAGATAGCCAGCCTAATTATACTGCTGAACAGATTTTTGCGGATTATTACAACCCGCCTGATATAGAAGTTCTTCTTGAAAACAGTAATTTTGAGTTATCTCAGTTTGAAACAAAAGATGACCTTAAAGATTATTTTACGCAAATATTAAGCGATGCGGATATTACATACAACCGCTCGTCTGCAAGCGTTGACGGCAAAACACTTAAATTTGCCGTTAAAGCGAATGGTGTAAAGTTTTCTGATTTTACTCTTACTCTGTCTGATAAAAAAACGAAACACAAATTTGATTTATATGAGCTTGACAATATTGGAATATTTTACAACTCTGATGCAAAAGTAAAAATAACAATTCCAACGACCGATAAAGCTTTTATCAACGGTTTTATGCTTAACGCTGAATATCTCACCGAGAGCGATATTCCGTTTGAAAATGATACCGCTCCGATTGACGGAGTGAACCCGATTACTTTTAAAACTTATACCGTTAACAATTTGCTTAAAACTCCGAAAGTTGAGGAAGAAAATCGCTTTGGTGTGAAAAGTGAACTATCTCCAACAGACGGCGTATATAAGGCTAATGTTGCATATAATGATGACCTTGAAGAAAAATATGGCGACTATGTTGTCAAAGCAATTCAAACCTATTCGGATATGACCCACCAAGACGCGACCAAAACACAAGCTTTGCAATATTATGAACCAAACACCGAAATTTATAATTTTGTTTTAAGGACAGAAAACACTTGGGACTGGGCACATTCTGGAAGTAGTTTTGAGAATGTTAAAATTAACGAATTTTATGCATATGACGAAAAAACTTTCTCTTGCCGTGTGAGTTTTGTGCAAAAACTGCATAAATGGGGCGTGGACGACTATGTTGATTCGCTTGACTTAACGGTATTCCTGCGTGAACAGGCAAACGGCAAATATCTAATTTTTGCACAGAGGACTAATTAATATTTTGGTTAAACAAAAAAACGCTGTTCTTATTTTAGAACAGCGTTTTTTATTATTTTTTCTGAATTTTTTTGAATACAACAGGTTCTATGAAACTGAATGTAAAAAACGCTAGAACAGCACATATTATTCCAATAACTACACCGCCGATTACATCACTAGCATAATGCACGCCGATGTATATACGCGAGAAACCTATTAAAAATGCAAGAATTATGCCAACCACGCCGAGTATTCGCAAAGTTAACAAATTTGGTTTTTTAGTATCGTCAATCCATTTTGACCGCAAACCTAGAATAAACGCAACTGCACCCGCGAATGATGCCGCCGTGTGACCTGACGGGAATGAGAAATCCTCGGGTCTTTTGACCAAATCAGGATAGAAATAATTAAATGTCCCCCAATCGAAGTCAAACGGACGCTCACGTGCGAAAACATGTTTCAATATTCCGTTGACTAATATAACGTCAAAAACCAAAGCAATCGCCATTATAATTGCTGGCTTGCGGGTTTGCTTCGGGACCATAAGTACAACTGCAAGAACTATCCAAAATAATCCCTTATCGCCAAGGCGAGTGATAAACTTAAAAAAGCCGTCTGCAACCCCACCATCACCCGGTGAAAAATTATCATAAATCCATTGGAAAAACGCTTTATCAAACGTCAAAAATTTTTCAAACATTTTTATGCCTTTCTGTATTGTTTTTTTAATTAAACCTATATAACAAATTACCTTGAAATTTGCAAGCAAATTTCAAACACGGCGTATCGGAGTACGCCGAAACCTTTGTTTCATACGCAATTCCGAGCGTATCAAAAGCACACTCCCTCGCCGTACGGTAAAGGTCCCAACATCTATACGTCAAGTGATAAAATAGGGGAAGATTTCCCTGAAATTGCAGGAAAATTTCTAAACTTACACTTAGATAAATTTCAAACATTTTTAAACTCACAATAGTATATCATACTTTCAGATTAATGCAAGAGAAATTTTCAAACTGCATAAAAAACTCGCCACTATGAAAGTGGCGAGTTTAAATCTACAAATTAGCAATTAGTACTTATCCCCACCTAAGTCAATTGTGGGTCTTTGGGAAGAATAGTTAGAAGACGAACGGTTTGGAGAACTACTCACACCACGTTGATAGTTGCCTTTAAGACGGAATTTCTCAACGTTTGAGGTAAGAACAGTTGACTGAGCATTAAGTTCCTCAGCAGAAGCCGCACATTCCTCAGCAG
>BNZF01000052.1 GCA_026000865.1 Clostridia bacterium
GGTTTAACTCCTCTCGCCGCCTTTCGAAAGATTACGAAATTTCCTCTTATTATGAAGAACAAATCTGTATTATTTCCAATTTGCATACTCTTTTAAGACGTTTTTAACTTATGTGGTCAGGTTCTTATTATATTCGCGGTGAAGAGGTTAAAAAAAACAGAAGTCCATACACCGATGAAATCATTGAGTATATCGACTACGCCGTCTCCGAAGCAAAGAAAGCGGGGTTATAATATGAATAGCTCCCCCTCAATAACTTCTTCAAGTGCGATAGTACAAGTGTATATTGGAACTTCAAATATTGCATCATATACTTTCGTTGTGCCAAGTCTTGGTAGCGGAAGGACATGGAATGTGTTTGAATATAATGCTTCCACAAAAACCATTATTCCTGTTAATATTGTAACAGCGTAGTATTGAGGGGATAATATAATGAAAAAACTTATTTTTGTGTTCATATGTGTTATTTTGATGAATATATTTGGCAGTTGCGAAAAAAATGTTGAAATATTACATGAAATTCCAACAAATTCTAATGATTTGATATTAGCATATTTCAATGCTGAGGTTGAAATAGGTCAAACAAACATTGAACAATATTTAATAAGTGCTGATGGCATAGTTGCAGTTTTTGATGATGATTATCAAGCAAAGGCTCATGGCAAGTCACTTCCAAATATAGCTTTATATTCATATTTTAATAATCATATTAAACTTCCAAACACGAAAAAAATATCCATTGAGCCGTTAACTGATATTCAAATTAGTATGATTAGTAAAATAAATATTGTTGATATTAAACGAAAAAATCGCGTAGATAATATTGGTCCTATTGAACCATCACAAAAATTTTATTTAATTGCTCAAAAGACGAATGGTGTTCATTCGGACGAACATTTGCAATTTAATACAGATGATTTTACGTTCGAGTATATTTACTATATTGGTAATGGTACAGCTAAAAATAATAGCCCATACACCGATGAAATAATTGACTATATCGACTATGCTGTCTCCGAAGCAAAGAAAGCGGGGTTATAATATGAATGGCTCACCTTCAATAACTTCCTCTAACGCGATAGTGCAAGTGTATATTGGCAACTCAAATATTGCATCATATACTTTCGTTGTGCCAAGTCTTGGTAGCGGAAGAACATGGAATGTATTTGAATATAATGCTTCCACAAAAACCATTATTCCTATTAACACAATTTCTTAGAGGTGTTAATATGAAAATTATAAAATCAAAAAAAATATCAGTAATATTGTTAATATAATATTTTAATAGACAAAATTATGTGAGGTTAACTATGGGTATATTTAGCACAGTTGGTATGCTGGCACAATGTGCCGCGGCCAGTGACAGACAAGACTGCCTTTCTTTTTTGAAAGATAAAGGATTTACTCGCGTTTCTTTTTACGGTGATTCTGCTCATATGCTTTCAGCTTTTTACATGCTTGCTTATGAAGAATTATTTAGTGTATATAGAATGATTTCAGAAAAAGGTGCTTGGTATTATAACACAGCATCTATTTCGTGTAAAAGCCAACTCATTGAAAGTATTACCGATTATGATTCCGATGTTCCAATAATATGCGAAGATTCTGTGACCAAAGAAATTATTGGCAAATTAAAAAAGCTTACCGATAATATATATATCGGATTTCGCGTATTAAAATATGCTAGCATTAAAAGTTCTCTTATAAAACCAATGCAAACATATTTTCCCAATACACCGTTTTTGTTGACTTCAAGAGCGAATTTGTGGGCTGTTAAAAATCGTTCTGAATATGAAAAAATGCTTTTGGATAAAAACGTTGATAAAGAAAAATTATATGTTCTGCAAAAAGAATTATGTTATCATAATGACGAAAATTATACATAATATGGGAAAATTGAGTGCGTTAAAAATCGTATAGAGTTTGATAATTTGGGTGGATTTCTTAAAGCTAAGGATAAAATAAGTCCATTTGAAACTGTTGTAAATAATGAAAGATATACTGCTAATGTCCCACAAAATGCAAAAAGACATATTTATTTTCTTGGCAACAGTGTGTCCTACGGTCTTCGCGTTAAAGACGATGAAACAATTGAAAGCAAATTACAAGAAATTTTAAATGATAAATATGAGTTCAGCTTTATTGTTATAAAGTACGAAAAGTATGAACAAACAAAAATAAAATTGAGCAATATTAACAAAAATAAATTATAAGTATTGACAAGGAATATGATAGTGCTAAACTGTCCTTGCAATTGCATTTACTAACAGTCGATTAATCGCTTTATTTTAATAAATGAAAGTTTTGTTAAGCATTAAAGGAGTTTTCAAAATGAAAAATTTCAAGAAAGCACTTATTGCTATCTTCTCTGTCACAATTATGTCAACTGGAATGTTTAGTTCAAGTGCTGAAATATTTACCGATAATTATCCTGTTCAATAGCAAATCAATCTTATCAAACAAATTCTTCCTACACGGAAATAACAAAACTTATCGAAGATTTCTTTTATGAATATGAAAATAAAATCGATGTTGCAGATACAGACATCACATCGTACAAGAAATATTTTGTTTCAAACGAAATAAGTACTCTTGCTTTAATTGATATTAAACAGTTTAGCATTATTTCCTCTTACGAAAATCACATAAGTGATGAAACTATAAAAGAACTAAATAAAAATATTTTATTTAGTTATCCCACAATTCAAATCCAAAGTAAAACGGCAACTGTTGAAGTTAATGTTGATAAAACCTTTAATTACAATATCACACCTGATGTAGAATCCGAAACTTTCGATAACTATTCTATTGAACTTAAAACCATAAACGGTGAATGGAAGTTTAGTAAAATTAATGATTTCATACCCGAAGATATTGTTGAACCTTTGCCTATTACAGAAGTTGATTTAAGTAGTAATATTTCCGTGCAAAACTACAAAAATTCTATTCTTAATGAAATTGCAGAAAACAACCAAGAAATAATACAAGATGAAAAAAATCCAGCTATTAAAAAAGCTAGTATTATGGCAGCAAGTGCTACAACATATAATGCGTCAGCTGCTGTCACATATGCTAATAAATATGCGTTAAATCCTAACCATGCTTATATGAATAATGAAAGCGGTGGCGGAGATTGTACTAATTTTGCTTCACAAGTACTGCATGAAGGTGGCGGTATTCCAATGCACTCTGGAAATAATGGCTATAACAATTGTTGGTTTTATAGTTCATCAAGCAACCGTTCAACATCTTGGGCTGGTGCACAATATCTATACGATTACCTGTTTTCAAGTGTTTCAAAAATTAATGCTTCGGCTACCACTTTCAGTGGGATATCAACTGGTGATTTAATTCAATTGGGAACTACTTCCTCTATCACACATTCAATGATAGTTACAGGTATAGTTAGTGGGTCTTCTGGTAGAACAGATTTATTAGTAACTTATCGTTCTACTGCTGGGTATCACAAAAAGAATGTTTTACTCAGTACAAGACTTGGAACACGTCAATATATTCATATTGCAGGAAGTAAATAATCATTAAAAGGATTTTATAGCCATGAAAAAAATAAAAACATTATTATGTTCAATTATTTTAATAATTTTGCAAATATTCACTGCTTGTTCAAAAGACGCAAATGAAAATGATAAATCCTCGGAAAATACAGACAAAATTACAACAACCTCAAACCCAACCGAAAATATTACAACAACCACCAACATTACAACCGAGCCAGAACTAACAATCCGAATGCGAACAGGTAGTATGGCGACAAAACCCAACATTTCATCTTCCGCCGCAATCGTGATTACTGCAAACGACGGCACTAAAATTACCACAAGAAAAAAATACACAGACGAAGAACAAAAAGAAATCTTAGCGGCGTTTGACGTATTCAAGGCAATTGCGGATGATATAAACGTGAATGTCGACGGTGGTGGTGAGTTAATAACTGAAGTGGAAGCTCTATTTGGAACGGTTGATACCGAATATTTTGAGCAATATTTTAACTATACTAACTCTGATAAATTGCAAAAAATAGAAAAAATCGTAAGATTTTGGGTAACTTTCACAGGAAACTATACCGATATGTCCAGTGAATTTAAAGACTATTATAATGTCTATAAAATTGACGGTGTTTGGCAATATGGGATTTCGGACTAATAATGCACTTATATAGTAATTCCACTTAAAATATATGATATGGTCAAGGTGAGAGCACTTGCCAAAGGCATGCTCTTTCGCCTGCGGCGAGACCCCACATTATAAATGTCAAGTGAAATTACTATATAACGTCTATAAAATTGACGGTGTTTGGCAATATGTGATTTCGGACTAATAATGCACTTATATAGTAATTCCACTTAAAATATATGATATGGTCAAGGTGAGAGCACTTGCCAAAGGCATGCTCAGAATTGCGTATACAACAAAATTTCGGCGTACTCCGTACGCCTCACGGAGGATACGCCGTGTTGGAAATCGATAATGTAACTTATTAAATTTTTATTAAAGTCAAATAACAAGATAAAGGGGGTGCGGGGTTCTGACTCGCTTTTTTTTTGAGGGATTGCCGACTTCTTTTTTAAGTTGTTTTATTATGGTGAAACATATTAATTTCAAAAAAGTAGTTACTCTTTTGTTAAATGTTAAAAGACATTTAAGACGTATTTAAGCAAAATATGAGATAGTGTATATAATTGTATACATATTGAGAGTATGGTTAATAAAACCATAGACGCAAGTAGTAACAAAAAAAATATACCGCAAATATAGTTTGGTATTTAAGTTAATTGACCAGACCTGAACTCGTAATTTTTTGGTTCCATACTTTGGGATATAAATAGAAAGGGCGGGGTATCGGAGAGTTTATAGTTAACAGTTAATAGTTAATAATGCGAATCACTCTTTAAAATTTGAAATAGAACTGTTCTAAAACTCCTAAAACTTATTTTTTGTAGTTTTTGTAAGTAGGGGGCGGTTGTTCCGCCCCCGATAAGCGGGCAGAGAGAGCAACCCCGTTGTAATATTTATACTATGACTATTTAAAAAATAGATTTTAAAAGGTGATTCGCATTAATAGTTATGGAGTGACGCTACGCGTCACGTCTTCGCGGTATATTTTAATTTAGTTTTTTGTTCTTGGTCGCGTTTTATGTTTTTAAAAAAGGAATACATACTTTCAACTATACTTTTTTAACTATAAACTCTCCGACGCCCCTCGCTTACAAAAAAATATAAAAAGCAAGTTTAGGTCTACCATATATCACAAGAGAGAAAATTATGATTAAAAAATTACGAATACGTTTTTTATTAGTAAATATGTCATTATTACTGCTTACAATGTTGGGAGTATTTAGTGGTATTTTTGTAATAATGTACCATTCTGAAATTGCACAATCTGAGGGAATAATCGAGCACGCTTTTGTAATGCACGAAAGCGATTTGAATAACAATAATCATAACGATTTTTTTATTATTCCCAATATAAGTACTAGCGGTGAATCAACTCCTTTTGGCATAAAAAAGCCTGATTGGGAAAAATCAGAAGCGTTTCGGTTTGAGGCTTCTAGTCAAACTGGACAAAAATCTTTGCGTGGCGATACGATTTTTTTAAAATTAGATTCAAATTATAAAGTTTTTTATACTGAATATCAATTTTCTGAATTGGGTGCAGTCGATAAAGTAACTGTTGAAATTGCGGCAAACAAAATATTTGAGAGCGATAATGCAGCCCAAACAGGCATTGTTGAATATGACGGTGAAAAATTTAGATATAAATATGAAAAAATTGAAGACTATTATGCTGTTGTGTTGTTAAACAGAGCGAATGAAATTTCTGTTGTTAAACGTCTTATATCAACGCTTTGGGGAATAGGTGCTGCGTTATTGGTAGTACTTCTCACGCTTAGTTTCTTTCTTTCAAAATGGCTTGTTGCACCTACTGCACAGGCGTATACTTCGCAAACGCGTTTTGTTTCAGACGCCGCACATGAACTGAAAACACCGCTAACAGTAATCGCGACTAATATCGAAGCAGTACTCTCAAACCCAAATGATACCGTTGAGGAACAGAAAAAATGGCTAGTTTGTGTGCGTGATGAGGCAATGCGGATGTCAAAACTCACCAATGAACTATTAAAACTCACAAAAGGGCAGGCTAACAAGTCAATACACACAGAATTTAATTTATCAGATGTTGTAAATGATATTTGTATTAATTTTGAAGTTTTAATCTTTGAAAAAAACAAAACCCTTGAAACGAATATAAAAGAAAATGTCTATATTAATGGTAATTTAGATAGCATAAAGCAACTTGTCACGATTTTAGTGGACAATGCCATAAAATATAGCACAGATTATGCCATACTTGGTGTCATTTTGAAGAGCAACAAAAAAGTTGAATTGGTAATTAGCAATACAGGTTCAGAAATTCCGCAAGAAGATATTCCGCATATTTTTGACAGATTTTACAGAGTCGATTCCTCTCGAACCAAGTCCACAGGCGGTTTTGGGCTAGGTTTAAGCATTGCAAAAAACATTGCTGATGAACATAATGCGAAAATTTATTGCAAATCGTTAAATAATTCTACTAGTTTTATTGTAGAATTTATCAAATAGTATTGACTTATTTTTCTTTTTTAGTTAAAATTGTATATATCATGAGTTGGCTTATTATAAATAGGAGTTGGTGATGTTGCTTGCACTCTTTCAACTGGGCAACTGGGCAACTGTGCAACTGGGCAACTGGGCAACTGAGTTTTAGAATGAGTTTAATAAAATAAGGGTCAAAATTAGAAATAATTTTTTTCTCAAAATCTATTTCTATTCAAAGAGCGATTTTGCTTACCAGCATAAATTTCTCGAATATGGCTTTATATTATGATTTGGAGCACGGGCAAGCCGTGCTTATGCACCGTGTGGATACAATCTTGATTGTATCAAAAGCCGTGCCGAAAATTGTATATGCAATTATGCCCATTTGATGAGAAAAATCGACATCGCTGTTAGCTAATTTTGTAAAGAACCAATAAAATAATTATACATGGAGGTTGTTATGATTGTAAATGTAAATGAACAAATCGTTGACAATGTACTGAAAGATAAAAAAGTAATTTATCCTGATGTTTGTTTTTGTGATACTTGTACCGATGATATGAAAGCCCTAGCGTTAAATAAATTACATCCAAAATATGTTTCCACAACAAAAGGTGAATTATTTTCACGTACCGCTAACATAATGCAACAACAAAATAAAACTGACACTGATATAGCTGTAATACAAGCAATAGAATATGTAAGTCAACACCCTCGTCACAAAGGCGGATGGAATTGATTTAGTTAATAGGTAGATTTGGTATACACATAACATGTGACTTTTTTGCGGTGTAGTCTAACTTAATTTTTAGTTTAACTTCGCCTTGTCAAAGCAGTCATGCAACTATTGATAGTTAAAAGTTAATAAGTGTGGTATCCGCTTCGCGGACATATCGGTTTTCGTGATTTTATAAATTATAATTATAGTATAATTTTACATTACTATATTATATGTTTTGCGGTTTTATATAATTTTTGTTTGTGATTTTTATTAGACCTGTTCTAAAACCGCATTCCATAAATAGTTTAACTTGTAAATATTGAGGTAGTTCTCTTTAAAAAAATGGGTGTCGGTACTGTAACAGTCTACTGGACTAAGCAGACTGCCCCGCCTGTCTTAAAAAGTGGGGCTTCGCCCCACACCCGTCTTTATTTATTTTTTTTAACGTTATAGTAATACAAAAAAAGATAGGTTATTAATGCGATTCCCCCTTTAAAATTTGCAATAGAACTGAACTCCTAAAACTTATTTTTTATAGTTTTTGTAAGTAAGGGGGGTGCGGGTATACCCCCGATAAGCGGCAGAGCCCGCAACCCTGTTGAAATATTTATACTATGTAAAAAAATAGGTTTTAAAAGGTGATTCGCATTATTAAGTTTTAGAATAAGTCTAGTAAATAGTATAATTGGATGTTACGCATTAAAGATTGTAATCGTTTGTTCACGTTTTACAAGTTTACATGTAAATACATAGTATGCTATGTACTTTAAACTATAAATTTTCCAAAAGGGTATATACTCGGTAATCGGGACGTGTATTTGCAACCCTGTTGTACTATTTATATTATACTCCAAATGTCACCCTAAAAAAAAGCCACAAATAATTATGAGTTTTAGGATAATTAAATGAATAAAATTGAAATTTTTAACAAGCTAAATGAAGTTTTTCAAGATGTTTTTGACGATGACAGCATTATCGTCACTGAAAAAACCACCGCGAAAGATATTGAAGACTGGGACAGTCTTGAACATATAAATCTTATCGCTGCTGTTGAAAAAGAATTTAAAATTAGTTTTACAATGGGGCAAGTTTCAACAATGAAAAACGTTGGCGAAATGGTTTCAATTATTGAGGAAAAAGCATGATTATCCTTGCTTCTGCCTCACCTCGCAGGCAAGAGTTATTAAAACTTATCACAGAGGATTTTATTGTTTTGCCCGCTGATATTGACGAAATTATTCCGCCTGAACTGTTAAGTAAACTGGCGACCGAGGACGTGCCTGAGTTTTTCGCAGTCCAAAAAGCTTTGCATATTTTAAGAAAACATTCGCAAGAATATTCGCACTTGACTGTGATTGGTGCGGATACTATTGTCGTTATTAACGGTGAAATACTCGGCAAGCCAAAAGACATTACTGACGCAAAGCGGATGTTGAACTTGCTTAGTGGTAAAACTCATACTGTTATAACAGGTGTTGCGATTACTGTCAATGGTCGAGTAAGCTCTTTCAGCGAGACTGCCTATTGTACTTTTTATCCGCTGACCGAAAATGAAATAGACGAATATATCGCGACTGGTGAACCTCTTGACAAAGCAGGTGCATATGGTATTCAAGGCAAAGGTGCATTATTGATAAAATCTATTGAAGGTGACTATTATAGTATTATGGGTTTGCCTGTTGCAAGAATTAGTAGGTTGTTAAAGTAGGTATCATCAGAGAGTTAGCAGGTAGCTTTGGCATGCATTTTCACGACATAATTTTACTGAATTGTTAGCTTAACTCCGCGTTTTGCGGGTTTATAATAAAATAATGGTTGCAAATCATTTATGCTAAAAAAGTCGCAGGGGTTTTTAAAAAGTGCAATGATTAAAAGTCGCAAGGGCAAATATGAAGTGCACAAAATAAAAAAGTTGCAAATCATTTATGCTAAAAAAGTCGCAAGGGTTTTTAAAAAGTGCAATGA
>BNZF01000053.1 GCA_026000865.1 Clostridia bacterium
TAGCTAAAAAGGAGATTTTTAATTTTAAAATTCGTGACATCAGACAAAATTTTCATATACTTACACAAATTTTATTTTTAGAAATTGTCAAATAGAGAGAAATTTTATAATAAAAATCAATATTTTTATGGAAATATTAGTGTGTTTGACATAAAAATGCCCTCCTTCAAATTATTCTTCATAATACAAGTTGTAAATTTAGCGTGAGCCTTGCGATTCAAAGCTAAAAGAAATAGATGCCGAGGCTCATAATAGTACAATGATTAAAAATTACAGAGGCAAGTGTTGCAGCTCAAAATAAAAAAAATTAATTTTTATTTCTTACCATAATCACAACATACCCGATTAAAGCGGTAACTAAAAATATAATAATTGCGAGCAAAAATTGACCTTTATTTAAAGTTGCACCGACGACGGTTGAGGTTATGATTGACGGAAATCTTGCAAAAACACAAATCGGAAAATATTTTTTTGGTGGTAATTTTGTGAAAAGCGGTACAATATAAGTCAGTAAATCTTTTGGAATACCAGGTAGAAAAAATAGTGTAAAGACAGTAATTTCTACTCTTTTTTCGCTTTTAAGAATTTTTAGTTTTTGAATTTTTTCGGTAGACACAAACTTTTCGATTAATGGTTGTCCAAAACGTAAAGCGATTTTATAGGTGATTAGCGAACCGATAAATATTCCAATAAAACAATAAATCGTGCTGAAAATATATCCAAAAAGCACTCCGCCCAAAATCTCAATCGGTTCACCTGGGATAAACGGAATAACAACATTAAGCACTTGTGCAAAAATATACAGCAAAGGTGCAAAAACTCCAAAACTGTTTAATCTTTGTTCAACAAGTTCCCTGCCCTTTTCGGTGAGCAGATTTTTACCGATATGGTAAAACAAAATCGATATTCCTATATAAAATATCAGCGTTATGAGCAACGCTGATATTTTAAGTAGTGATTTTTTTTTATATTTTTTACTTTTCATATTTTCTTCTAAAATTCTAAATTAGACCTGTTTTAAGAATTTATATGAACTTGTTTAATTCGTACAAATTAATAGAAAATAGTGTATAGGCGAATCCCTGTGTATCAAAAAAACTCACCTTTGAACTCCATTTAATTAAACTTAAAAAGCAAGTTTTAAAACAGGTTTATTTTTTTCTTTGCTGAGAAATACGTCAACAAGCAAATTGTTAAACATTATCAAAATGTTTAGAAATTCACCGCTGTTCTAGTCAAGACCCATTTTTTTATATGAACGGTCACGAAATATGAGGTGGTTCACATTATTACATGTTTTTTATTTTCCATATTTTCTTCTAAAACAATTCTAAATTCTTTTTCTTTATTAAGAAATAAATCAACAAGCACAGGGTCAAAATGTTTACCTTTACCGTCAACAATAATGTCGCAAGCATCGGCATGTGAAAAAGGTTTTTTATATGGACGCGAGGATACAAGTGCGTCATAAACATCAGCAATTGCCATTAATCTGCCTTGCAAAGGTATCTCTTCAAATTTCAAACCCTTGGGATACCCTGTCCCGTCCCATTTTTCATGATGAGTTGCCGCAAAGATTTTGGCGTGTCCAAGAAAATCACGTTCGGTAGTGTTTTCTTCAATTCTCTCAATAACTTTTTCACCGAATGTGGTGTGAGTTTTCATAATGTTAAACTCTTCATTGGTGAGTTTGCCAGGTTTTTTGAGAATAGCGTCACCAATTGCAATTTTGCCAACATCATGAAGCTGCGAGGATTGCAAAAGAAAATTTAACTTCCAACCAACAACAACACCAGAATAAATATTTTTACGAATTAATTCCATAAGCAATATTTTGAGATATTCCTGTGTACGTTCGATATGTCCGCCTGTAATGTCGTCACGATACTCAACCAACTCCGACATAGTGCGCAAAACAGAATTTTGCAGTTCAAAAACACGCTCTGTCTGTTTTTCAATCTCATTACGCAGATTTTGATTGTAGTTTTTCAAAAATTCTTTTTGAGAATTTAGTTCGTTTTTCTGCTCAATCATGACGATATGATTTTCAATGCGTTTGAGCAATATGGGTGGCGAAAAAGGTTTTAATATGTAATCTATTGCACCGTATGAAAGTCCCTCAATCTCATTAAGAGGGTCATTTTTTGCTGTTAAAAAAATAACAGGAATCTCAGCAAGTTCAGGGTCTGCTTTAAGTCTTTTTATAACATCAAAGCCGTTCATATCAGGCATTTCAATGTCAAGTAAAATCAAATCAAGCTTAACTTTTTCGATTAATTCAAATAATTTTGCCCCCGATGGAACAGTAAAAACGTGATATTTACCGATTAAAGTTTTTTTGCCAATAGTCAAATTAGCTGTGTTATCATCCACGAGAGCTATCTTTTTCAAATTTTCACTATCAGACATCTGTTCACCCCAACACACCTATAAATAATACTTTATTATACCACCAAACACGCAATAAATAATTAACATTTTGTGAACAATGTTTGTATTAATTATTAACAAAATGTCGAAAGTTGTGCATAACACCAAAAATTGCATATAAAACATTAAAATTTATAGGCAAAATGTAAAAAGATATTGAAGAGAATTTTAATTTTTTAGATATAACATTAATATTTTTGTTAATTTTAATTCTGAGATAGTAGTAATGCAAATCACCTTTTAAAACCTATTTTTTAATAGTGATAGTATAAATATTACAACGGGGTTGCGGGCTCTGCCCGCTTATCGGGGGCGAACCATCGCACCCCTTTCTTACAAAAACTATAAAAATAAGTTTTAGAAGTTCAGTTCTATTGCAAATTTTAAAGGGTGATTCGCATTAGTATTTTATTCGTTGCTATCAAACCCAAAAAACTACCCCCCCTTTAATTTTTCAATTTTCTGTTGAAAAACCTAAAAATTTGATGTATAATGTCAAAAAAATAAAGGACAAAAAAACATGCGGAACTTTTTTAAAAATATACTAAAAAGTCTAACATACAAACCAAATGTAATGCACAGAACAATTACATTGTTTTTAGTTATTTCAATAGGATTTTCGTCACTGTTGTTCATTGTGCTTTGCCTCAAAATAACACCTAAAACCTCGGATGATTATGTTCACATTGCACAAACAATCGTTTTTGCACTTGGAATATTGACGGGTTCAATTGTTGCGGCAATGTCATATCGCAACCACCTCATAAAAGAGGTTGACGCGACCAACAAACGTTTTAACGAAGCGGTTAACGCTTTGTGTGATAAGGAAATTTTTGTGCGAATGCAGGGTGTTTTTGCATTACAGCGTCTTGCATTTAACGCACCGGACGCAGACGAGGCACAGAATGTTCTTGATGTTTTGTGTACATATCTGCGAAGAGAACGCCATATCGAAAAATCTGACGAGGAACTGGAAAAGAAACTTGACGATGATTGTTTGGCTATTATATCTGCAATACAAAATATTACTTCAAAATATAAAAAATTGCATGTTGATTTGTCAAGTACAGACTTAAACGAAGCAAACCTTAGTGAAGCAGACCTTGAAGGTGCAACCCTTAAATACGCAAATCTTGAAAAAGCAAACCTTTGGCACGCAAACCTTAGAGAAGCAAAACTTTGGAATGCGGACCTTGAAAATGCAAATCTTGAAAAAGCAGACCTTAGAGAAGCAGACCTTATTGAAACAAACCTTATTGAAGCAAACCTTGAAAACGCACGCCTTGAAAACGCACGCCTTGAAAAAGCAAAACTTTGTAAAGCAAACCTTTGTAAAGCAAACCTTTGTAAAGCGGACCTTGAAAATTCAAATCTTGAAAAAGCAGACCTTAGAGAAGCAGACCTTTGGAATGCGGACCTTAGATTTGCAAGTCTTGAAGGAGCAAACCTTTGGCACGCAAACCTTAGAGAAGCAAAACTTGAAGGTGCAACCCTTAAATACGCAAATCTTGAAAAAGCAAACCTTTGGCACGCAAACCTTAGAGAAGCAAAACTTTGGAATGCGGACCTTGAAAATGCAAATCTTGAAAAAGCAGACCTTAGAGAAGCAGACCTTTGGAATGCGGACCTTGAAAATTCAAATCTTGAAAAAGCAGACATTAGAGAAGCAGACCTTTGGAATGCGGACCTTAGATTTGCAAGTCTTGAAGGAGCAAACCTTGAAGGAGCAAATCTTCGGAATGCAAACCTTGAAAAAGCTTACCTTGAATATGCAAATCTTAAAGGAGCAAACCTTGAAGAAGCACGCCTTGAAGGTGCAAGAATAGACGAATTCACGAAATTCAGCCCTGGTGTTCGCAAAAAGTTTTTTCCTGATTTTGAGTGATTTTAATTTTCTAAACTGGGTGGCGAGGATTTAATGCTTTTTGGGGCTTTAATTAGCAGTAACACTGCTCTGGGTTTTATCGTTTTTTAATTTAATCTGTTGACTTATTTCTTTGATGTGATATAATAATTGTGAGGTGATGAATTGTGATAAGTCAAGTTGCAAAATGGGGAAATAGTCAAGGTCTTAGGATAGATAAAAATTTGTTAGATAGTATCGGACTGAATATTGGTGATAACATTGAAATTATTAAACAGAACGATATGCTAATTCTTAAACCACAAAAATCGCGTACAATTAATTGGTTTCTTGAAGATTATGAACGGTCTGATGATGGTTGGGAGAATGTTTCTGAACCAAAAGGACGTGAAGAATGGTAAATCAAGGTGATATAATTTTTGTTGATTTCGCTCCAACTATTGGTCGTGAACAAACAGGGCTACGTCCTGCCCTTGTCATAAGCAACTCGAAATATAATCTACAAAGTGGTATGGTGCTTGCATGTCCGATTACATCAACTGCTAGAAAAATGCGTGTCCGAGTTCCGTTAGACGAGCGAACTAAAACTATGGGCGATATATTATGTGAACAAATTCGCATTATTGATTTACAAAAACGCAAATATAGCGTGGTTGAACAATTGCCCAAAGACAAATTACAAGAAGTTTATGATGTTGTCAATGCTTTAATTGGTTTGGAATAACCCAATCAACACTTCACTTCGGTGGGGGGGGTGATTGGTTTTTTTTTTTGCATGCCACAGTCTTTTTCAATTTATTTTGTTGACTTATTTCTTTGATGTGGTATAATAATTGTGAGGTGATGAATATGGCTATTTTACAAATAAATGTCGAATCTATAATTGAACAACAAGCAAATACCATTTTTAAAGCATTGGGGCTTTCTATTACTGACGCTGTTAATATGTTTCTCATTCAATCAGTCAATCATCGTGGATTGCCGTTTACTCCTACTATTGAAAATATAAGCGACGATATTATCGAAGCAATCACAGAAGCTGAAAATCATATTGGAAAGCTTTTCAAAAATCAAGAAGAAGCCGAGGAATGGTTAAATGCTTGAACCATTTTACACCAATAAATACAAGAAACAACGCAAGCTTCTTGAAAAACGAGGTCTTGATATTTCTTTACTGACAGACCCGATACAATTATTACTTGAAGAAAAACAGTTACCATATGAATACAATGACCATAAGTTAGTCGGTAATTTTGACGGTTATCGTGAATGTCATATTGGTGGTCATAATAGCGATTGGGCGTTAATCTATAAAATCGAAAAGAACATTTTAATATTAACTCTTGTGTACACTGGCTCACATTCTGATTTGTTTAAATGACTTCCAAATCAACACTTCACCTCGGTGGGGGGTGATTTCCAAAAAACACCTTGTCTCTCAAAAGAAAAAAAGCCCTCATTATGATGGGCTTTTATTATTAAGATAGCTATCCGCGTCCACAATCTATCAAATAAGTTAAACTACCCCGTGTAACTGTCCACCGCAACACAATAACTTTCAACTTTACACTTTTAACTATTAAACTTTCCGACTCGTCCGCGTGAAGTGAACTAACAGTTTAGTCAAACTATGCCACGAAATACATGCAGGCGTTGCCTGCCGAAAAACAGGCAGGCGTTGCCTGTTGCGTGAGTTAAAATAGCATAAATAGCATCCAGTTTAAATAATTGCCCGCGTGAGTTAAAGGTGAAAATCAGTTAAACTAAGACGCGAAATACATGCAGGCGTTGCCTGTTGCGTGAGTTAAAATAGCATAAATAGCATCCAGTTTAAATAATTGCCCGCGTGAGTTAAAGGTGAAAATCAGTTAAACTAAGACGCGAAATACATGCAGGCGTTGCCTGCTTAACTCTCCGACTCTTCTTTGTTAATAAAATCTTTAACGCTTGAATAAATAATTGACATTAAAGGAATACCTATTAGCATACCCAAAACTCCGAAAAAACCTCCGCCAACCAAAACTGCGAACAGCACCCAGAGTGCGGGCAAACCAACAGAACCGCCGACAACTCTCGGATAAATAACATTGCTTTCAAATTGTTGTAAAACAACCACAAATAACAAAAACCAAAAAGCGTGAGCGGGATTAACTAGCAGAATTAACAAAAACGACGGGATTATACCGATAAAAGGTCCAACAATCGGAATAAGATTTGTTAATCCAATTATAACGCTTATCATGACAGCATATTCCAAATGTCCGATAGTCATGCCAATAAAGCATAACATCGCAAGAATATATGCTTCGAGCAATTGTCCGTTGAAAAAATTGGAAAAAGTTTCAACACTAAGAGCAGTATATTTGTGTATGCGTCTATATGCTTTTGGTGTAAATAGTTTTTTTGCAAGTTTTTGAGAATTTACTTTCAAATCATGCTTTGAACCGAGAATATAAATCGAAAAAATTATTCCGATAATAATATCAATAATAGTTCTCAAAAAATTAGAAGTAAATGCACCAACTTTTGGTATAAAAGACGGTATTTTTGCACCTAGTTTTTCAAGTTGAATTTTTGCTTGTTCAAGGATATTTTCTGTTTTAAGTCCCTCAATTTCGAGAGCATTTAATTTTGCGAGGTTATTCATAATAAAAGTTTCAATGTTGCTATAATATCCGTCAAAATTTTTAGAAAAAACCTGTACACTTTCGATTAATTGTGGTACAACAAAATTGATAATAACAGCGATAACTGCAAATACCAACAAATAGCAAATTATTATTGAGCTAACATACGCCAATTTTATATTTTTCTTTGGCTCTTTTTTGCGTTTTTTTGATATATATTCGTTCAGTTGTTTATCATAGAGTTTGTTAAAAGGTTTTTGACAAAGATGGTATAATTTATTTACAGGTCCGTTGAGGATTAAAGCAATTACACCGCCGATTAAAATGGGGCGGATTATTCTGATAATTTTTTTTATAAATACCCATATTATTGGAAAATAAAGAATAGCGACGATAAATAAAATCAGCATCATACCACAAAAAAGAATAGTTTTTGTCAGGTTTGTTTTGCGATATGCGTGTTTGTCGTTACCGTTATCTATCAGCTCAATTTGGCGGTTATTTTCACCCCGCAAATTATTTTCGCTATTAAAAAGTTCTGTTTGACGATTATTATCCATTAAAAATTCCTCTTAATTGCACATAACATGTGCAGGTAACACCTGCCTGTTTTTCGTGGCGGGGAACCCCCGCTGGCGTTTTCGCGGCAGGTAACACCTGCCTGTTTTTCGCGACATAGATAACTGTATCGCTAGTTCACTTCACGCGTGCGGTCAATTAAAATGTCTGTATTTCGCTATAATATTTCAATAGTATCTTTTGTTTTACGTCGCGGGCGATTATTTCTATTAGATTGCAACATTTTTGGCATGAATAGTTTGCGACCATTGGTTTCATTTTAAACTTATAAAACACGACCATTAACTGACGAGTTAGTTAAACTATCTCGAAAATACAGGCAGGCGTTGCCTGCACCTATTTCCTGTTCACTATTGTCGCTCCGCGACACACCGCGTCTATTCACTGTTACCTATTACCTACTAAGCACATTGATTGCAAATTATTAAAGCTAAAAAAGTCGCAAAGGCTTCTCAAAGGTGCAGTGATATTCAGTCGCAAAGGCAATTATGAGTGGCTCAAAATAAAAGAGTCGCAAAGGCTTCTCAAAGGTGCAGTGATATTCAGTCGCAAGGGCAAGCGTTGTGGCTCAAAATAAAAAACTAATATCAAATGCTTTTACTGAGTGAGTCAAGGCACCGAGAGAAATAATATCTACACCTGTTTCGGCGATGTCCCGAATATTTTCAAGTGTAACATTTCCCGACGCCTCTAAAAGGGCTTTTTTGTTTGTAATTTCTACTGCTTTTTTCATATCGTCAACGGTCATATTGTCAAGCATGATAACCTCGACATTGCAGTCAAGAGCTTCCCTAAGTTCAATAAGATTTTTGACTTCAACTTCTATTTTAACCATATGTCCGATTTTTTTTCGCAAAGTTTTCACGGCAGGTGTAATTCCGTTATATGCGTTAATGTGATTATCTTTTAACATTGCACCGTCCGAGAGATTAAAGCGGTGATTTTTACCTCCGCCAACAGTAACAGCGTATTTTTGCAAAGCACGCAGTCCCGGTAAAGTCTTGCGAGTATCTGTTATAGCGACAGTATTCCCCTCAACCGCTTTAACGCATTTATTTGTGTATGTCGCGATACCTGACATATGTTGAAGTAAGTTCAAAGCTGTTCGCTCACCTTTAAGAAGAGAACGAGTTGCACCGTTTATCTCAGCAATTATAACACCGTTATCGATAGTGTCGCCGTCTTTGAAATATTTCTTAATTTCTGTAACTCCCAAAATCTCAAAAACTCTCATTGCAATGTCAATACCGCAAATCACACCATTATCTTTCGCGATTAGAAATGCGGTATCATGACTTTTCTCGTCAATGAGATTATCAGTTGTTACATCAATATAGTTAATGTCTTCTTGCAAAGCCGTCTTAATGATGTTGTCTATATAATTTTGTTGCATTTTTATTACTCCGATATAGCGGGGAACCCCCGCTGGCTTTTTCGTGGCAGGTAACACCTGCCTGTTTTTCGTGGCAGGTAACACCTGCCTGTTTTTCGCGGCAGGTAACACCTGCCTGTTTTTCGCGGCAGGTAACACCTGCCTGTTTTTCGCGGCAGGTAACACCTGCCTGTTTTTCGCGGCAGGTAACACCTGCCTG
>BNZF01000054.1 GCA_026000865.1 Clostridia bacterium
ATATTAATATGAATTATGCCAAAGACTGCACTATGCAAGAAGCGGCAAAAGAAATGAACCTTAACTCCTCATATTTTTCACGTTTTTTCAAAAAATATATGGGTATGACTTTTATGGAATACCTCCAAGAAG
Organism: Clostridia bacterium; assembly: GCA_026000865.1. Lineage (GTDB taxonomy): Bacteria > Bacillota > Clostridia > Oscillospirales > Ruminococcaceae > BNZF01. The sequence continues at coordinate 133 of BNZF01000054.1, forward strand.
TGCGTATCGAACATGTTTTCCAAGATATGATGAAAACAGACTACAATATTACTGATATTTGTCAGCGTAATGGTTTTGCAAATTACCGCATATTCTCTATGAAATTCAAAGAGCGTTTCGGAGTTACCCCTGGTAAGAAACTCAAAGAAATAAGAGCTATCAAAAACGATTTGGATGAAGCTATTTTTAAGGAAGAATTTTCGATTGCATAAAAACTGTCTAGCTCGCATGTGTTAAAATGAAACCTAGTTAGCACCGCAAGCAATTCGTGGCATAGTTTAACTGAGTTGCAACTTTAACTCATGCGGACAATTCGTTCTATAAAAATTGTTAACTATAAGCTGTCCGTCACCTTAATTTGTATGAATTAAGAATTAAATAAGTTTTAAAACAGGTCTAATATATTAGAACCTGTTGGGAAAGAAATTTTTGTTGATTTTTTGCAATAATTTTTATGATTTTCAAGGAAAAAAATCCACAGGCATATTCGCATATGGCAAGGATTTTTGACATAGAATGACGTGAAAAGGATTGTAAAAGGCACGGTAATTTTTATCCCAACAGTTTCTTAGAGGTTAATGAATATTGATAGATATTTGTCTTGCAGGAACAGGCGGTATGATGCCTCTCAGAAACAGATGGCTGACCACTTGTTATAGTGAAGTCCAAGGTAACGGAATATTAATCGACTGCGGTGAGGGTACTCAAATTGCCCTCGCTGAGGCTGATGTTAACACAAACCGAATAAATACACTCTTGATTACACATTTTCACGCCGACCATATCAGCGGTTTTCCTGGATTAATGCTGTCTCTTGCAAATTTTCAAAAAACCTCACCGCTTTATATTTTCACACCTCCCAGCGGTAAGGAAATTATACAAAAATTATCTTGTATTTGTTCTGTGTTGCCATTCAAAATCTATGTTGATGAACTTCCTCCGGACAGATTTTTTACGTTTAACAGTCCCGCAATACCTGATTTTGAAATAATTTCTGCACCAATGAACCACACAACAAAGTGTTTGGCATATCGTTTAACTTTAAACAGAAAACCTATTTTTAACCCTGAAAAAGCAAAAGAATTAAATATCCCTGTGCAATATTGGAAAATCTTGCACAGAGGTGAAATTGTCGAATTTGACGGCAATATTTACACAACCGAAATGGTAACCGATGGTGAGCGCAAATCGTTGGCTTATACTTATGCAACAGACACAAGACCAAATGATAACCTTGTGCAACTGGCTGAAAACGCGGATTTGTTTATCTGCGAGGGTATGTATGGTGACGAAGAAAATGTCGCGGATTTGCGTAAAAAAGGGCATATGAATTTTATTGACGCCGCTCATATCGCAAAAAAAGCTAACGTAAAAGAACTTTGGCTGACCCATTATTCGCCTGCTTTACCAAATCCATATGCCTATAAAGACAGTGTGCGTAAATTTTTTTATAATACCAAAATTCCAAAAGACGGATTTAAAACTTTTTTATCCTGAGTATACCTTTTTATCCTGTGCAGAGTAGGACTGCCCCTGCACCTTAAATTTAATTGCCCATTCTAAAAAACCCTAAAAAGCCTTTGCAATTTTTTTGTTTCAATTAATTTGCTAATGACTGCTTTGGCGTGAACGATTGCGACCATTACGTTTTTTTCCATAATAAAATGCATCCATAAATTATTGACTTAATTTTACTATGTCACGGACTGTGACACTGGGTAACTATTAACGTTTTGCTATAAACTATTAACTTTCGACATACCCTTAAAAGGGTATGTTTTTTTCGTAAAAACTTGACTTAGTCACTAAAATCAATATAATATTAATAGCCATGATTAATAAAGGGTTAATGGTTGCAAGTTATTTAGACTAAAAATATCACAAAGGTTTTTAGAATGTGTAATTAAATTAGAAGTGGCAATTAGTGGTTGCAAGTTGTTTAGGATAAAAAAGTTGCAAAGGTTTTTAGAGTCTGTAATTAAATTAGAAGTGGCAATTAGGGTTGCAAGTTGTTTAGGATAAAAAAGGTGCAAAGGTTTTAAGAGGTGCAATTAGTAAAAGTTGCAAAGGAGAGTTTCTGTGGCTCAAAATAAAAAAGTGGCTCAAAATAAAAAAACAAAAAAAATAGGTAAGATAACATTTAAGGTTACTAAACATACATTTGGGCTTATTTTTTCAACAATATTATCCATAATAATGATAGGCGTGATAACACTTACCATTTGTTGTACTGTGCTGACTGTTTGGGTTTTGGAATTTATGGACGAAGCTGACGAGATTACTATTGCTCAATATGAACAAAAATTCAATACGGTTATGTATGTTAATAATCCCGAATATGTCCCCGAACTTGGTGACACAGAAACTAATCCGCAATGGCTTTCGGTTTATGAAGTTAAAAACAGCACAATGCGTATTCCGATTACAATCGACCAAGTGCCACAAATGGTTAGAAACGCTTTTGTTTGCGTTGAGGACGAACGCTTTTATCAGCACGACGGCGTGGATTATAAACGTACTTTCGCGGCGTTTGCAAACATGTTTTTGCACTTCTATGACACTGAACAAGGCGGTTCAACTTTAACACAGCAGTTAATCAAAAACATCACTGGTGATAGAGAAACCAATATGCAACGTAAAATCCGTGAGATTTTTCGTGCGATGAAGTTTGAAAAAACATATTCAAAAGATGAGATACTTGAAGCATATATTAATAATGTCGAGTTTGGTAATGGTGCAATCGGTATCGAATATGCTTCTCAAAAATATTTCGGAAAAAGTACTTTTGAACTTTCACTTGCGGAAATTGCCTGCCTTTCTGGTATACCACAAAATCCCGAGGTGATTAATCCTTTTGCATCTTTGGAAAGAAACCGCACTCGTCAAAAATATGTATTGTTCCAGATGTATGAAAACGGTGCGATTAGTTATGATGAATACCAAGCAGCATTGGCTGAAAAACTTATTTTTACAAATTCTGATGAATATAAAGCCCTTCACCCCGAACATGAAAATACTACCATAAAAGAGCAAGACGTAACCCCTTGGTATGTGGACGCTGCTATTTACGAATTACGTGACTATTTTATCGCTAACGAAAACATGAACCAAGCCGAAGCGATTAAACATATCAACACAGGCGGATATAAAATTTATCTTACTGTTGATATGAATATGCAAAATTATCTTGAAGATAAATATAAAGATTGGGCAATTTTTGGTGAAGCGAAAGATAAAGAGGGCAAACCTATGCAGTCCTCATTTATCGCGATGGACTATACAGGTTCTGTTTTGTCCGTTGTCGGAGGTTTGGGTGACAAAACTGAATACGGCTCTTTGTGTTTTAACAGAGCAGTTCAAGCAAAACGTGATATGGGTTCAACCATAAAACCTGTCACTAGTTATGGTGCGGCGTTTTATTATGACCAAGCATATTTCTCACAGTTAATGGTAGACCAAAAAATAACTCTTCCCGATGGTAAACTTTGGCCACCAAACTATGGCGGTGGGGTTTCTGGTGCAACCTATAATCTTTATTATTGTTTACAGCGTTCTCTTAACACAGTGCCCGCTCAAATTGTGCAAAAAATGGGAACTCAGACAGTTTTTGATTTTGCAACACAACGACTGGGACTTGGTTTAGTAAGTCAAGATAACGCTATTGCACCTCTTTCAATCGGTTCTTTAACTTACGGTATAACACTCGAAGACCTTGTTAACGCTTATATACCTTATGGTGCGGGCGGTATGATTTATGAGGCACATATCATAAGTGAAGTAAAACAAGGTGATGGCGGAGTGCTTTTCTCCAACACAGGCAAAGGCGGTACACAAGCAATTGACCCCGACACCGCTTGGGTTGTTAACAGACTTATGAATATGGTAGTCAACGCTCCTAATGGTACTGGTGTAGCCGGTGCTTTGCCGAACAAAAACGTTGTTGGTAAAACTGGTACGTCTGACAATATCTATGACCTTTCGTTTATTGGATTAACTCCTGATTTTGTTAGCGGAGTTTGGATGGGTTTCGATGATAAATTTTCCCTCTCGGCTAATATTTCTTCTGCATCAGTTTGGAAAAGAATTATCGGTGACTATGCCAACACTTATAATACAGGCAGACAATGGCCGACAAATGAAAATGTAATTCAAGCGAAATATTGCACCGTGACAGGTCTAATCGCAAGTCCAACCTGTCCGCAATCAAATATTTACGGCTATTACAAGCCGTCCAACGCACCAAAATGCGACGGAGAACACGTCCCCGAAGATGACGAAGAATTAGAATGGTAATCCGCAGGCAACGTCTACCTACCTGTTCTTCGCGACATAGTTTAGCAGGTAACACCTACCTGCCTGCTTTTCGCGGGCATAATTTAACAGGCACCGCCTACCTGTTTTTCGCGGGCATAGTGTACCTTAGCCGTTAGTTTAACTCACGCGAGTGGCAGGCAATACCTGCACATAACATATGTCCGTGACATTTCGCGACATAGTTTAGCAGGTAACACCTGCCTGCACATAACATATGTCCGTGACATTTCGTGACATAGTTTAACTTAGTCATTATTTTACTGTCGTGATTTATATTTTTACTATAAAATATTAGTAGCAAATTATTTATAAGAAAAAAGTCGCAAGGATTATCAAATGGTGTAATGAATAAGAAGTTGCAAGGGTAAGTACTACTACTCAAAGAAAAAAGGAGTCAAAAAAGAAAATGAAATTAAAAAAAGTTTTAGCGTTTAGTACTGTTTTTATTTTATTGTGTTCTGGTTTGGTAGGTTGTAAGGATAAAAATAAAACAGCGGATAGTGCTTCAGGTGTTGTGGTTGGTGGTACCACAACAGCGGGTGAATGGGTTCGTCCTGATTATGTAAATGACGGAAAAGAAACTGTTTGCAAAATAGGGGAAACTGTTAATTGGAATAACACAGGTGCAACTTTTACATTTGAATCTGCTGGAATTACTGAGGAAAATAGTGCAATAATTTTTAATATAGTAATTTCAAACGGAACTGACAAAAACATCAATTTGAGTTTATTAGATAAGGATAATATATTAATCTATAATGGTGAAACAAAATTAGATTTTAATTATAAAACTCATATTGCAGCGATGAAAGTTGCTAAAAATTATTTTATAATTGATGATAGTCAAAATTATCTATATAAACCAAGCACAACTAATTATTGGCATATTCCTGCTTTAATGCCATCAAATTTAAGTGAAAAATTCAAGATTTCTATGTTCCCAGATTATAACTATTCTCCTGATTACGTAACCTTTGAAGTGGATACAAAAGACCTAAAAACGTTAACACCAGTCTTATAACACCTGCCTGTTTTCTCAGGCTTAGACCTAACAAGCAGGTAGTTTAATTTTGCATTTTACGAGATAACTTTAAACTGGTTGGTTGCAATCATTTACGCCAACGCAATAGGGTTGCAATGGCATGAACAAAACAGTAGAGAAGGTTTAGCTACAAATATATCAAAGGCGTTTAGGGGTAAAAAAACAAGTTTAACTACAAATGTATTTAAGGCGTTGAGGAGTAAAAAAAAACAAGTTTAGCTACAAATGTATTAAAGGCGTTGAGGAGTAAAAAAAAATAAAAATATGAGTGAAAACAAAACGTATTTTATAACTACGGCAATAGCTTATACTTCACGCAAACCGCATATCGGAAATAACTATGAAATTGTTATGACGGACGCGATTGCGAGATACCAGCGAATGAAGGGTAAAGATGTGTTCTTTCTTACTGGCACAGATGAACACGGGCAAAAGATTGAGGATATTGCTAAGGAAAATAATATTGAACCACAGATATATGTTGATAAAGTTGCGAGCGAAATAAAAGATATTGCAGATATGTTAAATTGTTCTTATGATAAATTTATAAGAACTACTGAGCCATATCATAAAAAAACTGTTCAAAAGATTTTCAAAAAACTCTTTGAGCAAGGTGACATTTACAAGAGCGAATATGAAGGCAAATATTGTGTTCCTTGTGAAAGTTTTTGGACTGATTCGCAACTTGTTGACGGCAAATGTCCCGATTGCGCAAGAGATGTTAATTCTGCAAAAGAAGAAGCATATTTTCTAAAACTCTCAGCATATCAAGAGCGTTTGGAGCAATATTGGAATGAAAATGTTGATTTTGTTTGCCCCGAAAGCCGTCGCAATGAAATGCTTAATAATTTTATTAAACCTGGGCTAAAAGATTTGTGTGTTTCGCGTACTTCTTTTAAATGGGGAATACCTGTTGATTTTGACGACAAACATATCGTGTATGTTTGGATTGACGCACTCTCGAACTATATAACGGCATTGGGTTATGACCCAGATGTTAATAGCTTTTCAAAGTCGCAAAAGACATTAAAAGATAATGATGAGTCAGAGTTGCTGAAAATGCAGGCGGGTGCTACCCGTGACCCAGATATTAACAGCTTTTCCAAGTCGCAAAAGACATTAAAAGATAATGATGAGTCAGAGTTGCTGAAAATGCAGGCGGGTGCTACCCGTGACCCCGATGTTAATGACTTTTCAAAGTCAGATGAACATGAAGCGGATACTACCCGATATAAAAAATATTGGCCTGCTGATGCTCATATTATCGGTAAAGATATTCTACGTTTTCATACCATTTATTGGCCGATTATTTTAATGGCTTTGGGTGAACCTTTGCCGAAAAAAGTTTACGGTCACCCTTGGCTGTTGTTCGCTGAAAGTAAAATGTCAAAGTCGACTGGTAATGTGCTTTATGCTGACGAGTTGGTCGAAAAATACGGCGTTGACGGAACAAGATATTACCTGCTTGCTTCTATGCCATATGCACAAGACGGTAATATTACCCTTGAATATGTTACCGAAATTTTTAATGCAGATTTGGCAAATACTCTCGGAAATCTTGTCAACAGAACAATCGCAATGTCAAACAAATATTTTGACGGCAGAGTAGGGGACTATACTCAAACTGACATCAATTTTGATGTTGACTTGAAAAATCTAACGTTAAAAACAGTAACAGATTTTGACAAAGCGATAACTGATTTTAAGTTAGCTGATGCTTGTGCAGTTATAATCAACCTTACAAAAAACTGCAACAAATATATCGATTTAACGACACCTTGGATACTTGCAAAAAATGAAGAAACTAGGGAACGTTTGCAACAAGTTCTCTATAATCTCTCAGAAAGCATACGTTTTATTGGAGTATTACTGCAACCTATAATACCGCAAACTGCCAAATATATACTTGATGTTTTGAAAACAGACAAGCGAACTCTTGAAACTCTTCAAGCGTTTGGACAATTATCTGGTAACGTTGGCACTAGCGAGCCATTATTTGTAAGAATAGTCGAGAAATAATGCTCATTCTTTGAGAATTGGAGAAATGAAAATGGCAACATCAATTGACTATATTGAATTTGTTTGCGGACAAGTTCGTGATACTGGGTACGTTCGCTATAAGAAAATGTTCGGCGAATATATGATTTATGTAAATGATAAGCCAATTTTGCTTATCTGTGATAGTATTGTTTTTGTAAAAATATTACCTTGTATTGACAGTCTTATGGCAAATGCTGAGCGTGGTTTTCCATATAAAGGTGCAAAGGAACATTATATTCTTGATGTTGAGGACAAAGAATTGGCGTCTGCTGTAATTACTGAACTCTTGGAGGTAATACCAATACCGAAGCCGAGGAAAAAGAAAGATGTTAAAAAAGATACAAAATAGTGTATATATCAAAGAGGATGATAGTGGAGAAAAAAAAGAAAACAAAACTTATTGTTGTTGGCATTTGTGCTGCGATACTCGGTGTTGGTACATTTGTATTTGAACTTTTCGGTGTGCCGATGATGAATTACAACAAAGCTGACGAATTGTATCAAAACGGTTACTATAAATCGGCATATTTAGCCTTTCAAGAGTTGGGTACTTTTAGTAATTCAAAACTTCGTGCCGAGCAGGCGAATTCTGCAATTCAATATGAAAAGGCTGAGGAATTGCTGACCGACGGTGATATTGACGGTGCAATCAAGATTTTTAATAAAATTAAAAATTACTC
>BNZF01000055.1 GCA_026000865.1 Clostridia bacterium
GTGTCCGCCTTCGGCGGACAGTCCGCGAGAGGCTTAATTTTGTGATTATTTTCTCCTTGCTTATTTGCAATAATTATTTTATTATAAAACTGCAAAACGCGACAGTAAACGAACGATTAAGTTAAACTATGACGCGAAACACAGGCAGGTGTTACCTGCAACTATACATTTTCAACTTTCAACTATAAACTCTCCGACACGCGTGAGTTAACTAACCGTACAGTAAAACTAAATCGCGAAATGCCAGCAGGTGCTACCTGCTAACGGTTACTGTTTCTTCAATTTTGTTAGAAAAATCTGGTGGAGTAAAACCTTCACCTCTGTCAACAGTGAAAATATAACCGTCTGTATTATTACCCGAATACGTGTAAGAAACGCCCTCATAAATCGGGGCTTGCGTCACCATTGCACGTGGGTCCGCAGGAACATAATAGACTTCAAAAGTTTTGCCGTCTGCTTTAATATAGAGATGTTCTTTGTCATATTTATAGGTTTTGATTAGTTCAATATATTCTTCAAGACAGAGATTATTTTCATACATATAGGTCGCATGAGTAACTCCAACATATCTGTAATGCCAAGGTTCGCTTGCTATTCCTGTTAGCCCGACTTTATCTCTTGCATAACGCAAAATAAAACCGTATTTGTGGGCATTTTGGGGTATCCAAGCATAGTCACCTTCACCTGTGAAGTCAAGACGAATATCGTTGTCAAGGACTGCCAAATCAAAAGCATAACCTGTTTCGTGTTCAGAAAAACCAGGTTTTGCAACTAAATTCGGGTCACCTTTTTCATATAGCTGTTGTTGATGTTCTTTTGTTCGGTAAGCACTTTCTATGAAAACTTTTCTTTGATTTGTTGCTTTGTTAAAATCTGTCATCATATCATTGAGTTTATAAATCACAGAAAGACGTAATTTAACATCTCTGTCTTTTACGCTATATGGAGCCCCGTCACGGAAATCATAGACTATGGAAATATCCTCGCTGTTGCCGCAATATGCCCAGCTCGAATTGACAAGCAAAAGTTCGCCGTTATGCAAATCATCTTGACCGTTAAGCTCAGGGTCAGTAGAAAGTTCTTCAAAAGAATTAGTCTCCCACCAAAATTGCGGAACCGATTCAGTTGTTGTGATAACTGTCGTTGTAGTCGCGGTACTTGGTGTTTTTTCTTTATCTTTCGGGTTAATTTTATTAAAATCCGTTGCCAATTTATATCCGCCATATCCAGCAAAAGACAAAACTATTGCAACCAACACCGAACAACAAGCGATTAATATTTTCTTTTGCAAACCATTTTTAGGGTTTCTGTTCTTTACTTCCATATCTTTCCTCTTTTTATTTTGAGCCGCAACACTTACCTGTGCGACTTTTAACGATTACAACTTTTAGAAACCTCTGCGACTTTTTTAGCTTTAATGACTTGCAACCATTGAACCTTTATAAAACTATCAAAACGCGACATTAAACTAATCATATATTTAAGCCCCTCGCGGATTGTCGCCGAAGGCGACACCACAACTATACACTATACACTATTAACTCTCCGACATTTGCGTGATTAGCACTACTAATTCCCCGTAGAGGGTGTAATTTAAATCACAGGCGGGAATGAAAAAACTGTCACCGCGTTTTGCGGGGAGCATTTCGTCAATGTCGGAAATGTTTCCCTCACCGTCAAGGATTACGATATTGTGAAAAGTTTTGCCGTCAAGTTCAAAAGAGTGAAAATTTGAGGTTGTTAACAGTTTTACTGTGAACTGTTCTGTTTCGCCGAGGGTAACCAACCCGTCAACCTTAGCGGATGGCAAATATTCGTCTGACGGAGTAAAATCAATTACTTGTAACGCTTTTTCGAGTTGCATTTGACGAGGTAACCCGATTTCATTTTCTCTGCCAAAATCATAAATCGGGTAATAAGCATTTGAGCTTTCATGTATTGCAACAAGGGTTATTCCTTTGCCAACAGAGTGGATTGTACCTGGGTTAATTTTAAATGTATCGCCTTTTGTAACCTTGACTTTTCTAAGATATTCGGTTATAGTATTGTCATTTAAAGCTTTCTTAAACAATTCAGGCGAAATGGTTTCCTTAAAACCATAAATTATTTCAGAATTTTCTTCACAATCAAGTATATGCCAGATTTCTGTGCGTGCAACTTGGTGTTCGTTAATAGACGCAAAGTCTTTGTTCGGGTTAACTTGTAAAGGCAAATCTTGTGCAACATCAACAAATTTTACTAAGAAAGGAAAGTTAGCATAACCATTATAAAGTGAGCCGAAAAGTTTTTTGCGGTTTAATCCGCTCAAACTAAGCGTCATAATATCGCCAGACGGTTTTGGTAAAGGTGCGGGCGAGAGTTTTGAAATTCCGTCCATATGGCAAGCAAACTCCCAAACCTCCGCGAGATGAGAGTGTTCTGTTGCTATTCCCGTTTCCAACGCTTGTTTTTCAAGAAAAACTTCAAAGATTTCTTTGAGCCTAACACCGCCCCAATAGTAATCTTTGAAAATTGGTTGCAATTTTAATATCATTATTCCTCAACACCCTTTGAGGCGTCTTTTAATAGTGAACAGTTAAAAGTTAATAGTTGCAGGTAACACCTGCTTGTGTTTCGCGTCATAGTTTAACTTAATCGTTTGTTTTTTGGTCGCGTTTTGCAACTATTACTTATAATAAGAAAACGCGACTAAAAACTAGCAATACAGTACCTTTCAACTTTATACTATGAACTATTAACTCTCCGACACCCCGCGTAACCGTGTCGCGTAGCGTCACTCCACAACTAATAACTATCAACTCTTTTCTTACAATTTATTGTAAGAAAAGTTCTCTATTGGTTAGTTCAAAGCGTTTTTCAAGAACAGCGGCGATATATCTGAATTGAATTTTGCCATCAACATAGAGTATGTCCCCTTTTTCAGGTACTCCGAGGTCAGTTAAATCTTTTTCAGATAAGTCTTTGAGGTAAACAGGTGTTGCTTTTTCGATTGTTTTACCTTTGCTGTCTTTTACTTTTTGCGTAGGTTCGACACCGATTATTTTATATTGGTCTTTGTCGAATGAATATTCTGTGTTGGGGTTAAGTCGCAAAATTTCGGAAACACATTCTTTTCTCGTTTCGGTTTTCCATTCCAAAACTAAATCTGTTGAGGGTTTACGTGGTACAGCGTTATTTGTATAGACTTTATGCTGATAACCTTTTATTCTGAATATCAAGATTTTATTGTTAATGTCTTTGTTATTTGGTTCGAGCATTATTTCTGTTCCTGCGGTGGAATTGGGTGCATCTTCGACATATACACGATATAATCCACTGTTGGATACGATGTCTTTTTTAGTTGTAATCTCATAAACATGAGGTGAAAAAAGAGTTGTGATGAGATAAAAAACCAACGCTCCGATGATGTAATACAGTAAAAGTAACGCACCGAAAATTGTTTTAGTTCTTTCGCTTGCTCCACTCAAAAAGAATATGATTAGAGAAACTGCTGCAATCGGGATAATTAAACTCCATTCGCCAAACCAAAACATTGCAATTGGTAAAGTTAAAAACATTAATGCAATGCTTATGATAACTGTTATGAATTGTTTTCGTGTATAAAGCATCGCCGTCAACGCAAGCAGAGAAATTCCGCAGGCGAGCAATAAAAATTCAGCTTTTTTAGGTACAATCAGAGTATAGAAAACAGACCGATATGCTAAAACCAATACGATTAACGCATAAGGTACCGACAAAAGTGAAACAAACAATCTTGTCCAAAAATTGCCTAAAATCTTATTTAATGTTTTTTCCTTTTGAGCCACTTTTACTCCTCAGCACTTTTTTTATTTTGAGCCGCTTTTTTATTTTGAGCCGCAACGCTTGCCCTTGCGACCTTTAATCATTACACCTTTTATGAACCCTTGCGACTCTTTTAGTTTAAATAATTTGCAACCATTGTGTTTTTATAAAGCAACAAAACGCGGAATTAAAATAATCATACAATTAAAATATCTCGCGAAATGCAGGCGGATGCTATCCGCTGTGTTTTTATAAAGCAATAAAACGCGGAATTAAAATAATCATACAATTAAAATATCTCGCGAAATGCAGGCGGATGCTATCCGCTTTTTTGTAGAACTATTAAAACGCGACAGTAAAATAATCATAAGATTAAAATATCTCGCGTAATCGTGACGCGAAGCGTCACACCATAACTTTCAACTTTACACTATCAACTATCAACTCTCCGACAATCTCCAACAAAATGAGTATAAAAATATACGCTACATTATAACATACAAATTAGTTTTTGCAACTATTTTTTGTTTTTTTCCTTTGAGCCACAGAACTTCGCCTTTGCAAGTGTTAGTCATTGTTTATTTTATAACAAATTTCAAACACGGCGTATACGACGTGCAAAGTCCGTTGGAAAACTTGTTTTATGTGCGGTTTTGAGCGTGTTTTTGTCATGCTCCCTCGCCGTACGGCGAGAACCCCAACATCTATATGTCAAGCGGAATTACCATATAATACATTGCGACTTTTTTTTATTTTAATTAATTTGCAACTACTTAAAATAACAAAAAAAAGCAGAAAAACGCAAAAATTATTGACAAAATCATATTTTCGAGTATAATTATTTTTTTAGTTCTCACTATGTTTTAGGGTATTTTTATAAAACTTTTATAAAGACTTCTCTTTATGGCGACGATTTACAAATAGAGTTAAAGGATATATTTGATTAACTTTTGTGTGATATGATGTATATTCTTAACAAATATTCATTTTTTTGTGGAATAAGGCGAAAAAAGTCGTAAAGGCGACAGTTAATAGTTAACAGTTAATAGTCAATAGTTGTGGTGTGACGCTACGCGTCACAGTTTCGCGACATAGTTTAACTTAATCATAAGTTTACTGTCGCGTTTTATTATTTTGATAAATATTCATTGGTTGCAAGTAAATAAGGCTAAAAAAGTTGCAGTGGCTGATAGAAGGTGTGATTGTTAAAAGTTGCAGAGGCTAGCGTTTCCCGACTACGCGTAAACGCTACGTCAAGGTTCTGATTCTGCCACTGGCAGGAACCTTCCCAAAATAAAAAAGCGTCGGAGAGTTTATGGTTAAAAGTGTAAAGTTGAAAGTATGTATTCCTTATTTAAACCCATAAAAAGCAACCGAGAACAAACGATTTAGTCAAATTACATCGCGAAATTGCCAATTACAAATAGTTAATTGTTGAATATTCTGGAAATTGCAACACAAATTAGAATAATCCCGCCGAGCCAAGAGAAATCTTTTTTTATGTATGAAATTTTATTACCAGTTAATTGACCTATTTGTAAAACTAAGATATTTATTGCAAAACTGAAAATAACCACAAGAATTATGTTTATGTCGTCTAAAAAACCTGCACCAAAACCTGTTGCAAGAGCGTCAATTGCGACCGCAATAGCCAATACAATGGCTTCACGTTCTGACAAAACCATCGAGAAATCTTTATCCGCTTTTGTTTCATCAAGATATACTTCAATCACAAATCCGAATTTTGATATATTAAGACAATTTTTTTCTGGATATTTAGCTGTTGTTTTTTGGATTAATGATTTTATATATGAACGGCAAATATTTGTTAGTGCAACCGCCAAAAGTATGGTAACCCCGATTGCAAGGCAAAAACTTTCAGACAAGAATTTTGATATGTAATTACTCGCAAACAGCGGTAAACTCAAAGCGGCACTATTAACCAACGCGATAATTAACACCGCACTCTTGCTGATTTTAATCTTACTTACGCCATATGAAAACGCTGCCAAAAACACATCAACACTTGGCACCAAACATAATAATATTTCTTTCATTCTTTTTTTATTTTGAGCCGCAGTAGTCACCTTTGCGATTTTTAATCATTACAACTTTTATGAACCCTTGCGACTCTTTTAGTTTGAGTTATTGCAACTTTTTTAGCTTGAGTTACTGTGGCTTTTTTCTCCTTTTTTAGTCTGGGAAGGTTCCTTGCTTTGTGGCAGAATCAGAACCTTGACGTAGCGTTTACGCGTAGTCGGGAAATGCTTGCCCTTGCAACTTTTAATCACTACAACTTTTATGAACCCTTGCGACTCTTTTAGTTTGAGCTATTGCGACTTTTTTAGCTTGAGTTACTGCGGCTTTTTTCTCCTTGTTTTGTGAATGGTATCTAACTAAACTATAGTATGAAAATTACTATAAAAAAGCCACAAGTAATATGTAATGGTAAATAGGTAATAGGTGTGGAAGCAAACACGTTTTCGCGTTTTTCAGTTTTACAATGAAACCAATGGTCGCAAATCATTTATGCTAAAAAAGTCGCAGTGGCTCATATAAGGTGCAAATAAACAGGAAGTCGCAAGGGTATTTACGAGTGCTCAAAATAAAAAAGAAAAAAGTCGCAAAGGCTCTATAAAAGTTCTAATTGTTAAAAGTCGCATAGGTAAGTGTTGCGGCTCAAAATAAAGAGGAGAGTATACGTGGCTCAAAATAAAAAAGAGCAAGTATTTGAGGAATTGGTTAAAAACCGTGATAGGTATATGTCGGGTCAGCATTTAGCTGGGACGTTTAATGTTTCGCGGACGGTAATTTGGAATTATATTAAGGAACTGCAAGCCGAAGGGGTTTCAATTTTAACCTCTACCCGTAAGGGTTATAAAATTGAAAATATTGGTAGCAGACTTTCTTCGGCTTTGATTAAGGAGAAAACCAGTGATTTTTGGGGCAATATAGTAGTTGCAGAGTGTGTTGAGAGCACAAATGATACTGCTCGTGAACTGATTAAAAACGCTGATACTAATATTGTGGTTATCGCTAACGAACAGTTAGCGGGTCGCGGTCGAAGAGGCAGAGAATTTCTTTCGCCAAAAGGCGGGTTATATATGAGTGTTGCGTTTCGTCCGAATATTGACATATCTTTTTTGCAATTGATTACTGCATGTACCGCTGTTTCAGTCTGCGAAGCCGTTGATGCTGTTGTCGGGACATACACTCAAATAAAATGGGTCAATGATATTTATTTGAATAATAAAAAACTCTGCGGTATATTAACCGAGAGTTTGATTTCTGTTGAAAATAAAGACTTGAATTTTTTGATTGTTGGTATTGGGATAAATATCGAAAAAATGCCAGAAACAGTTCCTGATGAAATCAGAGAGAAAACTATTGCTTTAAAAGATGTTGACACAGAAATTGACCGCAATATTCTCGCAGCGGAAATTTTACATAAACTTGAACATCATTTTAAATTAATCAGCAATAAAAAATTCATCGGCGATTATCGGTCACGTTCCTGTGTAATCGGTAAAAATATTACGGTTATTAAGGAAAATTCACAAATGAAAGCAAAAGCTCTTGATATTGACGATAACGGTGCTTTAATAGTACAATATCCTGACGGCTTGAAAGAAGTCTTAAACTCAGGTGAAGTGTCTTTATTAATTAGCGGGTAACGCCCGCATGTGTTTTTATGGGCATAGTTGTCTGAGAGTTTATAGTTGATAGTGTAAAGTTGATAGTTATGGTGTCGCCTTCGGCGACAGTCCGCGAGATATTTTGACATAGTGAATATTTTAATTCCGCGTTTTGCGATTGCAATTAAGGTTAACTATTATTTATAATAAAACGCGACCGAGAACAAGAGATTTAGTAAAAACTTCCTCGCGTAAAAATGTCCGCCAAAGGCGTCGTGATAGTTAATAGTTGATAGTGTAAAGTTGATAGTTGTGGTGTCGGCTAACGCCGACAGTCCGCGAGATATTTTGACATAGTGAATATTTTAATTCCGCGGGGGAGCGATTTTTTTAAATTATAAACTTTTAATTTTACACTATACAAATATAAATTTTACACTTTATAACTATTAACTATTAAAACTTGGAGTTAAAATAGCGAATAGGTAATAGTTAACAGTTAGC
>BNZF01000056.1 GCA_026000865.1 Clostridia bacterium
GCAACTTTTTCCGCTTTAATGATTTGCGACCAGTGTTCGCGAAACTATCAACTTTGCACTATTAACTTTCAACTATCCGACGCCTTTGCAACTTTTTCCGCTTTAATGATTTGCGACCAGTGTTCGCTAAAATATCAACTTTGCACTATTAACTTTCAACTATCCGACGCCTTTGCAACTTTTTCCGCTTTAATGATTTGCGACCAGTGTTCGCGAAAATATCAACTTTGCACTATTAACTTTCAACTATCCGACGCCTATGCAACTTTTTCCGCTTTAATGATTTGCGACCACTGTATTCTCATAAAACACTAAAAACGCGACAGTAAACTAATCATACATTTAAGTGTCTCGCGGACCATCGCCCGTGAGCAACACCATACATATTAACTATCAACTTGTGAATGCAAAACATTCACACTCACCTATTAACTCTAAAAGTAAACGTATCAGGTACAGGGTCAAAACCACAACCGCCAAACGGATTACACCGCAATATCCGCCAAACTCCCAACAACACACCTCTTACACCGAATTTTTCTATAGCTTGTACTGTATATGCCGAACAGGACGGCTCATATCTACAAACTCTCGGCAATATTTTTGAGAGAGTTTTTTGATAGAGTTTTATGGGTAAAATCAACAGTTTTCTCGGCAGAAGTAAAATTTTCACAATAAACACCTCGAAAAAATTTGCGGTAATTTAAGTGAAGTTATCATATAGACTTGTCCATTAACCTAAAAAAATGTTTGTTTTCTAAACTAAAACAAATTCTGTTAAATAATAGGTTGGCGGACAGGTCTAATAAATATTAGCTTTAAATTTAACAAAATTTATATAAAACAGATAAGCGTGTATATGACAAAAAGCAATCTATTAAACACTAAACTGTTCTATTATAAATTACCTACGACCTTGTATTCAAAAAAACTTTTAATATTATAGGATTTACACTCCGTTGCTCTGCCACGAGCGACCACAACAAAATCGAAGCCAACAGGGAAATAACATTGCCTGTATGCTGCACGAATAACTCTTTTAGCCCTGTTACGTGCAACAGCATTCCCGATTTTTTTACTAACTGTAATCCCTAAACGATTAAAATTTTGATTGTTTTTTTTATAATAAAAAACAATATTTTTTCCAACGATTTTCTTGCCTTGCTTATAAATATCGGAAAATTCATTGTTATCACAAATTGTATATTTTTTTACAGACAAAACGTACCTGCTTGCAAATTAGTTTAACAAATTACAAAACGTTATTTGTTTAAAAAAACAATAATTTGTTAGTAGGGGAAAATCCCCCTACTAACTATATACATTAGTACGTTAATGTTTTTCTGCCCTTAGCACGTCTGCTTGCTAAAACTTTACGACCGCTTCTCGTTGCCATTCTTTTTCTAAAACCGTGTTCTTTTTTGCGGTGTATTTTTTTAGGTTGATAGGTTCTCTTCACTTCAAAGCCTCCTCTATAATACAAATCAAAACACAGTCTATCATATACCATTACCCTTGTCAACACTTTTTTCTTTTTTTCTTTTCTCTTTTGAGCTACAAAGCTTGTGAGTACAAAGCTTGCCTTTGCGATTTTTAATCATTGCACTTTAAAAGACCCCTTTGCAACTTTGTTTCGCCTTACTGATTTGTAACAAATGTCGAATAGTTAATAGGTAATAGGTATTGTGTCGCCCTGCGGGCGACGTTTACGCGAGATAGTTTGACTAAACCTTTTGTTCTTGGTCGCGTTTTGCGAGTTTTATTTTATAACTTTGCGAATTTTTAAAAAAAATCTAAATTTTTTTGTGAAAAATGCTTGACAAACCAAATTTTATATTTTTATATGTATAATTATACATTATTATGTTATTCAGAGGATTATAATGGACACGACACGACACGACATAGGGACGGCTATCGATAAAAATTTTAATACCGTAATTTATATATAAACACACGGCTTTTTGTTGTGTGTTTTTTTTGTTTTAGGAGGAAGAAATATGAAATTCAAAAAAATATTAGCGAGTACACTCGCCTTATTGTTGGTCGCAAGACCACTGTTTTCAAGCGAAATTATTCAGTTTTTTGATAATATCAAAACCTTATCAATTTCGGCAGAAGAGGTTGACCCACTACAATACTTAACCTATTCATTAAATGCTGATAGCACAGGGTATATTATCGATAGTTGTGATGAAAATTTCAGCGGAGAACTGGTTATTCCTGATACAATTGAGGGATTGCCTGTTGTTGAGATTGGAGATGAGACTTTCTCAGATTGCTTTTATCTTACAAGTATTATAATTCCAGAAAGCGTAATAAATATCGGAGATAATGTTTTCAGTTATTGTGTTTATTTAACAAGTATTGAAATTCCAGAAAGCGTAATAAATATCGGAAATAATGCTTTCTTAGGTTGTTATTATCTAACAAGTATTATAATTCCAGAAAGCGTAATAAATATCGGAGATAATGCTTTCAATTCTTGTACTTCTCTAACAAGTATTGAAATCCCTAGCAGTGTGACAAGGATTGGAGTTGGGGTATTCCTTGGTTGTTATTCTCTAACAAGCATAACAATCCCTAGTAGTGTAACTAGTATCGGCTACGGGGCTTTTGAAAGTTGCGGTTCTCTAACAAGCATAATAATCCCTAGTAGCGTAACCAGTATCGGTGACAGGGCTTTTACAAGTTGCGAAAACCTTGTTGTTTCCTGCTATTACTCATATGCTGAAGATTATTGTATTGAAAAAAATATTGCTTATATTTTACTTGACGAAACAGAGGAAATTACAGACGCACTCCAATACTTAACCTACTCATTAAATGCTGATAGCACAGGGTATATTATCACACGTTGTGATAAAAATTTCAGAGGGAAAATGGTTATTCCTGATACAATCAATGGATTGCCTGTTGTTGGAATTGGTGATTCGGCATTCTACGAATGTAGATTGCTCGCAAAGGTTATCCTGTCAAACAGCATTACGAGTATTGGCGAACAGGCGTTTTCTAGTTGCACTCGTCTTACAAACATTATAATTCCAGAAAGTGTAACTAGTATAGGTAACATTGCATTTAGCCACTGCCACTCTATTACAAGCATTGTAATCCCCGATAACGTAATGAGTATTGGGCTATGGGCGTTTGAGGATTGTTCATCACTCATATCCATTACGGTTGATAGTAATAATAATTTTTATTGTGATGTTGACGGTATCCTTTTTGATAAAAACGTTACAACTATAATTCAGTATCCCAGTGGTAATAAACGAACAGAATATGTAATTCCTGATAGCGTAATAAATATCGGAGATTGTGCTTTCTCTGAGTGCTATTATCTAGTAAGTATTATAATTCCCAACAGCGTAATGAGTATTGACCGTGATGCTTTTAGAAATTGTGCATCACTCATAAGTCTTGTAATACCTAATGGCGTAACGAATATCCTAGATGGTGTGTTTATTGGGTGTGTTTCACTTACAATCTTTGTGATACCTGACAATATAACGAGTATCGGACATTGGGCTTTCTTAAATTGTCGTTCTTTGATAAGCATCGTTATTCCTAATAGCGTAACTAGTATCAACAGTAATTCTTTTGAAACTTGCGAAAACATTGTTGTTTCTTGCTATTCAAACTCATATGCTGAAAATTACTGTATTGAAAATAATATTTCTTATATTTTGCTTGACGAACTAGAACCAGTTGCTCCTCCATTCACCGCAACCTTAAAAAGCAAGGTATTTGACGTTGATACCCCAATTGGTTCAATCGCAAAAATTGAGTCAACTTGGAATTTGAATGATTATTCTATAAAATATTCATTTATATCAACCGATGAAACAAAATGGGGAAGTTATGAGAGCACATCTGAGGACGGTTTGAAAGCAGGAATATATGATGTGATTGTGTCAATAGAACGTGAGGGTTATGCAAAAAAAAATTCAGCAAATATTGGCAGAATTATCGTAATCGCCCAAAACGACCCTGTCAAAATTAAAATTAGTTCGTTAACATCGCCAACAAAAGGAAAAATTGTTTCAAAATTTGATGCAAAAGGTAACGGCGAGAGATATGATATTTTCGTAAACAGGATAAATCTTACCAATTCGTCTTGGAAAGATTTTGACATCGAAGCGGTATATAACGCATATTCTGATTATCTCAATAATGGAAAAAAATGGGCAAATCAAAATGCTTCGGGCGACGCGGACAAAGACGGTGACGTTGACTGGGACGATTTTAGCATAGTTCTCGACTTCATAACAGGTAATTATGACGGCAAATTGTATGCATATAACGCAATTCAGTATTCAAGAGCAAAGGGTGAGTATTTTTCACGTTTTCAAATGCTATCTTTCAAAAATGTTGTAACAAAATATGCTGCCACAGCGACATATAATGCGACTGGGCTTTCTTCCAATACCATTTATAGTTATTATGCTTTCAAAGCAGAGCAGGGTTTGCTTGCTGGAACATATTCTCAAATTGCTACTGTTTTGACGAAGTAAAATATAAAAACGCTCCTACGGGGCGTTTTTTTATTATACTGTTAACTATAAACTATTAACTATCTGACAGTGGTGCAAATAAGTAAGGAGAAAAAAGTCGTAAGGGCTTCTAAAAGTTGTAATTATTAGAAGCTGCAAGGGAAAGCGTTGTGGCTCAAACTAAAAAAGAAAAAAGTTGTAAGGGCAAGCGTTGTGGCTCAAACTAAAAAAGAAAAAAGTTGCAGTGGCTAATAGAAGGTGCAATTATTAAAAATTGCAGATACAAGCATTGCGGCTCAAAGGAAAAAATAAAAATGTTGACAAAGTTCCGAAATATGATAAAATTACTGTGAGTTATTTTATAATCGCAAAATACAGAAATAAAATAAGATTGTTGGATTGCGAAAATTCGGCGGGAGTTAGTCTATGTCTGCTCCCAAATAGCCAATTATTTGCAATGGTGAAAATATGTTTACAGAAGAAATGAAAAAAGAATATACAATATTAATCCCTGATATGTTGCCGATACATTTTCAATTGTTTACGGCGATTTTCGCACATTGGGGGTATAATTCTGAGCTACTACGTGAGGACGGTCGTGAGGTTGTTGATGAAGGTTTGAAGAACGTTCACAACGACACTTGTTACCCTGCTTTGCTGGTAATTGGACAGTTTTTGAATGCTCTTAAAAGTGGGAAATATGACGTTAATAAGACCGCTTTACTGCTCACGCAAACAGGTGGCGGTTGCCGTGCTTCAAATTATATCGCGTTATTGAGAAAGGCTTTACAAAAAGAATTTCCGCAAGTGCCCGTTCTTTCTCTGAACTTTTCTGGGTTAGAGTCGGATAGTTCTTTCAAAATAAATCCTCCGATGTTTTTAGCGTTGCTGAATGCGATTATCTACGGCGATTTGTTGATGAGTTTGTATAATCAATGTAAACCTTATGAAATAATAGATGGCAAAACAGACAAGAAACTTGAATATTGGGAAAAAGTTTTGGCACATAACTTCAAAAACGGACGTTTTCTTTCAAGAAAAAATATTTATAAAGCTATACTCGATGATTTTGCGTCTGTTGAACGTTCAAAAGAGAAAAAAATTCGTGTTGGAATTGTCGGCGAGATTTATGTTAAATATTCACCTCTTGCCAATAATCATCTTGAAGAATTTTTGATTTCTGAAAATTGCGAGCCTGTTGTGCCGTCATTGCTTGAATTTGTTATGTACTGCACAGTGTGTGCTTTGATGAACGGCAAGATTTATGGCTATAAAGATAAAAAAACTATTGCAAATGAAATTGCTTATCAAGTTGTTTATCGTAAACAAAAAGAATTGATTAAACAAATGAAAAGTCATGGTGAGTTTGACGCTCCGCATGACTTTGAGGAGTTGCGTAAAGCCGCAGACAAATATATATCGCAGGGAGTTACAATGGGTGAGGGTTGGCTGATAACAGCTGAAATGGCTACTCTTGCTGAACATGGCGTAAAAAATATTGTGTGTGCTCAACCTTTTGGCTGCTTGCCAAATCACATTGTTGGCAAAGGTATGGTTCGGTCAATTAAAAACGCATATCCTGATGTCAACATCGTGCCAATTGATTACGACCCAGGTGCAACGAAAGTCAACCAAGAGAACAGGATTAAACTTATGCTGTCAAATGCTGTTTTGTAAATATGATCACTAATCAACCTCAACAAGCGTACCCACTGGCTGGAGTATACCCACAACCGACTCAATTCTTAACAAGTAGGCAAATGGGCGGCATACCATTATTCCAATTTAATGGCAATAAATTTCTTACGATTAATGATGAAAATAGGTTTTTAGAGTTGGCTTATAAAGGCGTTGCAAGTGCCCGCATGGATTATGTCTGTATTATATCCCGCAAATAAATGACATAGATAAAGCCATTTACTGGTTCTGTGTCGTAAAATATCCTGCTCTGTCCGAAACAATAATGGCTTTGAAATAGGCTTTTTTTGTGTCAAAAGCATTACAACCCGTGTACTGCCAAGCCTCACGCCTGCGTCTGATCTCGCTTGCCATAGTGCCGATTATCGGCTTGTTTCCTGTTTATTTATGCCATTTATCAAGCGGTTTTTCTTTGAGAATTTTACAACATTCGTCAGATATTTTGAATTTATCATCAAGTAAAAAACTCCATTTTTTGAATGTTCTTTCACGAAACTCGCTTACAGTCCCGTCATTTTTAAGACCGTTCATAGCGTTTACCGCCCAATTTGTGCCACGCCTTGCATATTTTATAGTTTTGGCTGTGTCTTTGTTCGGAAAATTCCAACCGTGGATTTTTACCACTTTTGAAAAGCAACCCTCTTTGCAATTAGTACAAATTTTGCAAAATTGCGGTTTGATAATAACTACGTTTTCTTGACTTTTTACGAAATTTACGACTTCGGGAAATTCAAGCCCAGTGTCCACAAAAACAGCAGGTAAATCAGGGTAAATTGACCTTGCAAGGCTGAGTAAAACGGTGCTGTCTTTACCACCCGAAAAATTTACTGCAACCTTGCCGTCAAAGCGTAAATACCACTCTAAAATACGAGTTTGAGTAACGCCGATTTTGTGTGCGAAACTCCACGATTGCATACTTTTCAAATCGTCAAGAGTGTATTTGTAGTCCATATCAAATTCCTAATTCTTCGAGCAGTTTTTCTAACTCTTTTATTACCTCAATTTCTAAATCATCACTCGTTAAATCAAGATAATTATTGAAAATATTTTTTACTACTGTTTTGTTCTCACTCAAAAAATATTTTGTGTCTATTTTTGACTTTTCAGAGTTTTGAGTGCTTGCAAATTTGCCTTGCTCATCACGAACATAATCGTCTTTTTCAGGTGTTGAAATGTCGTTTTCAATATCTTCATTTACATCTGAAAAAGAAATTTTAGGTTGTTTTTCAGTAACGTCTTCAACTTCAATTTCTTCTTCAACGTCCTCATCAGTTTGTGTTGGCTCTGAAAAGGTACTATTAGTAGTACCTTTTTTATCTTCAAGAATTTTCTCAATATCTTTTGCTTGTATAGAGGATAATTCAGTGTTTTCAACAAGATTTTGCTGTTCATTTTCATCTAAATTTGCAA
>BNZF01000057.1 GCA_026000865.1 Clostridia bacterium
TTTGCTCGCAATTAATGTCCATCGAGCCAACAAACACGACACAAAAGGCGGAGTTTTTGTGTTTGAAAAAGCACTCTACAAATACCCAACAATTATCGGCGGACGCGCCGACTGTGGCTATCGAGGGTGCATATCAACAAATATCAGGAATATATTGGGAAATTTTTGATGACGATACCATTCAATTTGGTGGAATGGACCCGAGAGTATATTGGGAAAATCTCTTTATTCCAACAACGGTATCAATAAATTTGTCGTGATGATTCTGTCAAACACCACAGGGCATTTGTTCGCACTGCCCTTGGCGGAGGAGTTTCGAGACAGCTTTACAACCATCGCACTGTCCGTGTCGCCCACGAAATCATTTGCGGACACCGCCGAGGGTTTGAAGTTGCTTTTAGAGGGTGAAGGGGTGAATTCCTGCAACGCCATCGGACACTCTAACGGCGGCGTGTATCTGCAAAACCTGATAGTGCGTTATCCGAGATTGATCGATAAAGTCGTGTTTTCCCACAGCTTAACCTCTATGACCGAAAACGACGCTTACACCACCAACGCGTCGGAAGTGAAAATATACAGGCTCATGCGTAAAATGCTGCGGGTGCTTTCTGTGTCTGTCTTGACCTTCGCTATGGCGCGGATGGTCTTAACAAAACTGTATCTGCAATCTGGCAAGGCAGACACGGAGCGGCTGATAGCTCTCTGCAAAGAGGATATACGGTGAGTTAAGAAACAGGACTTTATTATTATGGCAGATTGTATGGAAGATTTCTTGTTCAACCATACATTTACCTCGGAGTCGTACATATCAGCACCGCAAAACGTGTTGATTGTGGACAGCCCAACAGATAAACTCGCAAATCCTATGTAGCGGGCACAGATGTTAAGGTTATGCCCTGGCGCGAAGGAGTATCATTTCAGCAAGGGCGGTCATGTGACGATGGTAAACGGTCGTGATGAGTATGTTTCGGTACTGAAAGATTTTTGGATATAACGAATATGACGAATACGAGGAGGTCTGAAAATGTTCAAGAATTTTAAGTGGGACAATGAAACTGAAGCAACGATAAACGGCAGCTCGCTTGTAATCAAGGCAGCCCCGAAGTCGAACTTCTTTATGGAACCGTCAGACGGGGCGCGGTATCTGAGCGGGCAATTTTTCTATACAGATTGTGGCGGTGGCTTCTTGATAAGAGCAAAAGTCATGCCGAATTTCGCATCTGTATACGACGTCTGCACGTTTTTGGCTTTGAGCGGTGATACTTGCTGGGCTAAGTTGTGTTTTGAAAGCACCGATATTGGGACATATGCGGTCGTTAGCGTTGTGACAAACGAGATATCAGACGACGCGAACGGCGTAGATATAGCCGGAGACAGCGTGTATTTGCAACTTGCGAAAAATGGCGACCTTTTCGCTATGCATTATTCTACAGACGGCAAGGAATATAAAATGGTTTGGTACTTTTGATTACCGCATAGTGAGCGTTGGAAGATTGGATTTGTCGGTCAATCGCCGACAGGGACAGGAGGCGACCGCCTGTTTGAAGCGGTTGAGCTTCGTTATGAGGCACCGACTAATCTTCGGAAAGGCATATGAAGGAGGATGAGAATTATGGAAAAGAAGAACAGCTATCAACTATTCATGGAGGAAGTGCCGGACGCAGCGAATGCCTTTAACGGGCTTATCGGCTCTCTGCAAAGCTGCGGACTTGATTCCAAAACCATGCAGCTTTGCTACATCGCTATCAAGGCAACGCGACAGCCGTAGCTGCACACGTCCCGATGGCGAAACAGGCGGGAGCAATGTGGGACGAAATCAAAGGGGCGATATTATTGACGCTTACCGTATCAGGCATGTCGGGCGTACTTGCCTGCCTTGCTCTGGCAAGGGAAGCGTATAGCGAGGCAATGAGTTAATTGGTTGTGAGATAGTATGGATTTGAAGAAGTATGGTCTTAATGACACTTTGTGCAGAAAGCTGCCCAAGAAGCTACCCAATATGAAGGTTTTGCGCTGGAAAGGATTACCGAGCAGCATCGCAACCTCTATTAAAGCAGTTTCTGAGAACGGTGAACATATGGCGATGGTTTCCGGTAAACTTCGCCATCAGTCCATAATGCTTTGGACTATCCCGCCGTCGGTGATTGGGTAATGCTTGAAGATACTGTAACGGACGGTAATGCCGTCATTCACCATGTCTTGGCCAGAAGCAGTGTGTTTGTACGTCAAGCGGCGGGAACAGCAGGCGACGTGCAGGTCGTGGCGGCAAATATCGACATAGTGTTCCTCTGTATGTCGCTCAACGCCGATTTCAATTTGCGGCGTTTGGAGCGGTACTTGACCGTCACGTGGGATAGCCGGGCAAAGCCTTTCATCATTCTCACCAAGTCGGACTTGTTCGAGGATTTGAAAAATAGGCTTGCCGATGTGGAATCCGTGAGTATGGGTGTGCCAATCATTGTATGCTCATCCGAAAACGGTGACGGCTTTGACGAAGTGAACGCGTAGATTTCCGCTGGAAAAACGGTGGCGTTCATCGGTTCGTCAGGTGTTGGCAAGTCCACTATGATAAACCGGTTTATGGGCGAAGAACTCCTTGCCACAAAAGCCATCCGTGAGGATGATGATAAGGGGCGGCATACCACCACACACAGACAGCTTCTTTTGCTTCTGGGTGGCGGTATTGTCATAGACACGCCGGGAATGCGTGAGTTATCACTCTATTCAGGCGATGTGTCAAGAACCTTTGAGGACATCGAGGAATTGGCGGTACAGTGCAAGTTCAGCAACTGCACTCATTCCGGTGAAACTGGCTGTGCCGTTCGCCACGCGATTGATGACGGTGTGCTTTCAGAGAGGTGGTTTGCGAACTATCAGAAGTTGGGGGTGCGAAGTGGGCTACAATGGCATGAACTCTCGTCAGCGCGAACAGGAAAAACTGAACCGTATGTTTGGCGGTAAGAAAGCACTCAAAGAGTTTCAGCGAAACCTGAAAAAGAAATAATCGCATAGGAAGGATTAGCTTATGAAAAATATTCACGGAAAATGCCTTTGCGGTGCGGTTGAGGGCGTTATCAAAGAGTACGGCAACTTTGTATACATTTGTCATTGCGACAATTGCGCAGACAGAACTCCGGACCGGTGCTGTCCGTTGACCCCCAGTTCGTCCGAAAATGTAGAGTTCCTTACAGGTGAGGATAAAATAACGTGCTACCCCGACGAGGAAGTGTTCAGAGGCTCTGTTCCGTCTGCGACACGAACCTGTTTTGGTATAAGCCGGAGGACGACCACTACTGCATGAACGCGGAGCTTTTTGATGAGATTATCAAAAACGCTTCCTTCGAGTTGGAACTGTTCTATGACGCAAAGCCGGACTATTACAGCTTCGCCAGTCAGCGGAAGAAGCTGGACGGCAATTTTAAGGAGATTGGTGAAAAATGATGAGAAATCCAGAGCAGACCATTGGAAACTTGATTGACAAGCAGGGTGTATCTTTCATTGCGTCTGTGGATGGCAATGGTTTCCCGAATATGAAAGCGATGCCGCCGCCACGCAAACGCGAGGGCATACGTGAGTTTTGGTTTACCACTAATACTTCGTCCTTGCGGGTATCGTAGTATCGCAATAACGCCGCCTGTATCTATTTTTATGACAAGCGGTTCTTTCGCGGAGTGATGCTTAAAGGAAAAATGGAGGTGTTAGAAGACGCGGGAAGCAAAGAAATGATTTGGCGTGACGGCGATACCACATATTACCCCAAAGGTGTGACTGACCCCGACTATTGCGTGTTGAAATTCACCGCGCAAGTTGGCCGATACTACAGTAACTTTAGTTCGGAGGACTTCGAGGCGTAAGAGTGCCGCGTTTTATCGAAAAGGAGGAAATCCTATGCTGTTACTGGTTGAGTGCCTGATTGCTTGTGTGGTATTTACGCTTATCGTAGTGCCATCGCAAATACGGAATCCTATCTCACAAATCGTGTCGTACCCTCCCGCAATCCGAGAGAGGGTGTGCTCGTTGCCGCAGTATAAGGATATTGTCGCACAGGTTTCAAAGAAAGGTATCGCACGAAAAATCATAGGAGCAGTACTGCTAACTTTCGGGCTTGCCGTCCTTGCATACTTTTCAGTAGCGGTAACTTTTCTGAAAGCCGCGATTCATGTTTACATTGTTTTCACAGCCGTAAATCTCTATGACCTCATTGTCATTGATTGGTTTTGGTTTGTGCACAGCCCTAAAACAAGGATTCCCAGCGCGGAGGATATGATAACAGCGTATCACGGGCTATGGCATCATTTTAGAGGTTCTTTGATTGGTTTGGGTTTAGGCTTGCCAGTCGCGGCGTTATCGGCGACTTGGGTGGTCGCGGTGGCTGGCTTGTGAGGATAAATAAAGGAAAAACGTGATGCTAAACATTACTTTAGAAAGCCATGACGATTACAAAGCCGTTGAACGCCTAACGTTTGCCGCCTTTGAGACGATGGAGTTGCCGGGACGCACCCACACCGACGAGCATTTCCTCGCGCATATTATGCGTGATAGGTCGGCGTTTGTTCCCGAACTTGATTTTATCGGCACAATCGGCGGTGAAATTATAGCGAACATTATGTACACAAAAAGCAAAATCATTCGCCCCAATGGGAGCGAAACCGAGGCCGTTACGTTCGGCCCCGTAAGCGTTAAGCCAGAACTCCACCGGAACGGGTATGGTGCGGCGATTATCCGGCACAGCCTTTACGCAGCACGTAAGCGGGGCTATGGCACAGTTATCATTGTCGGACACGCCGATTATTATCCGCGTTTCGGGTTCAAGCCTGCAAGCGAGTATAATTTGACAATGCCGGACGGCGGCGTGTTTGACGCGTTTATGGCACTGGAATTAAGGCAAGGTTACCTCGGAACAAGCGGTGGCAAATGGTACGAAGATGAAGTTTTCGATATTTACAAAACGGCTTTCTCCAAGTGGAATGTGGAATTTCAAAAGGCTTTTTCATAGAGGAGCGCCCAAGATGATTGAAGGAATAATACTCGGCAACATATCTATCGACTGCAAAGATCCGGAGAAACAGCGTGATTTTTACGCCGAATTGACGGGGGGGACAAGCGCGTTTTATGGGATTGCCCAGCTCTTGTCGGTGGAAACGGGCTGTTGGCTGTCCTGTTTATGGGATGTGATTTCGATTACGTGCAACCAGTTTGGCCGGAGGAAAACGGAAAGCAACAAAAGCAAATGCACTTCGATTTTCAGGTTAAGGATTTGACCGCCGCCGTGAACGAGGCAATCGCTCTCGGCACTGTAAAACCCGCCAGCCAATATGGAGGATAGGATTTTGTCACACTGCTCGACCCCGAAGGGCATCCGTTTTGCCTTTGCCGACATGAGGGCTGACAATGGATTATCAGAATTTACAGCCAATTGGCGAAGGTAAGACCGCGAAAATCTATCAAGACGGCGACCATGCGTTCAAGGTTTACAATAGCGATTACGCAAAGTTCGTCGAACACGAAGCGAAAATGCAGACCTATGCGTATAACGAGGGACTGCCTGTTCCCGCCGTATATGGCGTCAGCCAAGCAAGCAAGCGATGGCAAGGTTATATTTGAAATGGACTATGTATCCGGCAGACCGATTTCCTATCCCGGTATTACCAAAGAGGATAGGAACGGCACGATTGAAACGCTCGTCCGATTACAACACGCGGTACATGCGCTAAAATCGGACGAATTGCCTTCTCAAGCAGCTATGTTAGAATATAGGATTATTAACAATCCTGTTGTAAAAGATCCACGTGTTAAAGACAGTATGCTGGGCTGTTGACCCGCTTGGATAGGAGGGAGAATCGACTTTGCCACGGTGATTTCCACGCCCTGAACACACTCTTTGACGGAGAGAGAAACTGGATTATCGACTGGGGAGCGGCTTCTTCGGGTAGCCCACTTTCAGATGCCTGCCGCACGTATCTGCTTTTTCGGCTATACGTTACGCGGTACGCCGAAACTTATCTGCGGACGTTTTTCAAGGTATCGGAGGTTGTCAAAGATGATGTTTTGGCGTGGCTTCCGATTGTGGCTGTTGAAGTAATGCCCGAAACGTTCTGCATTTTTGTGATAATCAAGCCGTTTTTATAACCATGACTTTCATCCGCAACAAGAAGATTTATGCCCGTTTTTTCAAATTCAATCGCTGTGTCACGCTTTTTAGAATTTAACATTTTTTCGAGTTTTACTTCCAATTGTTTTCGCTTTTTTTCCAATCGTTTGGTGGTAATTTTGTCGTCAGAGTCTAAAATTGCATCCGTAATTACGTCAATTTCATTGCGAATAAATGCAGTCTGTCGCTCCATCGACATCGGAATTTTTTCAAATTGTTCCTGCAACATTATCACGGCATCATAGTCGCCGAGCGTGAGCCGAGCCATGAATTTGTTGCGGTTTTCTTTCGTGAAATCTTTTTTCGAAGCAACCAAAAGTTTGGCGTTTGGGTACAACTTTTGCCACTCCAAAGCGGTCTGCCCAACCAACGGTTTGGGGACAACAACAGCGGCTTTGTTAATTAAACCAAGTCGCTTTTTTTCCATAACTGTTGAAATTAATTCAAAACTTTTTCCTGCACCAACCACGTGTGCAAACAGCGAATTTCCGCCATATTTCGCCCTTGCAATCGCGTTTAATTGGTGTTCGCGGAGCGAAATCATCGGCGAAATTCCAGTCAAACTTTGATGACTTCCGTCATATTTTCGAGTCACTAAATTGTTGAATTTTCATTGTAAATTTTGATATATTCCTCCCTTATTTCAGTTTTTTGCCATAGCCATTCGTTGAATTTTTCGCCTAAAATTCGTGCTTTTTCTTGCACTTTTTGGGTTTATTTGAAGTCAATAACTCTCACCACATTCCCCGATTTATTGAGAACCGTACGACCGTGTTCGTCAATTTTATCCTTTTTAATAACACAATCTCGACCGTTTAGCAAGTTCTCAAAAATGTTATATCCGTTCATTTTTTCAGTCCCAAAAGTCGATGTCATTTCAACTGAACGTGACGAATAATCGCTGTTTGCGTTCTTGATTTTATACTCGCCAACGTCCGTTCTCTGCAAATAAATTCCGTAAGTGTGCTTCGGAATTGTGTCCGCGTCAAATGATTTTGAAAATCTCGCCCCGAATTTGTTCAATTCTTGCCGCATTTTGTGCTTGCTCCTCCCTAAAATCTTTTTCGACCGCAAACAAAATCTTGTTTACAATCGAAGTAACGGACGTCAAAAACGCTCCGAAGTTCTCGCAGTTTTCTGTCAGTTTTTCATATAATTTTTTCTCTGCTATTGCCAAATTATCTGAAAATTTTAAGTTGCTTCCAAGTTCAAATCTTCCCGCAAGCGACAAAGTTACGGCAGAATTATACAAACTTCTGAACGCCAAAAAATCCTTTTTGTC
>BNZF01000058.1 GCA_026000865.1 Clostridia bacterium
CACAAACAAGGTTGCCTGCTGCGAAGTGGTACTCCATACTTATTACCTATTCACGTTATCTAAAATCCGTATAAAACCATCCGTCCGCGTGAGTTAACTAACCACACAGTTAAATTATGACGCGAAATGTCACGGACACATGTTATGTGCAGGCAGGTGCTACCTGTCGCGAAATGTCACGGACACATGTTACGTGCAGGCAGGTGCTACCTGCCGAAGTGGATTCCAATATTTCTAGCTGTTTGAAAGAGTTGGTTATCGTCGTCGATAAATTTCATTATGCCTGCGATATCGGAAAGTCTGTTTGAGGTAATTTTATTACCTACTATCGCAATCGTCCTGCCAAATAAGCCTTGTTTGATGAGTTCGGCAGCATGAGCACCAAGTTTTGTTGCGAGTATTCTATCATAAGCATTAGGTGAACCGCCACGAAGAATATGTCCGGGGACACACGAACGAGTGTCTATCCCTGTTTCCCTTTGGATTTGAGCAACTATGCGGCTGGTTGCAGTAGTAATATTCTCTTCTTCACGCTTTTTTGCACGTTCTTTTTTCTTTAACTTAGCTTCTTCAACGTCATATGCACCCTCTGCAACCGCAATAATTGAGAAAGATTTACCTTTTTCAATACGGTCTGTGACAGATTTGATTACCTTATTAATATCATACGGTTTTTCGGGGATAAGGATAATATCCGCACCTCCCGCAATACCAGCAGAAATGGTCAACCACCCTACTTTATTACCCATAATCTCACAAACGATTACACGTGAATGAGATGCTGCGGTTGTATGCAAACGGTCAATACAATCTGTTGCAATGTCTATCGCAGTATAATAACCGAAAGTTACATCCGTGCCAAAAATATCATTATCAATGGTTTTCGGCAATCCGATTATATTAAGCCCCTCTGCGGACAAAAGATTAGCAGTTTTATGAGTACCGCAACCACCCAAAGTCAAAAGACAATCAAGCCTCAATTTCTTATAGGTATCTTTCATAGATTTAATTTTATCTTCGTCCATAGACAACATCTTAAATGCTTGCCTTTTCGACCCGAGTATCGTCCCGCCAAGAGTAAGTATTCCGCTAAAATCATTCGGCACCATTTCCTTAGCGATATTATTAATCAACCCATAATATCCATTTTGAATACCAATAATCTGCACATCATCCATAATCTCATAGCAAGCCTTCGCAACGCCCCTAATAGTCGCGTTCAACCCCGGACAATCCCCACCACTAGTCAAAATACCAATTCTCATATTTTTGTTTTGGGCACTCTATATTTACCTTTGCATTCTCTGCCCATTTACACTTTCCAAAAGCCTCTGCGACTTTTTTACTTTTTTATTTTGAGCCGCAACGCTTTCCTTTGCAACCTTTTTATTTTGAGCCGCAACATTTACCTTTGCAACTCTTAATCATTACACCTTCCAGAAATCCTTGCAACTTTTTCAGCTTTAATGATTTGCAACCATTGTTCGCGTAGTTAAATTATGTCGCGAAACTATCAACTTTACACTATTACCCTTCAACTATCCGACGCCTTTTTAGTCTGAGCCACTTTCGGAAAGTTAATAGTTAAAAGTTGTGGTGTCGTAACACGCCGACGTTTACGCGGGGAAGCTTAACTATACGATTAGTTTACTTTCGCGT
Source organism: Clostridia bacterium (assembly GCA_026000865.1). Lineage (GTDB taxonomy): Bacteria > Bacillota > Clostridia > Oscillospirales > Ruminococcaceae > BNZF01. The sequence goes on from BNZF01000058.1 coordinate 1,660, forward strand.
TTTAACAGTTATGCAAAAAAACACGTACCTTTCAACTATACACTATTAACTTTCAACTATCCGACGCCTTTTTAGTCTGAGCCGCAACGCTTGCCTTTGCGACTTTTAATCAATGCACATTAATGGAGCCACAGCGACTTTTTTCTCCTGATTGATTTGCGATCAATGTATTCTTATTAAACCTATTAAAACGCGACAGTAAACTAACAATACTATTAAACTATTCCGCGAAAATGCCAGCGAGGCTCTCCGCACTATTAACTATTAACTTTCAACTATCCGACGCCTTTGCGACTTTTTTCTCCTAAACGATTTGTAACTACTGTCTTCCTATGTTTTAGTTATTTCAACTAGCTTCTATATTAATTCAGGCAAATTAATTTCAATTACTTCCCAAACAACAGTGAAATCAATACCATCATAATTATGCACAAGCCTGTTCCTTAACGCACGGAGTTGGTTTTGAGGAATGTTCTTTTCCTCTATAAAATCATCATCAAGATTTTTTGAAAGTTCCGCCATTTGTATTAGACTAAATGCACAAAGTTCTTGTTTATCTATATTATTGAAAAATTCTTCCTTATCAATATTTTCACAGTGTCCAAATATCTTTTGAATATAAATTATTAACTTTTGACAAATTTGAGTGTTTTTATCCATATATCTTAATTCCTGTATTTTTTATTTCAACAGCAACCTTAGATTCTCTCTTAACTTCTTTTATATCAAAAACATCAACTTCTTTGTTAAGCGTCTGTTGAATATAATCAACAAGTCCGAAAAAATTTAATCCAATCAACCCACTGTCAACAAGAATATCAACATCGCTTTTCTCATTCGCAGTCCCTCTCGCATATGACCCAAAAAGAACCGCTGATTTCGTTCCATACTGAACAAAAACAGGTGTCAACAATTCTTTTATTTCTTCAACATCATAAACCATTTTTTTATTTTGAGCCACTGTCGGAAAGTTAATAGTTAAAAGTTAATAGTTAAAAGTTGTGGTGTCGTAACACGCCGACGTTTACACGGAGAATCTTAACTATACGATTAGTTTACTGTCGTGTTTTAACAGTTATACAAAAAAACACGTGCATTTCAACTATACACTATTAACTTTCAACTATCCGACGCCTTTTTAGTCTGAGCCGCAACGCTTTCCTTTGCGACTTTTAACAATTATAACTTTTAGAAACCTCTGCGACTTTTTTCTCCTGATTGATTTGCGACCATTGTGCTTTACGTAAAACTGCAAAACGCGACAGTAAACTAACAATACTATTAAACTATTCCGCGAAAATGCCGGCGGAGACTCTCCGCACTATTAACTATACACTATCAACTATCCACCCCGCCTGCTAAATTCCCAAAAGAGCTTTTACTTCATTCGCCAACGTTTTATTAAGTTCTTTCGCTTCGTCTAAGGTTTTTCCTTTGGCAAAGAAATACGCTTTAAGTTTTGGCTCTGTGCCAGACGGACGGATTATTACTTTTGTGCCGTTATCAAGAATATACGACAAAACGTTTGATTTAGGCAAACCTGTATCATCATTCTTATAGTCAACGAATTTAGTAACACTCGCTGAACCGATTTTTAAAGTTTGCTCTGCTCTTAGTTTTGCCATAATCGTCTGCATTATGTGCATACCTTTTTCACCCTCAAAATAAAAACTATCTTGGGTGTTAACATAAAAACCATACCTTTTATATAGTGTTTCTCTAACGTCAAGCAAATTTAACCCTTTTGACTTATAATACGCAGCCATTTCACAAATCAACATTGAAGCAACAACTGCATCTTTATCTCTTGCGTGAGTTCCCGCTAAATATCCGTAACTCTCCTCAAAGCCAAAAACAAACCTGTCCTCTTCGCCTTTTGCTTCAAGTCTGCCAATTATCTCGCCAATATACTTAAACCCTGTGAGACATTCTGCAACTTCGGCATTATAATTTTTTGCAATATCAAAAATCATATCTGTTGAAACAATTGTTTTAATCACAATAGGATTTTCGGGCAAACTGCCAACACGTTTACGTTCAGAAAGAACATATTCCGTGAGCAATGCACCAACGGTATTGCCGTCAAAAAGCACATAATCGCCATCGTCAGACGGAATAGCGATGCCAACTCTATCACAGTCAGGGTCTGTTGCAAGCAAAATATCGGGTTTTTCTTTTTCACAATAATCAAGACCAAGTTGCAGCGCCTCTTTGATTTCGGGGTTGGGAAACGGGCAAGTTGTAAAGTTTCCATCAGGGTTTTCCTGTTCTTTAACAACAACGACGTCTTTTATACCAATCTCGTCAAGTATACGGCGTACTGGTTTATTTCCCGTGCCATTAAGAGGAGTATATACCGCTTTTAAACCTGCGTCTTTAAGAGTATTGCAATGAATAGACTGTTCTTTGACTTTCGCAAAAAACTTATTTATTAATTCATCTGAAATATATTCAGTTTCAGCGTTTTTTTCATATTTAACATCGGAGAACATTGGCAGAGCATTAATTTTCTCCAAAACTTTTTCAGACGCGTCGTCTGTCATTTGACAACCATCCGCACCATAAGTTTTATAGCCGTTATATTTTGCAGGGTTATGTGACGCGGTTACCATTATTCCGACTGTCGATTTTGTTTCTCTTACCGCAAAACTGAGCATTGGTGTCGGCATAAGTCCCTTATATATGTACACCTTTATTCCGCTGTTTGCGAAAACTTTTGCAACTTCATTGGCAAAAAGTGAAGATTTATTTCTGCTGTCAAAGCTAACGGCAACAGACGGATTTTCGATTTTCAAATCCTTAATATATTCAACAATTCCCTGTGTTGCACGTCTTATGGTATAGATATTCATGCGGTTAGTTCCCGCACCGAGTACACCTCGCAGACCGCCTGTGCCAAACTCTAAATCGCGGTAAAAAGCGTCATTCTTTGAGTTTTCATCCATGTTTTTTAGTTCTGGAATTAAATCAGTGTCCTCAGTTGCGTGAATTATCCATTCATTATAAAGAGTGTTAATCATTATAATCCTCCAAAAAATCAAATTATTGGAATTGTAACATATAAACCTTGGAATTGCAATAGTTTTGTGAAAATTTAAAAAATCTTAGATTTTATTGTTTTTTTATTACACCTTTTCTAAAACTTGCTTTTTTTATTTTATTAAAATGGAGTTAATGAACATCTGCCTCGATACACGGGGCGGTGCCCCGCACCCCCTCTTTATCTTAAACTTGAATTTGTACAAATTAAATAAATTTATAAACCTTGGAATTGCAATAGTTTTGTGAAATTTTAAAAAATCTTGGATTTTGGGTTTTTGTTAACTGAAATTTTTCCGCGAAAATTTACGAAACTTTTTGTAAAAACTCGAAATTTGTCGAAAACTTTTGTTGACAAATTTCTACATTTAGTAAAATTATTAAAAATTAAATTACAAAATATATTGCTTTCAAGTCTAACATAATATATAATCTCATTATTAAAATTATTTTTACTATATTTATAAAAAGGATGAAAAATGCAAAAAATCAAAAAACTAATGTCAATATTAGTAATCACAACATTGATTGCCAACATCATGTTGGTGCAAGCGACAAACAATCAAGAGCAAACAAAGCAACCAATCACCCCAACACCGCCGACATTCGGGATTACCGAGGAGCTTCAAGACGTCATGGACAACAGCGGCGCAGAAGACCTGATACCTGTTGATATTTGGACGACGCCCATTGAAATTGAGGACGTTGAGCAGGAAGTCAAAGCACAAATCGGCTACAATAAAGCCGATATCACCGCTCCATATGACCGTGAGGATTTTGACGTTGAAATCGTTGGAGAATATTCCGCAGAACAAGTTGACGCTTATATCGCGGCGGAACGCACCATCTATGTTGAAAGGCAACTTAACGCCACCGAGCAATTCCTCAACAGCTGTGCAAACATTGTGAATTTGCAAGCATCAAGAAACACCGAAAATATTTTTGTCAGCAAATTCGCACCGCTTATTCGAGTTGAACTGACCAAACAAGAAATCGAAACAATTTCAAACAATGAATTTGTTGAAGTTCTCTATTATAGTCCGCCTGTTGAAATGATTGCCGAAACACTCACAAGTATCCCTACCATTCAGGCAAATTATACAAGAGATACAATGGGTCTTGACGGGAGTGGTGTAAAAATTGGGATGATTGAACCAAGCGAACCAGATAGAACAAAACCTTATTTTACTGCTGGAAATTTCTTCTTTGACACAAGTAAATCAAGAGCACATCATCCACACTCCGATATGGTTGCCGCAATAATGGTTGCAAAATCATATGGTGGTTTTAAAGGTATCGTGCCTAATGCGAAATTATATAGTGCTTATAACTCTACGGATACTCAATGGAATGACAGAATAGAATGGTTACTTTTACAAAATGTTAATGTAATTAATATGAGTGCATATCTTGGAGATGGAACTACTGCTTCATATGAGTCACCAGAAAGATGGACAGACCATATTGCAATTAACCATAGTGTCCATTTTGTTAAGTCTTCTGGAAATAATGGTGGTAATGTTACAAGCCCTGGAATGGCATATAATATTATAACTGTTGGTGCAATAAACGACAATAATACTCCATCACAAACAGATGATGGTTTTACAACATACTCAAGTTATATCCAAGGTAGCCTTCTTACTAACAAACCTGATTTAGTCGCTCCTGGAGGAAATGAAACTCCCGAAATAAATATTCAGTCAGCAGCGGGATCAGATTTGGGTACAAGTTATTCTGCACCGCACGTTACCGGAATTGTTGCTCAACTTTGTCAAAAAACGCCTGCATTAAAAACTATGCAAGATACCGTTAAATCTATCATTACCGCTGGAATTAACCATAACCACATTTCATATTATACAAGTAGCACAGGACAGAATTTTGATAAAATGGGAGCAGGTTGTGTTGACGCAAAAGGTGCTTATTATGTAACCAATAGTGCTCGTTATGTTTCAGCTAATTTTGCTGCGAACACTACTGCGGGTACTACACGGAACTACACATTCAACACAACTTCTGCTGATACGGTTATACGTGTTTCGTTAAGTTGGTTAAAATATTCTACTCTGTCGGGTACACATTCTTCCGCAACACCCACAGTAGGAACTCTTGCAGATTTAGATTTGCACGTTTATGATAAAAACAACGACCCAGTTGGCACTGGAAATTCAGTTTATAATAACACTGAAATAGTACAATTTACACCGTCCGCCTCATTAAGCCCATATAGAATTGAAGTTAAACAGTATGCCAATTCAGATAGGACAGTTTATTATACTGTTTCTTGGTACTAAGCCATGAAAAAATTAATTATTTTGTTTGTTATATCAATAATATTGCTCTTAGGCGGGTGCAATGCTGTTGAAAACAATAAAACAACAAGTGACGGTGTATTAAGTGACGGCACATTAAGTGACGGCTCGATTAATGGTAATATTTCATTCACTCTTGGAAAATCTCTTGTAGACCCTTTTGAATTTGTGCTTTATGATACTCAGGACCCTAAATCAATAACAATATGCTCAGTTTATGAA
>BNZF01000059.1 GCA_026000865.1 Clostridia bacterium
TTTTTGGGGTTATGCTAAGCATCGGCTCGTCAAATTTAAAGGCATACCAAAGGAAAAATTCATTATTTATCTGAAAGAAACTGAGTTTAGATTTAATAATCGCGACATTGATTTGTATAAATTTTTGTTGTCAGTTTTGCGTAAAAAACCACTCTAATCTTGTCGAGACCCTTGATTTTTTATAGACTATATTGGCTTGAATATTAACAAAAATATATAAAGTCTCGCTTGTCTGTGAGAGGTGGGTAGCACGCCCCACGCCCGTATATGAGATTTATCTTATGATTGAATGATTGAAAAATAATCTATAAAAACGAAAATTGCTATAGTCTGTTCCATTATTTCTTACGCAATAACACGAATTATTGGCTCGGTGTATTCTTCGCGGTCGTACACATATTTGCCTTTTTCGTCAATAAATTCTGACCCGTATCGCTCGGCGGTGTGTGAACACATGTATTCGATGGTATAGCACAAATCAAAAGTGTTGGCTATTTCACGTGCTTTTTCAAAGTTGATTACCTCCGTGAAATTGTCGTTTTCACTATCGTTTTTGCACAACTCTATCCCATCTGGGAGAAATATTATTTATTTCATTTTATTACTTCTTTTTTTGTGACTATAACTCTATATGTGAATCACTCTTTAAAATTTGCAATGGAACTGAACTTCTAAAACTTATTTTTTATAGTTTTTGTAAGTAAGGGGTGCGGTGTATACCCCACCGATAAGCGGGGCAGAACCCCGCAACCCCGTTGTTATATTTATACTATACTATTAAAAAATAGGTTTTAAAAGGTGATTCTCATTCTACATTCTCAAAGATTATTTGCACAATGCAAATTCGCATTATAAGCCATTTTTTGATATTTTTGCTATCTAATTCAACCTCATGCAAGAAAAAGCTTGACACATCATTTTTTTGATGTTATAATATTCATAGATAAAAAACTTGCTGCAAGGAGCAGAACATGTCAATCGAAAACAGTGTCGAAATTGTCACCAAACCTCATTATGATTTTATGTTCAAGAAAATTTGCAAAGATGAGGAAGTTTTGCGACCGCTTGTCGCTGAAATTCTCAACGTGAATTTGGATAATCTTACGGCGGTTGAATTTGTTGACACAGAATTCACAAAAGACGATAGCGAAGGAAAAACTTGCCGTGTTGACATTCTTGTGACGGTCAATAATCAAGTCATAAACTTGGAACTTAATGTCGCTGCCCAGACTGATTACAAGGATAGGTCATTGCTTTATGCGGCTAAAATTTTTGCTCGCGGGCTTGCAAAAAACAAGAAATACGGCGAAGTGACGTCTGTAATTTGCGTTAATTTTATTGATTTTGAGTTGTTTGAATATGCGAAGTTTCACGGTCAATTTCAAATGCTTGAATTAGAAAATCATACACTTTTATCTAAAAAATTACTCTAATCTTGTCGAGACCCAAAATCAAATTACTATAGTGATTGTGTATCCATTCAAAATTCATTATTGGTTGTGCTGTGGACGATTATGATAACGGCGAATTCGTGGTATGACGACAGTTGAGGAGCTTATAATGCACAAAGACCTTCGGAAAAAATCCAAAGGTCTTCATACATAAAAACTCAAAAAATCCGTTTTCTATCCGTTTTCTAATTGTTCAGAGAGGTCGAAATAATTACAAACTCAAACGTATTCTTATCAACAGTGGTTAGTACACCGTCTGCAAATTCAAAAGTGAAACTTGCCCCACCCCACTTGAAGTTATTAATTGTGAGTTTGTCATTTGTGCCGTTTACTATAATTTCAAGCACTGAACCATAGAGATTTGAAATCGTTACTTCATCCAAATTAATGTCCGTGAATATGACGAAGTTGTTGCCGAAACCCCAATCATCAATTGTGTCATGGTCGTAACCGATTCCGAAAATATAGGTGTCACTGCCGTTTCCGCCATATAAATAATCGTTACCTGCACCGCCATCAAGAAGGTCGCCACCGTCATTACCATAGAGTTGGTCGTTACCGTCACCGCCGTACAGAGTGTCATTTCCGTTTCCGCCAGATAATCCATCATTGCCGCCCTGTCCATAAATTATGCCGCCATCATTGCCGTTTATCGCGAGCCAATCGTTATTTTCAGTGCCGTAAATCGGAGCATATTTCGCTTGAATTTCATACTGCCCGATAATTGCACCATTATCAAACACAAAATTGAAATTTCTGTTGCTGTTAAAATTAAAGAAACCTTGAATTGTCAAACGGTCTTCCGTTCCTGCAAAATTAATGATAAGGTCGTTCCACGCGTTTTTTGTGTTTACCATCTGATTTGCAGACAGCCCTGAGATGCGAATAGTGTTGTCTCCTGATGAATCATTTACAGTATCAAAACCATATCCATTTTTGAAGATATAAGTGTCGTTACCATGGTCACCTTGCAGGTAATCATTACCGTAACCGCCGTCTAAAACGTCGTTTCCGCCACCGCCGTAAACATAATCATCGTCGCTGCCGCCATACAGATAGCTTGAAGTATCACCGCCGTGAATTACGTCATTTCCGTCATCACCTAATATAATGTTCGTTCCGTTTCCGCCGTAAAGATTATCGTCGCCATTACCGCCAAAAATAATATCCATGTTGTTTCCACCATAGATGCTGTCGTTGCCATCAATGCCCATGATAATATTAAGACCATTTCCTACAGAAATATCATCACCATTGCTTGTCCCTTGTACAATTGAACCGTCGTCACCGCCCCCAAGGACTTTTGATTCTCCTGAAAAACTGAAAGAGAAATTGAGCGGATTTAACAAGTAATCTTGAATTGTGATAGAATTACCAGTATCTTTGTTTGTTAAAACAAGAGCCATGGATTCGTTCACTGAAATCGCGTACTCATCTGCACTTATTCCGTCAGCAAAAATTAATTCGCTTAATCCGTTTTTATCTGTAATTATATTGTTGTCGTGTTCTGCTTCAAAAACATATATGTCGTTTCCTGCTTCGCCGTTAAGCGTATTATTTCCTTTACCGCCATATAAAATGTCGTTTCCGTTACCGCCACGAAGAGTATCTTTACCGTCTCCGCCGAAAATAAAATCATTGTTATTTGTTCCGTAATAATTGTCGTTACCGTCTGTTCCGATATAAGTGTTTCCAGATTTGGAAAGCTCTACGATTTTTTCATATCTAGAAGAAATTGCAGAATAAAGTGTGTTATAATCGCTGAATAAGCTAGTGCCATTTATTGTGTCAAATGATTTAAGATAAACGCCAAGACTGTAAATAAGTGTGTCAACATTTTCGTTATCAGAAATTTTTGAATCAATAATATAATTCAAAAATGCCAAGTCAATATTTTTTTGACCATTATCATCAGTAAATATATAAGCTGCTGTCATATATCCGCCGAATGCCGATTTCCAGTTGACAATATTGAAATAATAATTTTCAATGTTTGTGTAAACTCTTTTCAAAATCTCAGCCGCAGGAGCGTTAGGGTTTGCACCGCTTACACCTTCAAACTCACGACCCATAAACTGCTCAATAACATGTAAATCTCTGGCATCAATATTGCCACCGCGACTATTAATTTCAATATCAGTCGAATCTGTAATAAAATACAAAATTTGTTTGAGATAATAACGCATTGCACCATTATCTTCTGCGTCATTAAATCTAATCCATAATTCAAATAATTTTCCGCTTTCATCATCAGCTATTGCTTGGAATAAACTAGGAACGTTTCCTATGCTTGCAACACCATCATGTGTTGTATTTGAAGTATCAACAGAAAACCAAAATTCACTAATTGTTGTGGTTTTTTGTACTTCATTTTCTAAATATATAACGTCAGCATATTCAGATATCAAAGTACCAGTTTCTGTATCAAGAATATTCGACTCAGAATAATCAAGGCTTATTGAAGTGATATTTAACTTGTCCAGTGTATATAATTCTGATTTTTCAGAAATACCGTTTTGGTTTGCGTCAATCCACACGAGTAAATCGGCAAATACGGCATCGTTTTCATCAATATTGCCGTCTTCGTTTTCGTCAAAATCTGCAAGTGCTTCAAATCCAAAAGAAGATTTTTGACCATTTGACATAAAAAATTGGTCACCGAAAAGTTCACTACCGTTATCGATTTTGCCGTTGCCATTTCTATCGAGTGCGAGGAAACCGTCTTCTGAACCAATCCAAGCTGTTTTTTCTGCAAATCTATTATTGTCAAGGTCAAAGTGAACACCGTTTTCAAGTGATGTAAGTTCAATGCCTTCTGCTCCAAAGTCGATTGCAAGCGGGTCACGTGGAGGGGCAGCATCACCAGCAGTTTCAAATTCTTCGCCTTCTTCGTCTATTCCATCGCCCATTCCGCTACCATCTGGGTCATCATCTGGTTCATCAGGGATGAGCTCTGGGTTATATAACTCTAAAAATTCTAAAAAAGCTTCTATGGCAGAAACAGAATTTGGATTTGCTAAATAAGCACTGCAAGCAGTAACTGAAGGACGAGAAATAGAAAGTGCTCTGCCATTTTTTATCAATTTTTCATGGAGGGTTTTTATCATAATAGCAGTTAACGTCAAATTCGCTATATCGACTGCACTATAAGCAGGTTTTTCTTTATTCCCGATTATTCCTTTTATAGCATCTTCTACACCTTTTTTAACATCTCCTACACCTTTTGAATATGATGGACTGGGTATTTGATTTGGATTAGACAAAGGGTTGGGTTCTTTTTCGGGTTGTTGGTTTGGTTCAGTATCCCCAGTTGGTGGTATAATTACGGGTGGAATACTAGGAAAAGGTTGTGTATTATTTTCAAGGGTTTCTCGGGGTACTGGGTCAGGCACGGGTTCTTCTTCGGGGTCGTCTTCGTTGATGCGGTTGAACCAGTAAAGAATTAAACCATTTGGTTCAGATGAATATGATACTTCATATAATCCATTAGTAGTAATAAAAGAACTTCCACTAATATCAACTCCGTCTGTGTTGCCAAGTCTAAAGGGTTCATTTGCTTGAACATATCTTTGGAGTTGTTCATATGCTAATACTGCTTTTTCAGGAGTTGCATAAGATAGCGGTTTTACCTCCCAAAGATAGGAGGTTTCTTTATTGGTAAGAGGATTTATAATTTTCCAATACAAGTCTGCTCTACCGTTTATTAATTTACCTTTTGAATTAACATATGGAGCAAGAAGTTCTCTAAAAATTATGTCTTTGTAGAGCGTTTCAGATATATTTTTTTGAACCTGATTATGAAAATAATTCCAAGGAAGAAAATCTTTATAATGTGCTTGTCCCCAGTTACCTGCACTTGGTTTGCCCAATAGACTATAATTATAATCTTCCATTGCCTCATTTTCGGCTTCTGTTACTGTATTGGCGTAAATTGGAATATTAATAGGAAGAGATGCAATTGTTGGTAACAATATTGTTAATGCTAATATGCATGCGATTATTTGCATGAATTTTTTCTTTATTTGGAACATAATTTTGTTCTCCTTTTTATATCATATTAAGTCCATATGACTTTAAAATTTCAGTATTTTCTTTTTTTCGCGTTTCCAGTTCTATTAAAGTTTTTGCATTTAATTCAGGGTCACCAAAATATTGATAGCCTTGATATACTCGTTGAAGGCTTTCTTCATCAAGAATTTTTTCATCAAGAATTTTTTTCCATTTTTTTTCTATTTCGTGATTCGTTTTTATATATAGAAGTCCTTCATTATAAAAACTATTTGTGCTTTTTCCACCAAAGCAACCATCGCCATAAAGATACAACCCTAGACCAAATTTGTTAAGATATTCGATACATAAATCTAACGTGTTTACTTTATCAAGTACAGGTATCATATATTTCTCTGTTATTTCAAGTGAATGTTCAACTGCATTAACCATTGATTTGTTGTCCTCTGGTTTATATAGAAACAAAGATATGGTTTTACTAAAATCACGGTCAAAGTTGATAGTTGGCATCGTATAAAAACAGGAAACATTTCTTAGCCATCCTGTATTATCCCTTGGATTTTTGTCTAAAGAAATCCGTCCTCGATAAACTGTCGCAACACCTCCTAAAATATTGAATGCTTTTTTGTCTAATTCCTCACTCCACTCATTTCTAATCGATATGATATGAATAATCTCACCTCCTTCAACAACCCGAACATAGTACGGATATTTGCTTTTGATTTTAACGAACCCCAACGGGGTTAATGCTTCGCCGAAGACTTGCTTGAAAACTGCGTTTAGTGTTGGCATTTTTTGCTCCTTTCTGTGTAGTAAGTATATTTTAACATAATTTTGTTTGTTTATATATTAAGCCCATAAGACATAAGTATTTTGGTGTTTAAAGCCTTACGTTGTTCAAGTTCTGTATGAGCTTTGGCAATCCAATCACTATCATTGAAAATTTCATCGTATTCAACCATTTCGCGTAGTTTTCCCTTTTTAGCCCTTTTTAAATATTCGTCATAATTTTTTTTTGTATGACCAGTTTTCCCTTCCTTTACCCAACGAGCAATTATAGCAAGTTCTCTTTGAATAACAAATTCTTGTTTTTCTATATAATCATTACGATTATCCAATTTAACCCACAACATTCCTTCATTACAAACGGCAGGTCTCCAGTTGTTGGCAAAATTTTCTTCTTTATAATGGACATTCAGACTTATTGGTAACTTGAACTTGATAAAATAATCAATAGACGACTTGATGTCAATCGTAGTGTTCAGCACAGGCAACACAATTTTTTTTGTCATTACCAGTGAATGTTCAACTGCATTCTCAATTGTTACTGAATTGTATGAGTTATATGAAAATACAGCTATATTTTTCCAAAATTCGTTATCCCAATTTGATATATCTGAAAGAGCATATAGACTTTCTATCCCTTTTAACCAATGTACACCGTTACTAAAACTCGCTAAATTTAAAGGACTTTCTTCTAAATCTATACACCTTCGATATAC
>BNZF01000060.1 GCA_026000865.1 Clostridia bacterium
GCGTTAAAAATGCGGGACGAAATTATTGAGAAATATGGGTTAAGTTTGAAAAGTGACGGTAGGATGGGTTGAATGTGGTGATAGGGGAAAAGTAGTGTTGTTTTTTTAACGGACCAAGTATTGAAGATGGTATGCATACCGTTTTCATTAAAAAGGAAAATGGGAAATATATTATGTATAACTTAAAAAGTGAATACAAAACAGCAAAAGATTTTAATACTTTACAAGAGTTATTTTATTCATTATATTTAAATGAAAAAGGGAGTTTTGTATATGGATATTCATTCAAAAAATAAATTTATTTTCAAGACTATTATGAGCTTAGTATTAATTATATTGTTTTTTTCAAGCTGTATTAATACGTCAATTAGTCGCAAATTAGATGATTTTCCGAATTCAAAATGGTCGTGTGAAGAATATTCAATTCATTTTGTATATTGTGAATCTGGAGGAACGTATGGAGAATGGACTTTAAATGGCGTTAAAATTCCGGTTGTATTTGAATTTTCAATGGGGGGCAATGTTGATATTAATGATTTGGCATTAGGAAGAGAATATTCAAATTATCACTATATTCTTCTTGCAGATGCTCAGTTAAAAGGAGAAAAATTCATTCTAACGCCTATGAATGTTTATGATGATAGATTTGATTTTCTAAAAGGCAAAGAAATAACTTTCACCCGCGAACAACTGACCGAAGAAGAAGCGTTAAAAATGTGGGACGAGATTATTGAGAAATATGGATTGATGGTGTGGTGAGTTGAATATGGTTATTGGTGAAAGAACTCTTGTAAGCCCTATATTTTCCCCCGTTTCTGCAACTGAAACCGAACTATTCTTCACGTACGACAAGGGAAACATCATAAAAATTGACGAAAATGGTGTGATCCAAGCACTCGCTGAGGGGACAGTTACCATAACAGGCTCAACAGAATACGGCGTTTCTGCGTCATTCACTGTCACTGTTTCAAATTTCAATTTTGCAGACGAAATCGCTGCATTACAAAATTATATTTTAGAAAGAACCCCATTAGTTGATAAAAAATTTGACATGAACGAAGACGGCGAAATTGACGTTTTTGACCTTGCACTTCTGAAAAGAAAATATATCTATGAGGGCAACAATAATGAAAAATAAAATTTTTCGCTTGTTAGCCCTGATAGTCATTTTGTTTTTGGCGGGTACTATGACGAGTTGTATTAATTCAAAAAGTAAGCCCTTGCTGAAAGTCACAACGTCAACTTCGTATGATGTGTTCGGCTTTTTTTCAAAGACAAATTATTATATTGTTTATGAAAACGGCAAGAAAAAGAAAACTTCTAGATTTGCTCTTGTAGTTGATGGGAATCGATATTTGTTTATGAGTAATAACGCTGATGATGCAGAGTTGTTATCACGCGGTTCTGCTGATAGTGCCATGGAATGGGAACAGGCAAACGAAATTGCGCGAAATATACTTGTTTTGGCTCAAAAAACGAAGTTAAAAAAAGTTTCTGTTGGTGAGCTTTATATTTTTAGTGAGCGTTATTTCTTTGAACTTTACTTTGACAAAGGAGACCATTCTAACACAAAAATATTTGAATATATTCTTGTTGATAATTCAATTAAAGAGCTTGCGACTTTTACAAAAAGCGTTACACATATTGAGTTGTGTGAGGGTCAATAACGATGAAAAATAAAAACTTTTGTTTGAACGCATTGATAGTTATTGCAGTTTTGGCGGTTGCTATGACGAGTTGTAGTAATTCAAAAAATGACCCCGTGCTGAAAGTCACAACGTCAACTTCGTATGATGTGTTCGGTTTTTTTTCAAAGACAAATTATTATATTGTTTATGAAAACGGCAAGAAAAAGAAAACTTCTAAATTCGTTCCTGCAGATGTGGTTTGTTATTACTTTAGAAGTAATAATGCAGATGATATAGTATTATTGCATGACACTGATATCAATACTCTAAAAGGAGAAAAAATGAATAAAATTGCACGTGATATACTCCTTTTGAGCCAAAAGACCAAATTAAAAAATGTTTCTGTTGGTAGAATTTATATTTTTGATGAGCGTTATTTCTTTGGACTTCTTTGTGAAAAAGGAAACTATATGAACACAAAAATATTTGAATATATCCTTGCTGATAATTCAATTAAAGAGCTTGCTACTTTTACAAAAAGCGTTACACATATTGAGTTGTATGAGGGTCAATAACGATGAAAAACAAAAATTTTTGTTTGAACGCATTGATAGTTATTGCAGTTTTGGCGGTTACTATGACGGGGGTTATGAAAGGCATTTTAGGGTAAATCATGGCGAAAATCGCGGACACAGGCTCTGTGTGAGTTCTCAAAAGGCGACGGAAATCACATCAACGGCATCGAATCTTTTTGGCACAGAGCCTGTGTCTGCGAGGTTATGCTAAGCATCGACTCGTCAAATTCAAGGGCATATCAAAGGAAAAATTCATTGTTTATCTGAAAGAAACTGAGGTTAGATTTAATAATCGTGGTCAAGATTTATATCACATTTTGTTGAGAATTTTTAGAGAATCCCCCACTCTAATCTGTGCAAGACCCTAATTATATTGTTTTTTTCAAGCTGTATTAATACGTCAATTAGTCGCAAATTAGATGATTTTCCGAATTCAAAGCCGATTTTTGGAGGGTGAACGTGATGAAACGTTTATTGCACAAGACCGCAAAGATTGCTGCAATAGTTTTGAGCGTACTATTGGCGTTGCTCATTGTATTTACCGTGTATCATAAAATATCATTAAAGCTGGAAAGCGGCAAAATCACACCAAACGGACAGCTTGTAGAAGTCGGCGGAAACAAGCTTCATGTCTATACAGAGGGAAGCAACAGCATCGCACCAACGCTTGTGTTTTTGAGCGGTGGAGGAACAGTGGCACCGATATATGATTTCAAGCCGCTTTACTCGCGACTTTCCGATAGGTACACAATCGCCGTGATAGAGAAATTGGGGTACGGCTATTCAGATATTGCAAACTCAAGCCGTGACATTAACACGGTTCTTTCCCAAAGTCGCGAAGCTTTGAAATTGGCGGGAATCACGTTGCCATATGTTCTGATTCCTCATTCCATGTCTGGGCTTGAAGCTCTATATTGGGCGAAAAAATATCCAGATGAAGTAAGTGCCATAATAGGTTTGGACATGGCGACACCAGAGTATTATCAAAGCGGGAACCTGCAAATGCCGCCGATAAGCTTGCTGTCGCTTGCAACTTCAATAGGTCTGCAAAAATTGCCGTTTGTTTATCCTGATTTGGCTCTGTCGGATTCGGAGTTTTATCAGGCAAAACTATTATCCTATCGGAATGTGGTTAATCGTGCTGTTGTAAACGAAACAAAGGCACTTACCTCCAACGTGGACACCGTATCAAACGTTGGCATCCCCAACGTGCCTCTTCTTATGTTTTGTGGTGACGGCATTGGTATTGGAGATTTGTGGATTAGCTATCAAGAATCATTCGCTGCAAAATCAAACGCCAGATTAGTCAAACTGGATTGCGGACACTATCTGCACCAGTTTGAGCCGGAAAGAATTGCTAATGAAATAAGCGATTTTCTGTTACGCTGATTTGTCACTTACCAAGCGACCACCCACAATATATCTGAGGTAGCTAATGAATATAGCTGAAATGAAAACCGTCGCACAAGAAACGCTTGCTGATTTTTGTCGCTTTTCGCTACTTTTTGGGTACGTTCACAACTGCATTTTTGCACTTGATGTACATAGCGATTATCACTTTGATTTTTGCAATAATTATATCGCTTTGTAATCATATTGTATATATTGATTGCAGGCACTGCCAAGAAAAACAAGTCACACAAATTATGGTCTACCAACGACATTAGGTACGTCGACGACAGGCGACCAGTCAGAGACAGGATTGTCAGTCAAGTCAATCGTTTCTAGATTTTTTAAGACAGCCAGTGGCTTTAAGTCGCTAATTTTATTTTGTGCCAAAACAACCTGTCGCAAAACTGGTAAATTTGCAAGAGGCGATAAATCTTCGATTTGATTTTCGTCTAACCACAAATCATCCAGTTTGGGCAAATCCGAAATCCCAGTGATGTCAGAAATCTTATTTGCACTAAAAGAGATATTTACAAGGTTTTTTAAGTCCTTTACCGCCCGAATATCACGGATTTGATTGCCGTAGAAATCAATGTGTTCCAACAGGGATAGTGATGCAATCGGGGTAATATCGGCAATTTTATTATCTCTTAACATCAGCCAGCGAAGTTTTGTCAGACTAGAAAGTCCCCCGATATCATTTATTTCATTTTCGCATAAATTGATGTCTTCAAGCCAAGGGCAATCCTTCAAGGCGCTGAGATTACCAATTTTGTTAAACTGAATGCGGACAGAAAAAAGGTTTTTGAAGTGTACCAAATCATCAAGTCCAGTGATTTTACCGATTTCAGTGTGTTTCTCTCCATCTATTTCATACCAAGTATCGCTAAACAGCCCTAATCCCTTTGTAGGTACGTCACCGCCTATTGAAACAGAAGCGTTATCCGCAGCCGAAAGATTTGAGTCTATAAAATCTGGACCTGCGATGGTAAACCACTCGAATGCATCTAAATCAGTGCGACGGAGAACGCCGTCGGGCTTATTTAAGGCTTTCCGAATAAGAGTCTCGAACGCGGTATCGACCCACGAAATATTGTAATCCTCGCCTAAATCTGTGTTTGTCTTTTTTATGTCACCCTCATATATACCCGTCACGTCAACCTCGCCCGTAATGATTTTATCACCAGTAACGGTTTTTGTCCCATCGTCCTGCATAGGCGATTTTTCCCCCTTGCAAGCGGTCGAAAATATTGCGATTGAAAGCAAAACAGCAAGTAAAACCGCCGTTAGTTTAGTGTTATTCATATCATAGCCCCTTTTGGATAGTTAATAGGCAGGTAGCACCTGCATGTCGAGATAGTTAAAAGTTTATAGTTTATAGTGCCGTGTGCCTACGGCACAGTTAATAGTTAAAAGTGTATAGTGTAAAGTTGCCCAGTCCGCCCTGCGGGCGGACGGTTTTCGCGAGATAGTTTGACTGGACGGTTAGTTTAATTTCCGCGTTTTGCGACTAATACCCGTAATTATTATCAATAATAAAACGCGACCATTAACTAACGATTAAGTTAAACTTCATCGCGTAACCGTGACGCGAAGCGTCACTCCACAACTATTACCTATTAACTATTAACTGTCGCCACAGGCGTTGCCTGCAACTTTCAACTATACACTATTACCTATTAACTATCCAACGTCTTCACTTATATAGACAGATTTTTTGTGCTGTGGGTTACATATTTTACAAAAAAATTATTTATAAGGGGCTTGCATAGATTATCTAACAGAGATATTGATTTTTTTTTCGCTCCCCGATTGAGTTTATCGGCATATATTGCGTTTCGCAATTTTCGGCACAATCACAATCAAAGGTGTCACCTTGCGTAAGCACGGAGTGTAATTGAATGTGCCTCCAAATCGTCATATAACAGATTTCCTTGAAATTTACTTGCAAATTTCAAACATGGTGTATACGCCGTTTGACGTACTCCGTACGCCGAAACCTTGTTGCATACGCAATTCTGAGCGTGCCGTCTTCACGCTCCCTCGCCGTATGGAGAGAAAACACATCTATATCAAGTAGAATTTCTATATAAAGCTATATGCAAGAAACTTATTCGGGTGAGCGAAATCACAAATAGCCATTATCCATTGTTAATTGATAATCCCCATTTTAATATCACTATCCGAAACAAACGGCACTTCCGAAAAACCTTTCGAGAGTAGGTCTTGTAATGTGCTTGAAATTGTCATTGCTTTGAGATAGCCGTTATTATCGTTTGTTTGAATTTTTGAAGTTGTTTCTTTTGAAATATTTGAGTTGCTTTTTGTTGTGCAAAGCAGAGTGTTTGGCGAGAAATAATTGCTTTTCAGCAGAATAATTAGGTTAGTATCTAAATTATCAACATTCATTGACAGCAATTCTGTGTGACCAAAGAACATGTTTTTGCCTGAATTTTCCTCAGCACTGTTTAATGCAGACAAAATCGAGTTTCCATATCCCGAATATTCACCGACTTCGTCTGTCACAGTTACGAAAAAACTGTCCAAATCCTGCTGTACAGCAACAGTTGAAACAAATGTTCTGTCACGAACCTCGGTATGACCGTTACAACTGCATAATAACAGTACTGCGAATAGAGCTGATAGTACTCTCATATTTTGCCTTTCAATGTTTTATCGTTACTTTGATTTATTTGCGACTTTTTTTCTTTGAGCAATAACGTTTACCCTTACAACTTTTAATCATTGCACTTTATTAGAGCCACTGCGACTTTTTTAGTTTAAATAATTTGCAACCATTGTGCTTTTTTTGTAAACCCACAAAACGCGGAATTAAAATAATCACACAGTTAAACTAACTCGCGTAAACGTGCCGCGAAGTGGCACACCACAACTATTAACTGTTAACTTTTAACTTAGGCAGGCAACGCTTGCCGACCACTAGCGGTGCTACCAGTAGTATTAAAAACAAAAATATTCCCTTTATATATAGTATAGACAAATCATATTTTGTGAAAATTAGAGCCACTGCGACTTTTTTAGTTTAAATAATTTGCAACCATTGTACTTTTTTTGTAAACCCACAAAACGCGACATTAAACTAACCTTCCAGTCAAACTGACTCGCGTAAACGTGCCGCGAAGCGGCACACCACAACTATTAACTGTTAACTTTTAACTTAGGCAGGCAACGCCTGCCGACCACTAACGGCGCTACCAGTAGTATTAAAAACAAAAATATTCCCTTTATATATAGTATAGACAAATCATATTTTGTGAAGATAAGGGTGGT
>BNZF01000061.1 GCA_026000865.1 Clostridia bacterium
GCAATGGAAATCACATCAATGGCATCGAATCTTTTTGGGGTTATGCCAAACATCGACTTGTTAAATTCAAGGGTATTCGCAAAGAATTTTTTGAGATTTTTCTGAAAGAAACTGAGTTTAGATTTAATAATCGCGACATTGATTTGTATAAATTTTTGCTCAAAATGTTTAGAAATTCACCGCTGTTTTAGTCAAGACCCTAACTATTATCAATATTTTCACCTGCCTAAAATCATTTTTATACAAAATACACAAAACTCTACCAAAAATCACAGGAAAATTCTAAGGATAAATTGTGTAAAAAAGTTGACAAATCACGGTGTGATATGTTAAAATAATCAAGCGTTACTCCTGTATATATTTAAGTTGATATCTAAATTTGTACAGTCACTAACAATAAAATTTTCACACTTGAAAGGACGAAAAAATGATTAAATCAGCAAAAAATCCAACCCTGAAAAAGGTCATAGCGGGCGTTTTAAGCTTTACTATGCTTACAACAAATTTAGCATTAAATCCGCTGTTTACTCATGCTTCACAAACCGAAATCGCACCCTACGAATACGGCATACAGATTATAAATGAAAACGAACGTGTTTATTATGACAAGGATTTTCAAGTTACATACTCAATCACAAGCAGTTGGTATGGTGGACAATCCGTTAGTTTTGTGATAAAAAATACAAGTGACCATGTGATTGAGAATTGGGCTTTATTTTATGATTTTGGCGTTGATGAGCCTACGACAGCTATCACCAATATTTGGAATGTTAAAATTGAACAAAACGAATATTTCTCATATCTCACCCACAGTGGAACAAATGCGGGTGATTTGCAACCCGGTGAAAGCGTTTATGCTGGATATATTTTGCCCGTTACAGAGAAGTTTTTTCCTGGAAATATTGAGGCTTTACAATCACGCAAATTTACCAATGAATTTTCTGCAAATTTTACAGAAATTCAAGATAATTATCATAATTTTAATGCAAAATTAAATATAAAAAACACAACTGATAAAAATATTTTTAAGCCAGAAATTAGCTTTAATTCTAACTTTGAATTGCTAAATGACTGGGCTTATGATATTCTTTCGACCGAAAATGAAGTATCATCAGACGGTGTTTTTGTTGGCACAAAAAACGAAATAAAGCCAAAATATGACAAGATAATTTTTGCTCCAAACGAAAGTATTTCTGTTACTATAAAAGGTTCTAAAACTCTTGACAGTGCAGGAAGTTGGACTTTTGAAACGCCTGAAATTAGTGATGTTTCACTGTCAGAAGTTGTCATATCAGCTGAGGAATATATCACCCGTGACAGCGATTATGACGGTTTGCCTGATTATTATGAGTTGCTCATTGGGACAAATAAATATGCAGAAGACACTGATGGTGACGGTTTACCCGACGGTTATGAGATTTTAACTCTTGGAACTGACCCTATTTTGTTGGATACTGATAGCAACGCAATTTTGGACAGTGACGAAGATTTTGACCATGATAATTTGACAAATTTTGAGGAATATTTACTCGAAACTAACCCAATGAACGCTGATACTGATGAGGACGAGTTGGATGATGGAGATGATAATCATCCTTTAAATTCTGACTGGGATAATGATAAAATCCTCGACGGTTACGAGGATGAATTAGGATTTGACAACGAATTGCAAGACACTGACGGCAACGGAATTATTGATGGTGATGAAATTATCACACAAACTCTTGATTTAGGTATCAAAGAGCCAACAAGTGTTGTGCCAAGCGTTGAGGTGACAGGTATTGCAACCCTTTACAATGGTTTAACTGCACAGGATATTTCTGACAACACTGCTGTTTCTGATTTGCCTTACATCGTTGGTGAGCCGTTTGATTTTCTTCACGATGACAATTTTAACTTTGAAAGTGGAACTTTAACGTTTAAAGTTTCAGATGAAATTTTGGAAGAAAATGATATAAATGATTTGAGAATTGCCCATTTCAGTTATGAAGATGGTAGTGTAACTTTGTTTGATACTGAAATTACAGACATTAACTCTATTTCCGCTGATGTCGAGCATTTTAGTGTGTATTTTGTCATAAATGTTAGTAAATTTATTGAAGTTATTGAGAGTATAAAATCTGATGTTCAAGACATTGTTGATGGTCTAACCACATCGCCTGTGGTTTACAAAGGTCACAGTTATGCGATTTTTACCACTAAAATGACTTGGGACGAAGCAAAAGAATTTTGCGAATCAAAAGGCGGACACCTCGCCACAATTACATCACAAGAAGAGCAAGAATTTATCAATAATTTGATGAATGGAAAACCAGATAGTTATTATTATCTCGGTGGAAGTGATGTCGAACAAGAAGGACTTTGGCGTTGGGTAACTGGTGAAACTTGGGTTTATGGCAACTGGAATAGTGGCGAACCAAATGACGGTTCAGCCAGTTTTCCAACAGAAGATTACCTTGGATGCTATTATAACGGAAAATGGAATGATGGTGCAATTAGTGCCCAAGCTTTCATTTGCGAGTGGGAAAGTACAATTGACACTAATGGAAAATATCGTGTGATTTTATCCAATTATACCACTGTTTATTTGGACAAAAACCCTGTTCTTGGAGATTATTTTTTTGATACAGATGGTGATGGGTTGGCTGACCTTTCTGAAATATATGAAAACCATACCGTTACTGTGCGAGATAGCTATGGTAGTCCGTATACTATGCAAGTTTGGAATTATAAATCTTTTCCAAATTTGCAGGATAGTGATGGGGATGGGATGTTGGATGGGAAGGGGATTTATGTAAATGGTAAAAAAATTGTTCCTGCTGACAATCAAAGACTTAAGTCTAATGGACCTAAAAATGCAAAAAGTATATGGGATAATCAAATTGAGATGGAAAAAATCAATACTGAAATTGCACGTGAATATTTAGATGAATATTATCAGCCAATTGAATTTAAGTCAAAAATAAAGTTTTTATGGGGATTTATACCTTATCTTGACAATAATTTAATTGAATATGCTGTATCTAAAAGTTCTGAATTTGGTTCTGTAAATTTAGATTGTAGATATGATAACTTAAAAGTCGCATTACATTCCGATAATACTCAATGGCAGTCAAAATGGGGATATAACGACTACTATGATTTGGGTTTTAATTTGGGTACAAGTATGAGTAGACTAAAGCTTCCGTTTAAAAATAGTGATGATAATTTAGACTATGTTGTTTGGGCTTGGAAAGGTAATTATCTTAATGTTGGTGCAGGTACAGAAGTTGGATTTTATATAAGCTCTGATGAATTTTCATTTGAACATTGGGATGTGAGTTATGAGTTATCAATGACTTTAAGTCTTTATTATGAACTTTTTTCAGGAAATTACGAGAATGTGTTTAACTGGCAACCATATGAAGACCAATGGTGGATAACTGGGTTTAACCCAGATTATATTATAGATAATGTAAAAGAATATCAATTAACTCAAATTGCCACTGTTGATTTTAGTGGTATGGGAAGTATGTATGAGAGCTTGAAAAAATCTGATATTAAAGAAAATGATAGGAATTGTATTATATTCGATGACGAAGATAAAAAAGTGTGGCTATTATGGTAAAGCATTATTCTTTACTTTTAGTAATAATTTTATCTATATCTCTAATATCTTGCAGTCAACTAACAAAAAAAGATGATGTTGCTTATGTAAAAAAAAATATAATAGAAAGTTTTATTAATAAAGATATAGAAAAATTAAAAAAAATATTTAATAGTGAATTGAATAAAAAAAACACAATAGATAAACAAATTAATGCTCTTTTTGATAGTATTGAAGGTAAAATAATTTCATATGAATTAAATTGTCTTGACGGTTCTGAGCAAGAAAAAGTTGATAATTTTAAAATTATTTATTCTGATTTAAGTCCATTTATACGAAAGATAATAACTGATAAAAGTAAAGAATATGAAATTCATTGTTATTATTTGAGAATTGATAATGAAAATCCTAATAAAGTCGGAGTTTATCGTATTGCAGTTTATGACTTAAATAATAATATCTTGTATGAAATTAAATAGCAATTAGTATACCGCCTCATATGAGGCGGTATATGTAAAAAATCATTTAAAAAATATAAAAGGAAATTAAAGTTTAGTGAAATATACTATTTTTGATGCAGAAGATAAAACAATATGGTTTATGTGGTACACAAAATGAGATTAATAAAAAATCGAATACTGATTGTATTATTAATTTTTTTAACCACACTATATGGTTGCAGTAATGGTATTAATGATAAAAAAATTACTGTTTTAATTTCAGAAGAAATTATTAAATCAATAAATAAAGATGATGACAGCATATTAATTTCTTTATTTTGTGATTATGTAAAATCACAAGAAATTTTTAATATTGAAGTGAAAAATTTTTTAGATTTCATTGACGGAACGATTGAATCTTATGATATAGTTTGGAATGGCAGTGAAGAACAAAAAGAAAATGGCAAAATAAAATTTCTTAATATTGCTGGTCAGATTATTAATATTGAAACAAATGTAGGCAATAAATATAAAATTAATTTTGCCTTAAATTACATTAATAAACAACATCAAACAAAAGAAGGTTTATATATTATATCTGTTACAAATTTAATTAATAATAACAAGGCAATATTAGGATATAGTATTTATTAATTTGGTAGTTAAATGGTAAACAAAAATCAATGGTGGATAATAGGGTTTAACCCGCGTTTTACTAACCCAGAGGTTGAGGATTTGACGATGATTGGAACTGTTGATTTTTCCAGTATACCGAGTATGTATTATGATTTTAAGGTTTAACAATATTATAAAAGAAGAAAAATCACGATATGTTATGTTTGATGATACATCAAACATAACATATTTTGATAAATCATATTGAGCAGTAATTATTTTCTTAAAATCATTATACATACTTCCCATACCACTAAAATCAACAGTTCCAATCATTGTCAAATCCTCAACCTCTGGGTTAGTAAAACGCGGGTTAAACCCTATTATCCACCATTGTTTTTCATTTGGTTCCCAGCAGAAAACTGTCTTTAAATTTTTATTCTTATTTGAATATAAACTTAATGTCATTGGAAATTCATATGCCTTTTTCTATAACAGATTAACCTAAATAATCACCTATAATAACTTTTTCATTGGTATCAATATTACAGATTTCTATACAATATATTCCCTCTTTGCTTTTATTTGAAAGATTAATAAGATATTCACTAAACGATACATAATAATTACAATTTTCATCTGTTGATATGTCCCATATAGCTGGATAAATTACACATAAATTGTGTTCTCCCTTTTTATAACTATCTTCACCACTTATGGTAATTCTTTTATCATATGAAACCGTTTTACCAACAAAAAATTCACAAGCTTGTTTTATTTGTTTATCAATATTGAATTCTTTTTTTGTATCGCTAGACAACATATTTTTTATTTTTTCTACCTCATCATTTTCTAAATAAGAAAGCAACTCTAATGCATGGTCCTTCCCAATTTTGTCTGAATTAATATAATTGCAACCAAATAAATTAAAAATGGGTCTCAACAAGATTAGAGTGGTTTTTTACGCAAAACTGACAACAAAATTTTATACAAATCATTGCCCCGATTATTGAATCTAAATTCGCACTCTTTCAGATAAATATTAAATTTTTCTCTGGGACACCTTTGAAATTGACCGCAAAATCGGCAATACTTTCACGGTAACACTCGGAGAAATACAGCGTGAATATGAGTTTGAACCCAAAGAAAATGTTCTTAATTTGCTCAAAAACGATTTTAATATTGATGACGAAAAAGCACTTGAAATCTTTGAAAAAGCGGAGGAGCAAAATCCTATTGAGGAGCAAATTTTGACTGAAAACGAGAGAAATTCTGACATTGATACCCCAGAAATTCCTACTCCCGAAACGCCCGATTTGGACGATTTTGGCGATGATTTTGAGTTAGAATAGAGGTGATTTTAATGGCAAATTTGAAAGGTATTCCAAAGGAAACAAAGCCTTTGGTTTATGTGTTTTACGTTATTTTAATTGCTTTAATGGGTATATTCGGACTTTTTTTCGGCGTTGCAGTTGATGACGCAAGCAGTTTTGAAGCTGAAACTCAGCGTAAAGTTGTTGATTTTTCAAAACTAAAAATGCCTAAAATATCGTATAAAATAATCAAAGAACACATTGACGCAGACCCCGAAAACACCTATGTAAAATCTATGGGAATGATTTTTGCGGTCGGAACAGGCATTGCGGTTTTGTACTTTACCACAGGTAAAAGACGGATTCATCGCCGAGGTGAAGAACATGGTTCGGCAAGGTGGGCGAAGTCGACTGAAAAAAGAGGACTTGAAGACAAAGTTTTTCGCAAAACAAAAGACGGACTGAATGCCGACAAACTTTTGGAGCAAGCAAAGGCTGAAAAAGACCCTGTAAAATCCGAAAAACTGCGAGAAAAATCTGAAAAAATCAAGTCAACAAAAAGATGTTTTTATTATTCGGGAGCTGTTCCCGTAAAATATGTAATTCTAAAAAAATTGGAGGAAAAATAGATGAATAAAAATGACAACCATCCCGATAAAATCACAATAACTGACGAATACGGGAACACCGCAGACGCTGAGGTGCTTGCGGTATATGAGGCAGAAAGAGAAAATCAATATTACTATGTTTGTATCGAAGAAAAGCAGTTAAATGCTTCAAATGCAGAGGTTTTTGTGCTGAAAGCGTATCACGAAATTGCCGAT
>BNZF01000062.1 GCA_026000865.1 Clostridia bacterium
CGACCAAAAAATTGACAATTTATTTAAACTACCCCGCGTAAACGTGCCACGCAGTGTCACTCCACACCTATTAACTATTAACTATTACCTATTAACTCGCCAAAAAGGTCGCAACTAAATTAAAATATGGTGTCGCCTTCGGCGACGTTCGTGACGTGTAAACGAACATTTATTTTACTATCGCAATTTATTCGTTTTAGTAAAATTTATTACAAAAGTCGTAAAACGCGACCAAAAAATTGACAATTTATTTAAACTACCCCGCGTAAACGTGCCACGCAGTGTCACTCCACACCTATTAACTATTAACTATTACCTATTAACTCGCCAAAAAGGTCGCAACTAAATTAAAATAAAGATAAAACACAGCAAGTCTAAACAGAATTAAAGTAGCATAAAATTAACCGAGGTGTGTTTTATGTTAAAAAAAATTACTGTATTGTTTTTGGTGTTTCTGCTCGTTTTGCCTGTTTCTGCTGATAGAAAAAAATATATCGACAATAGTGAGCGTATGGCGTTTGCTGAGATTGGCAGTGTTCAAACAAACGCAAAAGCTGTTATATTGATTGAAGCAAAATCGGGTAGGGTTCTATATTCAAAAAATTCTGATACAAAATTGCCTGTTGCCTCAACTACCAAGATTATGACAACTCTGCTTACACTTGAAAGCGGTAATCTTGACGACCCTTTTATTGTTGACAAAGACGCGATTTTTGTTGAAGGTTCAACTATGGGACTGTGCGTTGGCGATGTTGTCACAAAACGCACACTTTGTTATGGAATGCTATTGCCATCAGGCAACGATGCCGCTAATGCCGCCGCTATTAAAATCGCGGGGAGTTATGAGGCTTTCGCAAAAATGATGAATGAACGTGCCGAGAAAATTGGTATGTCGCACACAGAATTTATTTCACCAAGCGGTCTTGACGATAACGCAGGTGCTTCCACTTATGATATGGCTTTGCTCACAAAAGAAGCTTTGCGAAATTCTGATTTTGTGTCAATTTGTAGTACTCCAAAAGCACTTGTTAACTTCGGCAACCCGCCATATGATAGATATTTATTCAACACCAATAAACTTCTTGAACAATACCCCGATTCAGTTGGAGTTAAAACAGGTTTTACCGATAAAGCAGGTAGATGTCTTGTTAGTGCCGCTACCAAAAACGGTGTAACGTTGATATGTGTAACTTTAAATGACCCTGATGATTGGCGTGACCACGGTCAATTATATGATACCGCTTTTCCTTATTTAGAAAATGTCGAAATCATAGAACCAGAAAATATGTATGTGCCTGTTGTTGGTATGAAAGTTGACGAACTGCCGATTTATACTAAACAAAAAGTTACAACTGGCACATTTAACGGCATTGCACTCGAAAATGTTACCTATAAATTAATCATTCCGCCATTCATCTATCCACCAAAAACCGAAATACAAATTGGTTATTTAGAATATTACATTAACGGAATGTTGTCGGATAGAGTGGAAGTTTTCGTTAATAGTTAAAAGTGCGGGCAACGCCTATTGTGTAAATGCGTAGCATTTACACAGTTAATAGGTAATAGTGAACAATGAACAGGTGCTGCGGGCGACAATAGTGTATAATTAGTTTACTGTCAAATTTTATAGTATATAGAGAATTTCTTATAAAAGTCGTAAAATACGACAGTAAACCAACCAAGCCCACACACCTATTACTTATTCACTGTTAGTTATTACCTACGTAGTCTGGTCGCAATGATTTATGTCAAAGCCAGCAAAGTCGCAAATAGATTAAAAGTAAAGAAGAGCAGTCAGAAAAAAGACGCCACAAAACAATGTGAGGACTAAAAAAGTGGAAAGCATAAGAATACAAAAAATTATTGCAGAGAGTGGATTTTGCTCTCGAAGAAAAGCAGAAGAATATATTGAAAAAGGTGACGTTTCAGTAAACGGTCACCCTGTTAAAGTTGGGGATAAAGCTTTGTCGAGTGATTTAATCACTGTGCAGGGCGAGAAGATTATTGTTTCAAAGAAGAAACAGCTTTATTATATTATGCTTAATAAACCTCGCGGATATGTTACAACTATGAGTGATGAGCAAGATAGAAAATGCGTTTTGGATTTAATCAAAAATATTCCAGAGCGTGTTTATCCTGTTGGACGGCTTGACCGTAACTCCGAGGGACTTTTGCTTTTTACAAATGACGGAAAATTTGCGAACGACATCGCTCACCCCTCAAAACACATTACCAAAACTTACCGCGTCAGCGTTCGCCCTGACATCACAGAAGAGCAAGTTTTAAAACTCACCGAACCTATCGAAATTGACGGCAAGCTCACCGAACCAGCGAACGTTTATGTAAAAGAACGCGGTCAAGGCAGAGCGATAATCGTTATTACAATCAAAGAGGGACGTAACCGCCAAATTCGCAGACTTTGCGAACACGCTAACCTCAACGTTGCAAGGCTCAGACGTATCGGTGTTGGTCCTTTGAAAATGGGACTACTCGCACCAGGTGAGTGGCGTGATTTGACAAAAGATGAGTTGAGAGCGATTAGGACAGCAATAAGCAGTTAGGTGTGTGAATGCTTCGCATTCACAAGTTGATAGTTAAAAGTGTATAGTGTATAGTTGTGGTGTCGGAGAGTTTATAGTTAATAGTGTATAGTTAATAGTTATGGTGTGACGCTACGCGTCACAGTTTCGCGGGAAAGTTTAATTAATCGTTTGTTCTTGGTCGCGTTTTGATAGCGATAACAGTTGCAAAACGCGAAGTTAAATTAACGACTAATTTAAAATATAACGCGAACTGCCAGCGGGTGCTACCCGTCGCGTGAGTTAATCTAACGATTAAGTTAAATTATGACGCGAACTGCCAGCGGGTGCTACCCGTCGCGTGAGTTAATCTGACGATTAAGTTAAATTATGACGCGAAATGTCACGGACACATGTTATGTGCAGGCAGGTGCTACCCGCCGATTATTGCTGTAACTGACTTTCGCGGTGTTAGGATATATGTATCTGTGCAAGATAACCCGATTTTTTTATTGGTGTCCAGAAATTTTAAAAATTGCGGTTGAATGCTGAGCGGTAAGTCTCCGTATCCAGGTGAAAAACGCGAGGTGTGCGGAAGTTTCACGCCGTTTTCGATTTCGTCACAGTAATTTTCGATAGCCGTGTCCGCCAGTGCGTCAAGACAAAATGCGAGTGAGGGGTTTGTTAATTCTGTTTTGCTGATTAATTTGTCTGTTCCCGCACCCAAAGTTGCCGCAAAAAACAACACTTTTTCGCACCCATCAAGGTGATTTTTTATATCTTCACCTTCCAATAAACTGTTGTTAATATCGCTTTCTTTCATGCAAAATCTAGGAGTTAACACCTGTGCTAAAAGTTCCCTGCCCTCTTCAAGCAACGCTAAAAGCGTCTCAGAAACTTCGAGACTTTTATAATTCATGTAATAAAGTGCAGTTTTTATGTCAATATATTTTTTCAAAATTTAACCTCCTGATTTTATAATTTACTCTGATTTTTTTGAGTATATTTTAGTTCCAACTTATGCCATTAAATTTGATTAAACATGCGTTTGTATGCCAATTAAATGAGATAATACTTGAAAATAAATTGTATTTTTTATGTCGATATGTCGTGAATAAACACTAAAACACCGCCTATTATTTTAGGCATAAAAAACGGTAATAATGGTATTGCCCACCAATATGATAAAAGCAAAATTAACAGATTTAACTTATGTCCGTTCATAATTTCAAAAGAATTTATGATTAGCGAAATTGGGTTTTCAAACGGTGAGCGTGTAAACAAAACAGGCAGAGCCGACAACGCGAAAAGCGTTTTAATTTGTTTACAAAAAACCAAAAACGCAAAAAACAATAGATTGAGTGATATTAACAGCATTAATACAGTGTTATTTGAGGTTTGAGCCTTTTCAAAGATATAGTATGCACCATAAATAAGAGCTACTATCACTGCGAAAAACAAAGTCTGAATTACCAAAACAAGCAAAACAATCAAAAAGCCTCTCAACAAAACAGGAATATTGGTGATGATTTTAAAAAAATCAACATTTTCAACAAAATATTTCTTTTCGGTAGTTTTGGAAAGCCACCAAATTGCACCAATCAAAAGTGGAGTTAACAATAAAAAATTCAACACCAAAAATAAAATTGAACTTCCACCCGAAAAAAATTCCAAAAACCACAAGCTAACATAAACAAATCCAAAAGAAAACAAAATACTTAACGCTTCAAGGTATTTGCCTCGAAGTTTTTCTTTTGCATTGATTTTTATATCGCGAATAGACATTTTTGGTCCTCACTCTTTTTTTTTATTTTGTGCTTTTTTAGTTTGAGCTGCAACGCTCGCCTTTTCAGTGATAAATCACTACACTTTTCAGAAACCCTTGCAACTTTTTTCTTTTTTTATTTTGTGCACTCTGAACTTACCTCTGCAACCTCTTGGTACTTGCACTCTTAATTTGCCACTGCGACTTTTTTAGCATAAATGATTTGCGACCATTGTCGGAGAGTTAATAGTCTATAGTTTATAGTTGCAGGTACACCTGCTTGTGTTTCGCGATGAAATTTAACTTAATCGTTAGTTAACTCACGTGTTTTATTATTGATAATAATTACAGGCATTAGACGCAAAACGCGTCAATTAACTAAAAATCTAGTTGAAATATACCGCGAAAATGCAGGCAGGTGCTACCTGCAACTATTAACTGTCCAATACTACATGCTAAAACCCAAAATCTCAAACGCATTTGACTGCAACCAAAAAGTAGAAGTCACAAGAACCTCTATCCCCTCGCCTGGTTGCAAAAACAGCTGTTGCGGTGAATATTTCGGCACGCCAAAAGATGTGCAAATATTGGTAATAATACCGGAATGTGTGACAACAGCAACATTTTGCAAATCATCATTCATCATATGACGGATAATTTTATTCAACCCCTCGTAACAACGTGTGGTCAGAGAGGTCATAGTTTCGCCGTTCGGCGGAGCTTCTTCGCCTTTCAGCCAACTCTTAAAAGCAGGCTCATTTACCAACTCATCAGCAGATTTATTCTCAAAATCTCCCAAATTCAGTTCAATAAACTCGCTCATACTAATTATAGGCATATTTGGGAAAATTATGCTTGCACTCTCCAAACACCGCGTTAACGGCGACGAGAAAACCTCTTCTACAGTCGGATAATTAAAATCCTGTGTTCTTTGATATAAATCGCTCAGCCCACTCGGCGATAACGGCAAATCCGTCACCCCGCAATAAATATTATTCTCATTCGCCTGTGTCAACCCACATCGAATAAAATGAATATGATAACCTTTCAATCTAATTGTCTCCACTTTTTTATCTCTATTTTATTCTGTTTTTTAGTTTGAGCAGCAATCTTGCCCTTTGCGACCTTTAATCATTGCACTCTTAATTTGCCATTGCGACTTTTTCAGCATAAATGATCTGCGACCAGTGCGTCGGATAGTTTATAGTTATGGTGTCCGCCCTGCGGGCGGACGTTTACGCGATGAAGTTTAACTTAATCGTTAGTTAACTCACGCGTTTTGCGGGACATAATAGAAATTTTTTATATGAAGTCGCAAAACGCGGAATTAAAATAATCATATATTATAAGTGTCTCGCGAAAAACGTCCGCCCGCAGGGCGGACTGGGCAACTTTACACTATACACTTTTAACTATAAACTAACCGTTGTGTATGAAAACATTTTAACAACTATATCTGTTTTGTCAATAACTTTCTGTGATTTGATAAAAAAATTATGTTTATTTTTTGAACAAAATACCGATAATAGCAATAGAAAAACATATTTAAGTCTATATTAAGGGAATATATGATATTTTTATTGCGATAAATTTGTATTTATATTTAAAACCATTTTAAAAACACCTAAACTCTGCAAAATATATTAACAAAGAGTTAAATTATGCTGTGTTATTGCGTTTGCGAAAATATACCTATTATAAATTCGTTTCGCACGCGAAGTTAAGCTAACTGTTAAGTTAAAATATGTCGCGAAATACATGCAGGTGTTACCTGTCGCGAAATACATGCAGGTGTTATCTGTCGTGAGATTAAACTAACAATTAAGTTAAACTAAGCCGTGAAACACATGCAGGTGTTACCTGCCACTAGGAGTGAGGAACATGTCAATCAACAATATTTTAAACAATCTTTCAAATGTAAATAGCACACAGTCTGCGGGAAAAGCGGCTTATGCTAAGATACCTCAGTCAGCACCGCAGGTCGTTTTGAGGGAGAAATCTGCACCTGTTGACGAAATTCGTATCAGCGGTAAAGCAATCGCTGATAAAGAAATCGCTGACGAAAAGAAAAAAATTACTGCCGAACTTACCGCCGACCGCTCTGAATATTTAAATGCGGTTAAAGAGCAATATAACAGCGGTGCTTATAATGTTTCGTCAACTGATATTGCTAACTCTATTTTGAGCAGGTTTATCTGATTTTAATCTATGATTAGTAAATTTATATAACGATAAAACTGTGACTATAAATAGAAATTTATAAATACTCGCGAGAATGCAGACCAAAACTACCTGCCGCGAGATTAAAATAACAATTAAGTTAAAATATAACGCGAGAACATATGCGAGAAGTCTCCTGCTTTGTAGCAGAATCAGTGACTTGTCGTAGCGTTTACGTGTAGACCACGAAGTGTTTCCCCATCGCCCGCGACATTAGAACAAAAGATGCCAGTAAAATATGACGCGAAAAACATGCAGGTGT
>BNZF01000063.1 GCA_026000865.1 Clostridia bacterium
TAAAGAAGTGAGTTTTTCCGACACAAGCAATTTGTGCAAGGTGGGTAACACAGATAACTTGGTGTGAGTTTGATATTTCACGCAGTTTCAAACCAATTTTTTGGGCGGTTTTTCCGCTTACTCCTGTGTCGATTTCATCAAAAATCATAGTCGCGATATCATCAGAAAGCACATTTTTCAAAGCCAACATTATTCTTGATAACTCACCGCCAGAGGCGATTTTACAGATAGGCTTTGGCGTCTCGCCTTTATTAGTAGATATTAAAAATTCAATATTGTCAATGCCGTTTGCGGTTAGTTTGCCTTTTGTATTTCTAATGTCTAAAACAACATCAGGCATATTAAGAAATTCAAGTTCACTCGACACTTTCTCTACTAATATATTCGCGTTTTTCTCACGAAATTCAGATAAATCTTTTGCTTTTTGAGAGGCAATTTTAAGCAATTCTGAACGGTTATCGGATAGTTTTTGTAAACCCAAAGAATCGTTTTCGCTATTTGTTAAGTCTGTTTTTAATTTTTCAAGCAGTTCGATGATTCCGTTAATATCGAGCGAATATTTTTTAGTTATTTTTAGCAGTTCGGAACGACGATTTTTTAAATATTCAAGTTTTTTATTGTCAATATTAAAATTTCTGAGCAGAGATGAAAGCTCTTCGCCAATATCTTTTATTTCAATTTTAGCGGAAGTAATTCTTTCGAGCAGTTCGCTGAATTTTTCGTCAAAATTTGCGATTGGTCTTAGCATATTTTCAGAATTACCCAGCAAATCATACGCCGTTGCGTCATTTGTCAAAGTTGACACCGCACCACGCAAAGCCAAAACGATGTTCTCCGCGTTTATGGCGGTATTATATTCATTTTCTAAAAGTTTATCTTCATTTGGTTTAAGTTTTAAATGTTCAATTTCCGCGATTTTTTCTTTATATTCATTAGAACGAAAATCATTTTCTGCAACTTGTTTTTTAATACTGGCAATACTTTTTGCACAATCCTGCAAATCTTTAAAAACATTTTTATAGTCCAAAAGAAAATTTTTATCACTACAAAATTCATCTAAAATTTCAATATGTTTATCTGGATTAAGCAAAATTTGGTTATCATGTTGACCGTGTATGCTGACCAGCAATTCCGCAATCTCACGCAAAAGTGAAACATTAACCGCACGGTTATTAATTCTCGCAATTGTACCGCCGTCCGCATGGATTTCTCTTGTTAAAGTGACTTGGTTTTCTTCATTTGAAATGCCGTTTTCATTCAAAATCGCAGAAACACTTTCGGGAATATTAGTAAACAAAGCAGAAATTATTGCAAGTTTTTCACCTGTTCTAACCAAATCTTTGCTTGTTCTAACACCGAGTATAGCGTTAATTCCATTGATTAAAATCGACTTCCCCGCACCAGTTTCACCAGTAAACACATTTAGACCCTCACCGAGGGTTAATGTTACTTTTTTTATTACAGCGAGGTTTTCAATATATAATTCCCGTAGCATTTTTTCAGCACCTTTTGAGGGTGGTTTTTTCTTTGATACACTTTGTTTGCCTTTGCAACTTTTAATCATTGCTCTTAGTTAGGAACCACTGCGACTTTTTCTCTTAATTAATTTGCGACCATTGTATTTTTATAAAACTATCAAAACGCGGAAGTGAAATAGCTTTGCATTCGCACGACCCGTCCGCGTGAAGTGGACTAACGATTTAGTCAAACTTCTCCGCGAAAAAAGCCAGCGGGAAGTCACCTGCTTTGTGGCAGAATCAGTGGCTTGTCGTAGTGCTTGCACGCAGACGGGGGCAAAGCCCTCCCCGCATTATTAACTCACTTTATCGATGACATTAACTTTGTATTCAAAGTGTTATGAAAACAGTCTTGACCAAAGGTTACTATTTGTGCATAACATTCCGAGCGGGTTATCAGCATTTTTGAGTCTGTATCTAATTCGATAGGTTCGTCTCCGTCAACGCTGAAATATATGCCCTCGTCTTTATGATTTAAAGTTATTGTTCTGTCTTTTGTAAAAATTATAGGGCGGTTTAATATTGAGAAAGGTGCCATTAAAGTCATCTCAATACATTCGCATTCAGGCTCTAAAATTGGACCGCCAGCGGAAAAAGCATGAGCGGTTGAGCCTGTTGGCGTTGAAAATAAAACCCCGTCTGCTCTGTAATCGCCGACAGTTTGAGTGTCTGAGTAAACAGAAAACTTCCAAATTTTAAAATCTTTACGTTTGATTAAAACATCGTTTAAAGCGGTAAAATGAAGTTGTTCGTAATTAGTTTCCACATCAATATCAAGCATCATGCGTTTTGAAACGGTATAATCCCCCGTAAAAATTTTTTTTAATTGATGAAGTTCAACTTTTTCAATTGTTGACATAAACCCCAAAAAACCAGTATTCACTCCTATAATTTTAACATCCGAACCAATCATTCTTTTTGCACAACGTAAAATAGTGCCATCACCGCCGATTGCAAGTACAAAATCAGCGGTCTTTGAATATGTCTCAAAATCAACAAACTCCGCTCCCATTATTTTAAGCAGTTTTATGATTTCTGTTGCTATCTGAATTGCATTATCCTTTGCTAAATTAGGGAAAAGCGATATTGTCATTCTTTTAGTCCTCAGCACCTCTACGGGTAGATTTATTCTAACTGCTCTTCTTTTTTTTTAGTCCTCACATCGTTTCGGGATATACTTATTCTAACTGCTCTTCTTCTTTTTTTTAGTCCTCAGCACCTCTACGGGTAGATTTATTTTAACTGCTCTTCTTATATTTTAAACGAATTGCGACCGTGCTGGCTTTGGTTTGAGCGATTGCAACCATGTCTTTTTTTGTAATATTATAAACGCGTTAATAAATTAAACGATTAAGTTAAACTCCCCCGCGTAGCAACGTCGTCCGCAGGACGACACCATAACCTGTTACCTGTTCACTATTACCTATTACCTAAATCTATTACCTAACCAACAGCCGACAAATATAACAAAAACTCAACATTTCCGTCTCCGCCTTTTATTGGCGAATTTATGACATCAACGATATTATATCCTAAATTGCTTGCAAAAGCAATAATATTTTCAATACAAATTTTTCTGACCTTTTCGTCTTTAACAATTCCGTTTTTGCCGATATTCTTTCGACCAGCCTCAAATTGAGGTTTCACCAGTGTAACGACTTCTTTTATATCAAATTTTGATATTGCGGGTAAAATTTTTGTCAAAGATATAAATGATACGTCAATACTGCAAAAATCGATTTTTTCGCTCAAAGTTAACGTGCGAATATCTGTTTGCTCTAAATTTATGACTTTTGGATTTTCTAGCAAAATTTTTGCTAATTGTCCTTTTCCGACATCAACAGCGTAAATTTTTTGTGCATTATTAAAAAGCATACATTGTGTAAACCCGCCAGTTGACGCACCGACGTCAAGACAAATTTTGCCGTTTAAATCTATGTTAAACGTGTTAATCGCCGCTTCTAATTTATATCCTCCGCGTCCGACATATTTTTCGGTTTCAAGGACATTAACATCGTCTTTTTCAAGAACAATATAAGCTGATTTTCGGCAAATTTTGCCATTAACAAGCACTTTGCCGTCATTAATAAGAGTTTGAGCTTTATTTCGTGAACCAACCTTTTCTTTGATATAAACATCTAATCTCATAAGTAGAAGTTTATCATATATTAATTTTGATGTCAATAAATTTCGCAAGCACCGATGTCGTGTGCCTACGGACAGTTAATAGTTAATAGTTAAAAGTTAATAGTTGTGGTGCTGCGGGCGACGTTTTCGCGAGACACTTAATTGTATGATTATTTTAATTTCGCGTTTTGCAACTTTTATTTATAATAATAAAACGCGACAGTAAACTAATCATATAGTTAAACTATGAGTTAAAAGTTTATAGTTAAAAGTTTATAGTTGTGGTGTCGGCTTCGCCGACGTTTACGCGGGGTAGTTTAATTTGATTTATAGTTAATGGTCGCGTTTTATTATTATAAGTAAAAGTTGTAAAACGCGGAGTTAAATTAACTGTTTAGTTAAAAAGTCTCGCTTCCTTACGCCCGCAGTACCATAACTATTAACTATTAACTATACACTTTTAACTATAAACTGTGCCGTCAGGCACACGGCGGCACCACAACTATAAACTATAAACTGTGCCGTGGCACGTTTACGACCAGTTTGATTTAAATAAAGCTGAAATAAGTCAAAAATATATATCAAACTAGCTGATAAAAGCTATTGCAAAGTCAATTTTAGACGATATAATATTAGTAGAGATTAGATAATGCATTTAATTATGTTATTTTATAAAAAATGTGAAATATTTCACAAGGTCCAAGAGCCAGTTAAATAAATTATTGAGTTGACGTTGCGATGTTATTAATAAGATATTGATAATGTTAGCAGTTAATTATAAAAACAGTTGCAAGAGAATAACGCGAAATATAATCAACATGGAAGTTAAGATATGTCGTGTAAGCTTGCACAACACGTATTCAATTCACTTTTACCTTCAATACAATGGGTGCAAATGATTTAAGCTAAAAAAGTTGCAAGGGTAAATTAAGCGTGCAAATGCCAAAAAGGCGCAAGGGTAAACATGAAGTGCTCAAAATAAAAAAGAAAAAAGTAGCAGTGGCTCATAAGTAAGTTGCAATGATTAAAGGCTACAAAGGTAAGTTCAGAGTGCTCAAAATAAAAAAAGGAGAAAAAAGTCGCAAGGGTTTTGTAAAGATGCACTGAATAGAGGTCGCAAAGGTGAATCCAAAGTGCTCAAAATAAAAAAAGGAAAAAAGCGGCTCAAAATAAAAAAATGGTAAAGGATATGACAAAGGGTTCGCCTTTAAGACTTATTGTGTGGTTTGTGTTGCCGTTAGTCTTGGGGAATCTCTTCCAACAGATATATAGTTTGGCGGATGCCTATATAGTCGGCAAAACTTTGGGTAATGATGCGTTTGGCGGAGTTGGTTCAACATCAGCGTTGTTTTTCTTGGTAGTAGGTTTTGCAGGAGGACTTTGCAGCGGATTTGGAATAAGCGTTGCTCAGAGTTTTGGTGCTGGCGATTACAAAAAAATGCGTAAATATATTGTAAACGCTGTTTATCTTTGTGCGTTCTTTGCGGTAATGATTACGGCATTAACTTTAATATTCGCAAATGAATTGCTCACGATTACAAAAACACCTACCGAGCTTTATGATTACGCTTACGACTACATCATAGTAATTTTCGGCGGAATAAGCACTATTTTCTTATATAATATATGTGCAGCAGTTTGCAGAGCATTGGGCGACAGCAAAACACCTTTGATTTTCTTAGTTGTTTCTTGCTTGCTTAATATCGCGTTGAATTTACTGTTCATATGTGTGTTCCACCTTGGCACAATGGGTTCTGGTCTTGGTACTGTTGTTGCACAGCTTGCGTCAGGTATCATGTGTTTTGTTTTTATGAAAAAGAAATTTACATTGCTCAAATTTGAAAAAGATGAATTCGCAATTGATACTTCGCTTTGGGGAAAATTAATATTAGTTGCACTTCCAATGGCTTTACAATTTTCAATTACAGCAATCGGCAACGTAATTTTGCAAACTGCTGTAAACTCTCTCGGCAAAGATGTTGTTACAGCTATAACCGCTGCATATAAAGTTCAAGCAATCGCAATACTTCCAATGGAAGCAATTGGCATAACTTTGGCAACCTTTTGCGGTCAAAATCTTGGTGCGGGCAAATACGGCAGAATCATCATAGGCATCAAAACAGGTACTGTAATTTCTTTGGCATATTGTGTTGCAATGGGAGTAATTATGTTCTTTGGCGGAACAGCAATTTCAATATTATTCCTTGGTGACGCAAGTCCTGAGATTCTCGCTCCAATTACAAGATTTATGCATTTAACAGCTCCTTACTATTGCACACTCGGAATACTCTTCATCTTCCGCAATACCTTACAAGGTCTGGGCTATGGGTTTATGCCGATGCTCGGAGGAGTTGTCGAGTTAATCGCAAGAGCATTTGTTTCGTTCGGATTAGTTAAAGCAATGGGATTTGACGCTGTTTGTTATAGCGGACCAATAGCTTGGATTTCAGCAATGTTGCTCGTCACAATCGCTTACTTCTTGCGTCTCAAAACTATCCGCCATGTTTGCGGTGACCGAAAAAAAGAATTATTTATCGAACACTCTAATTGCTATGCGTGACGGTTAGTTGATAGTTGCAGGCAACGCCTGCTTTGCACATAACATGTGGACATTTCGCATTATAGTTTAACTGTACAGTTAGATAACTCACGCGTGACGGTTAGTTGATAGTTAAAAGTGCGGGGAGCCCCCGCTGGCGTTTCGCGTCATAGTTTAACTGTATGGTTAGTTAACTCACGCGTGACGGTTAGT
>BNZF01000064.1 GCA_026000865.1 Clostridia bacterium
ATTTAAGACAATAATATTATTGACTGAAAAAAAGCAAATATACAAATAGTTGATAGGTAATAGTGTAAAGTTGATAGTTTCGCGATATAATTTAACTTAATTATTAATGTTTAACTTCGCGAACAATGGTTGCCAATCATTAAAGCTAAAAAAGTAGCAAGGGTTTCTCAAAGGTGCAATGATTAAAAGTTGCAAGGGAAAGCGTTGTGGCTCAAAATAAAAAAAAGAGAGGTAGAAATTTATGAATGTGGGTTCAATCATAAGAGGCGTTGCAACGGGGGCGGTTATTGGCGGGATAGGTTATGTGGTGGCAAAATCTTCAAATCGACAGAGAAAGTTAATTAAACGTGACGCGACAAGGTGTGGCAGAGCGTTAAGCGATGTTGTGACAGATTTTTCTTCAATGTTGAGGTAAGTTTTTTGTAAAATTAAGACTTGTTAAAAAGTTTTAATTTTATAAATAAGAAGAAAAATTGCAAATATCGCTCTATGGTGGTCGAGGGTATGACCCTCGAACCACCTTTTGCTATATAAAAATTTGCCAATTATAAGTAAAACTATCATATAAAAAATTTAGCTAAAAATTATTACGTAAACAGGAATAATAATGAAAAAAACTTTTTTAGGACTTTGTGTTGGCTTTGTTAACGGAATATTCGGCAGTGGCGGTGGCATGCTCGCTGTGCCAATGCTTCAAGGTGTTGGTGTTGAGACAAAAAAATCTCACGCTACCTCGATAGCATTGATTTTACCGCTTTCTGTCATCAGCACAATTTTTTATTCTCAACATGGCAATATCGATTGGAAAACCGCTCTGCCACTCATTCCTTTGGGGCTTTTTGGAGCAATCATAGGCAGTTTGATTATGAAGAAAATTAAACCAATCTGGCTGAAAAGAGGGTTTGGTTTATTATTAATTATCGCAGGAGTTAGGTTAGTGTTTTGAACACTCCGTGTCCCGTCTATGCGTAAACGCTCAAGGCTCTGATTCTGCCACAAAGCAGGAGCCGTAACCGCCCGTATTTTCGCGAGTTAGTTTAACTTTAAGGTTAGTTTAATTCACGCGAAGGGCAAACACTCCGTGTCCCGTCTACGCGTAAACGCTCAAGGCTCTGATTTTGCCACAAAGCAGGAGCCGTAACCGCCTGTATTTTCGCGAGTTAGTTTAACTTTAAGGTTAGTTTAATTCACGCGACGGGCAAACTAATCACACAATTAAGCTTCTCGCTTTCTTACGCCCGCAGTGACACACCACAACTATTAACTATTAATTCTTACCTATTAACTATTAACCGCCAGTAAAGTTGAAAGTTAATTAAAATAACGATAGAGCAGGTTAAATAAAACATAGTGAGGAGAAAAGATGTATATTGCGGCGTTTTTTACTGGAATTTTAGCTTCGTTGGGACTTGGCGGAGGCATGGTTTTGATTTTGTATTTGACACTGTTTACGGGAGTAAATCAAATCGATGCACAAGGCATAAATCTTATTTTCTTTCTGCCGATAGCAGTGCTTTCTTTGATTTTTCACACTAAAAATAAATTAGTTGAATGGAAAATAATCCTTCCTGCAATCGTCACAGGATGTATCGGAGCTTTTATTGGTTCTTTTATTGCGGGAAATATCGAAACCGCTATGCTTTCAAAATTATTTGGCGGATTTGTTTTGATAATTGGGATTAAAGAATTATTTTCGCAGGGAGCCCCCGCGGGCAGTCCGCGTCCTAATCCCAATAACCGTTAGGTCACTTCATGCGAGCAAAGGCTCTATTAAAATGTTTCATTAAATTAAAAACTGCTCTTAAATTAGGGCAGTTTTTTAGTCAATAATTGCAGGAATTTTACATAATAATTTTCGACATTATTTGTAACCAAACTGTAACTCAGACTAAATAAAACGAAAAAACTCTCAGAGGCGTCGGAGAGTTAATAGTTAACAGTTAATAGTTAATAGTTATGGTGTCCGTCCTACGGACTACCTCTACCCATAAATGGGTCGCCACACTATTTGTGCCACAAAGCACGTGTGCCTGACGGCGGACATTTTCGCGTTGAAGGTTAACTTAATCTGTCGAGTTTTACACTTTATGAATATAAAAAAAGTCCACTCATTATGAGGGGACTTTTAGTCAATAATTGTAGGAATTTCATATATTAATTTTCGACATTATTTGTAATCAAACTGTAACTGGACTTTTTTCGACACGGATGTTAAAATAATGACTGACTTCGTAAGGGCGAAAAAAGGCGGGTTCTTTTCGACTTTCGGATAGAGAGGAGGTTTCCAATCTTGATGGAAGGAGGAATAGGGTATGATTTGTGATTTAATATTGCTACTGATTTCTCTAATGGTAGAAAATCTGTCGTATCTAATAAGACTAACCGCCAGTTTTAGTAGAACTGACGGTTACGATGATACAGACAACGGTTTGTAAAAAGTAATCTGATTTTTGAGAAAACCCGCTCACCTTGCGGGGTCTTTTATTATTATACCCATAATTCTTGCGTTGTCAAGAACTTTTTTTGGGGAAGGTTCCTTGCTTTGTGGCAGAATCAGAACCTTGACGTAGCGTTTACGCATAGTCGGGAAACGCTTCCCCTGTGGCTCAAACTAAAAAAAATAAATTAAAAAAAAGTATTGAAAAGTTAATTGCAATATGTTACAATAACAGAAATGTGAATACGTGTATGTTTTTATACAAAAAATGAAATTGTGAGGTATAAGTATGGCAGGATTAAATAAAATTTCGGTAGATGATATTAATGTAAAAGGCAAGCGAGTTCTTGTGAGATGTGATTTTAATGTGCCACTTAAAAACGGCGAAATTACTAATGATAACCGCGTTAAGGCGGCATTGCCGACGATAAATAAACTCATTGCTGACGGCGGTAAATTAATTCTTTGTTCTCATCTTGGGAAACCAAAGGAAGGTCCAACCAGTGAACCAAAGGAAAAATTTGACCTTGCACCTGTTGCAAAGAGACTTAGCGAACTGCTCGGCAAAGAAGTTAAATTCGCGTATTCAGACAATGTTGTTGACGATAGCGTAAAAGCAATTGTTGATGGTTTAAACGAGGGCGATGTTATTTTGCTTGCGAACACTCGTTTTAGAAAAGAAGAAACAAAAAATATTGAAACTTTCTCAAAAGACTTGGCGTCTCTTGCTGATGTTTTTGTGATTGACGCGTTCGGTTCTGCCCACAGAGCACATTGTTCAACTGTTGGTGTTACGGAATTTGTAAAAGAAACAGCGGTCGGCTATCTCATGCAAAAAGAAATCAAATATCTCGGTAATGCTGTTGAAGTTCCCGAGAGACCTTTTGTTGCAATTCTTGGCGGTGCAAAAGTTGCAGATAAACTTAATGTAATTTCAAACCTGCTCGAAAAATGTGATACTTTAATCATCGGCGGAGGAATGGCCTATACTTTCCTTAAAGCTGGGGGTTGTGAAATCGGCAAGTCACTTGTTGACAACGAAAAACTTGATTATTGTAAAGAAATGCTTGAAAAAGCTGAAAAACTTGGCAAGAAATTATTGCTCCCTGTTGATACAGTTGTAACTGCAAATTTCCCTGACCCTATCGATGGCGAAATTGCTTCCGAAACTGTCGAGGCGAATGCAATTCCCGCTGACAAAATGGGCCTTGATATTGGCACAAAAACTATTGATATTTTTGCTGACGCTGTTAAATCTGCTAAGACAGTTGTTTGGAACGGACCTATGGGTGTGTTTGAAAATCCAACTCTTGCAAAAGGTACACTTGAAGTTGCGAAAGCACTTGCGGATTCAAACGCAACAACAATTATCGGTGGCGGGGACTCCGCAGCTGCTGTTATACAAATGGGTCTTGCGGATAAAATGTCGCATATCTCTACTGGTGGTGGTGCGTCACTCGAATATTTGGAGGGAAAAGTTCTTCCTGGCATAGCT
Source organism: Clostridia bacterium (assembly GCA_026000865.1). Lineage (GTDB taxonomy): Bacteria > Bacillota > Clostridia > Oscillospirales > Ruminococcaceae > BNZF01. The sequence goes on from BNZF01000064.1 coordinate 3,933, forward strand.
GCTATCGCAGATAGTAATTGATAATGGACAATTTTTTACCGCTCAATTATCAGTTAATGGGCTTTCATTCCGTTTGCTCTATCGATTTTAATTGGTTTGCGACTAAATTGGTATAGGCAATAGTTAACAGTTAATATCGAACGGTAATATGTGCCCCGCTTATCATTATAATATAATCGCATTTAATCATTGATAATAATTTTTTCTTCCCCTTTTTAGGGGATACATATTCGCTTAGATAGCGGGAAATGTTTTTTTTATAAACCTTTGCTCGCGTGAAGTGAACTAGTAGATATAGTTTAAAGGAGAATATAAAATCAGTACTGATATGGACAAAATGCTATTATCCTTATATTTACAATCGCTAAAAGCGAAAAATATTAAGGAAATGCAAAACTCATTAAAACTATTGGTAAGTAAAGAAGAAGCTGCAATGGCAGAAAAAATAGTCGAAGATGAGAAAAATGAAAAGTGAAATTAATACAGGTGTTGTTTTGTGAGGTAATCTTTTTTTCAGAGTAATTTTAATAAAATTTTCGCCCGCGTATGTTAAACTAACAATTGAATTAAATTATGACGCGAAATACAGGCGGGCGTCGCCCGTCGCGAAATGCAGGCAGGTGCTACCTGCCACGAAAATTAGTTATATATTCGCCCGCGTGAGGTGAACTAACGGTTTAGTTAAACTAAGACGCGAAATACAGGCGGGCGTCGCCCGTCGCGAAATGCAGGCAGGTGCTACCTGCCACGAAAATTAGTTATATATTCGCCCGCGTATGTTAAACTAACAATTGAATTAAAATATGACGCGAAAATATATGTGGGAAGTCACCTGCTTTGTGGCAGAATCAGTGACTTGTCGTAGCGTTTACGCGTAGACGGGACACGGAGTGTTTGCCCATCGCGAAAAGCAGGCAGGTGCTACCTGCCACGAAAATTAGTTATATATTCGCCCGCGTATGTTAAACTAACAATTGAATTAAATTATGACGCGAAATACAGGCGGGCGTCGCCCGTCGCGAAATGCAGGCAGGCGTTGCCTGTAATTATAAACTAAATTAATGGAGAACATAAAAATGGGAAGAAAAATAGTAATCGCTGGAAACTGGAAAATGAATAAAACTCGCCCTGATGCGGAAAAATTAATCAAAGAATTAGTTCCTTATGCTGAGAAAGCAACTTGTGAAACCGTAATTTGTGTACCTTACACTAATCTTGAAACTGCTGTGGAAATTACAAAAGGTACAAAAATCAAAGTTGGTGCTGAAAATTGTCATTTCAAATCGAGCGGTGCTTTTACAGGCGAAATTTCTGCTGAAATGTTAAAAGAAATCGGCGTGGAATATGTTGTAATCGGCCACTCTGAACGCCGTCAATATTTTAATGAGACAGATTTAACTGTTAATCGCAGGACTAAGGCGGCTTTGAAAGTAGGTCTGAAACCAATTATTTGTGTTGGCGAGTTGCTTGCGGAACGTGAAGACGGAATTACCGAGGATGTTGTTGAGCTTCAAACAGTTGCGGCATATACAGGTCTTACCGCCGATGATGTTAAAAATACTATTATTGCGTATGAACCTGTTTGGGCGATTGGAACTGGTAAAACCGCCACCGATGAGCAAGCAGAAGAAGTTTGTGCGTTTATTCGCAAAATTATTGCAAACAAATACGGCTCTGAAATTGCAGATGGTTTAACCGTTCAATACGGTGGTTCAATGAACCCCAAAAACGCCGCAGGATTGCTTGCAAAAGAAAACATCGACGGTGGATTAATCGGCGGTGCTTCTCTAAAAGCAGAGGATTTCGCGGTGTTATTGCAGGCAGGCGGGGCAGGCAACGCCTGCTAGTAGTTCGCGGGGCAGGCAACGCCCGCTAGTAGTTCGCGGGGCAGGCAACGCCTGCTAGTAGTTCGCGGGCATAGTTTAACTTTATCGTTAGATTAATTCACGCGGCGGGTAGTATTATAATGTTAGCGACATAGTTTAACTTTATCGTTAGTTTAATTCACGCGGGCGATTATGTTTACTTGTGTT
>BNZF01000065.1 GCA_026000865.1 Clostridia bacterium
ATCTTCGGAAATTTTTCATCGCTGTTATTTTTGTCAAAAATAACGTTGCCTCAAACTATTTCTCGCTCGTCAATGTAACACATAATCTGTTTATATTTTTTTGCTAAAAGCACAAGGAAAAGTTCCTAAACTTAAACAATTTGTGTAAACAAAAAATGGGTCTTGGCGTAGTTCGGCACGGCTCTGCCTGCTCATCACAAGCAATTTCCGAAAACGTAGACGGTTGTCCTATTCGATTTTCAAGATGCCATTTTAGCCGTAACATCACGGTGAGCCACCGCCTTTTTTTAGATTTTTCAGGTGTAGTAAAGGTAAAATCCGATTAGTTGTTCTAAAAAATCAACCCGAAACCTTAAAATCCTGCAAAAAGCATTACGGTTAATATATATTCAAGATGTTGCCATCTATAAATATCAAATTTAGTATGATGTGGAGCAAAAAACCTCAAAACAACGCAAAAATAACCGCAACGATTTTACACCGCACGGCTCATCAAAGTATATTTATATGCAAACAAAACTGCTATGTTTACTAAGTAAGCATAGTTTTCTGTTCTGAGTTCTGTGTTCAGTTCTGTGTTCAGTTCTGTGTTCATAAATACACCTCTCTTATAACATTATATCACAAATTTTTGCACTTGTCAAGCATTTTTTGAAATTTTTCAGATTTTTTTGAATAATTTGTAGTTCTTTGATATTTTATCACCAAACAGCAACCCTGTCAAGTAAAATTTGTGGTTTTTTGTTACTTTTGATAAAAAAACTCGAATTAAAATTCAAGTTCTTCTTCATCATATTCAATATCTTTTTCAATAGTTTTGTCAATCAAAATTGGCGGTTCGTTTTCAATGGACTTATGTTTGACTTCAAGTTCATCGGCGACAAGCAAAATTTCGTGAGCAAGTTCTTTTGAAATTTCAAAATCTTGCATTATTTCTGCAACACTAGAGTTATTTTTATTATGCAATATTTCGTAACCTTTGCAAAAATTATCCTTTGAAATTGATACTTTATATACTTGCTCACTTGTGTCGAATATGCGTTTAATTTCAAAATCTTTCAGGGCAGTTTTCTCGTCAAGGATTGATTGTAATAAATTTTTGGGGCTAATTTTAGGAGTGTCAACACTGTCATACAGCTTTTCTTTATTTCTGTTGTAAAGCGTGATTTTATCAAATTCTTTGCTTAAATAAAGTGCGTCAAGATTTTCTGCCAAAACATTTACAACTTTGTCGTGATGTGATTTTTCAGTCGCTCGCGGTGTCATACCTTTTTCGAGCATTTTATTGTACCTGTCAAGCGTTCCTTGCCAAGATTTTTCGGCAGGAGTTGCGATTATTGAAAGCTCGGTTTTGTAGCCTTTATTTTTCAGAATTGCGTTCGTTTTTAGGGGAACATCTGTTGTTCGCAAAGTTCCCTCAATGATGAGATTGTATTTTTTACCAGAAAGTTCTTCAATTAAAGCCTCGGTCATTTTGCCCGCAAACGGTGCGGTATACGGAACACTGTCGGCGTATTTTTCGTTTAGTTTGTCAAAATGCGGGTGATACTCGCGAAAATCATCGCCGACAATCTTAATGATGTTCGGCATTTGATTTTCAAATATTTGGTGAAGTGTAGTTTTCCCCGCCCCCGGCTGTCCGCCGAGAATTATTGCGACAGGTTCATTGACAGGCGTTTTATTTTCAGTTAAATCTTCAAATAATTCTAAGAATTTGCTTTCAAATTCCTGAGCGGTAAATGAACCCAATTCAACTTGCTTTTTTGACATTTTTCAATTTCCTTTTCCGCAATGTTTCGCAATTCTCTAATTCGGTTTTCGATGGATAACAATTCTTCAAGGGAATTTTGTTTTGTTATCGAATTTTTTAAGCTTAATGCCTCGTGTTTTAACTTCACAAACTCGTTTGTTTCGTCCCGCCAATCGATACCGCTATTGTCAAAAAACCGCGAATACATCGCAAGAGTGCTTGCCGCATACTCGCCGAGGACTTCCATTTCAAGCGTTAATTCATATATTTTAGACATATTTTTTTCCTCACTTTACTGTTTGTATATGCTTATTTTACTACGTCAAAAGCAAAATGTCAAGCAAAATTTGTAGTTTTTTGTTACTTTTGATAAAAATTTTACTCCTCAACTTCAATTTCTTCTTCCACTTCTTTTTCAGAAGTATCATCAAACTTATCATCAAATTTGTCAAGATAAGTGTCGTTGCGAATATCTTCGGTAATGTCTGACAGTTCAAGGCATTTTTTTAGGTTGTTTTTAACGTCTGCCAACTCATTTTCAAGTTTGTTTGTCAAGGGCGAATTGCTATTTTTCAACTCTTTGAGTTTACGATAAATTTCTGTCTGTCGCTCATCGAGTGCGTCAATTTTTGACTGCAAATTTGACAGCGTGATTTTGTTCTCGTCAATAAATTTCAAACAGTCAATCAACTTTACAATTCGCTTTTCGTTTGCGTGGGTGTATGGCTTTTTTGGATTGAATTTTTTCGGCTCTAACTTTTTCTTAAAGTGCAAAACTGTGACGTTGTAAATCGTTCCGCACAACGGTTTTTGATAGTCGGAAGACGTTTCAAATTTCTTTTTATAGTCCAAACAAAAATCCATTTTGTGAGCAATTCTCTCTTTGATTTTTTCTTCGGTATACTCATCGCCGAGCGACTTATCAATGCGGATAAACCGCTGTCCTGTCGGCGGTTTGAAACGCAAAAACTGTCCACGGCGTTCGACCGTGTAACCGCTTTCACGCATAATATTTTGAAAATCTTCAAAATCTTTTGAGTGATAAATATTCTTGTCAATGTCAAATTTCAACTGTTCTCTAAGGTTGTTAAACTGCGGTGTCGGTGTGAAGTTCGCAAGACTGTCGGTCACGATTTTCTCGGCGTAAGCAGGGACTGTTACGGTTTTGCCGACAACATTCCAAGGAATATTTTTGTTTTTGTCGCTTGACAAAACTTCTGTAACTTGTTCAAGTTTTTCGTAATTCGGAACATCGATGGTTACGATTTTTGAAGTCACAAGTTTTGCAAGTCTTTCATTTTTTTCAGCAAGTTTAAACCTGTCACGAATAATTTCCTCGTTCGGCATTTGCATAACTTTTGCTTTTTTCTTGTCGGCGACATACTCGGAATGACTTTGATGTTCTCTTTTTTCGCCGAGTTCATCAAGTTCAAAACCGTGCATTTTGAGTATGTCGGTCATAACTTTTCGTTCAGATACAAGCCATTCCACTAATTGATAACCTGATTTTGATTTGTCTGCTTTACGTCCGAAACCCTGCTCTGCCAAAGCACCAGTTAGTGAGTTTTTTATTGACAGCCCGTTTTTTCCTGTGTTATGACAGAACGGCACATAGCATAAATGCAAGTGCGGAGTAGCCTCATCGAGGTGCAAAACTGCGTTAAAAATTTTTAGATTTGGATTGCGTTTTTGAAAAGTGACGAGATATTCACCTAACATTTTTTTAGCAACAGCCTCGTTTTCAGTACCGACACCTGTCGTTTGCATATTCCCAAAAGTTATAATCGAGCCGTAATACGGTTTTTCCTGTTTGCTGTTTTCGAGTTTTTTTAGGTAAGCCTCAGCGTCTGTGTACAAGGTTTTGTTGCGGTTTTTTGTTCCGCCGTTTTTCTTTTTATCTAAAAGTGTGTCGTTGTATTCTTTGATAGAGTTAGCGAAAAGTTGTTCGTAAACTTCCTCAATAGGTCTTTTTACAAACGTAATATTTTGGTCGGAACGTTCGTGAATGATACGTTTACTCGCCTCGGGGGTTAAATCTTTTCTGTTGTCGTGGTCAACATTTATTGCTCGTTCTTGTGCTTTTGGACTTGGATTTCCGCAAGCAATTGAAACCGTAAGTTTAGACATTTTTCAAAACCTCTTTTCTTTTCAGATGGTACTCGTTTATGCAATGTCGCTACGTTGGATAGGTCACGTTAAGCACCTGTCGGTACTTTCTTTTTGCACCACTAACAGTTTGTACAAAAAGAACCCAATGCCACTTTATGTACACCGCCTTTGGCAGTATACATAAAGTTGATTGGGCAAAGGGAAATTCCCCTTGACCCCTCGGACTAACAGATAGCGACAGTTGAATAAATTCAACTTTGGCAATCTGTTTTTTTAGGGAAACCTCACGGACACAGGTTCTGTGCTTGCCCCTAAAAAACGTCCGTGAACACCTACGGTGTTCTGCGACACTCGGTGTCGCTGTTTAACGGCAAGCATAAATACTTGCCGTTAAACTTGGGCTAGACCCAAACCCTTTTTTACAGTTTACATCTGAAAATTTCCCTCACTGTCGCTCTTAAAAAACAATTTTTTTGGTATTGACTTTTTATCAAAAGTTAGATTTGATAGTAAAAGTTTTTCACAAAATAAATAGCGACAGCGATAATTTTTATTCAAAATTTAAATGCTGTCGCTCTGAAAATAAAACTTGGTAGTATTGACTTTTTCACAAAAATAATCTTTGGCGGTGTTAAAAAAAAATCACGCATAAGAAAGATATTCTTCTTCTAATTCCTCGACTTCATCTTCGGAATCAGCGTTTTTATCTTCACCAACTTCAATGTCGGTGTCTTTTTCGTCAGAACGAAAATTATCGCTGTCGGCGACAGCGATAAAATCTTCCTTATCAAACGGAGTTTCATAAGTGCAGGTAAACTCCAAATTATTTCTGACAGCAAAATCTTTTTGAGCGAGTTCATTCCAGTCTTTAACCTGTGCCTGTGCCAAAGTTTTTTCAAGATATATCGCAGTTTGGTCTTTATCAAATCCGTTTGTCACGTTAAAATTTTTGCCTGCGACATCGTTGTCAACACAAGAAATAAATCGTGCGTTTGGATATGCCTCTTTGTATTTTTCTAAAATATTTGGTTTAAGTCCGTTCATTGAAATCAAATTTGCTTGCTGTTTTTCAAAGCACTCAGGATTTTTGCCGTACTTAACTCGTGCATAAAAACTCATCAAATCTATGCTACTTTCAAACACATAAAAAGTTTTCGGTGTCGGTGTAAGTTTGAGTTTGTATGCAGTCGTGTGAGTTCCTTTTGCAACTCCTTTGAAACGGTCAATTGCATTGCCGTTGCGGTCTTTTGTCGCAGTACCCTGAATTTCCGCACCGACAGCAACGCCGTTTTTATCCTTGTGAATAAAAACGGCGTTACCTTTTTTATCTTGATACAAGTCGCCCGACTTGATAAATTCTGCGACAATTTCCTGCGGAATTTTTCGGGTCTGTGTCATAAAAGCAAAAACTCGTCTGTTGTCGGGATTGCCGTTTTGATTAACCGCTTGCTCAGGTTTTTCAAAGACTGTCGGTGCTTTTGGAGTAAAATTCGGTTGAGTTCTTTGCTGTGAAGACTGTCGCTCTGTCGGTGATTTTGACGGCATATATCCGTATTCATCACAGATTTTTTTCACTGCATTAACAAAGGTATTATTCTCAAAATTTTTTACAAAACTGATTGTATCGTGTCCGCCAACACCTGACGAGAACCAGTTCCACTCGTTAGTTTGAGGATTAACATATGCTCCGCCAAAGCCCTTGACGTGAATTTCTTTGCCCGCTTTTTCAAGTTCATAGCCTTGTTTTGAAACGTATTCCGCAAGGTTTACCGACCTCGCAAATTCAATTTGCTCGTTTGTAACACGTTTGCTGTTCTGTGTCGGTGATGGTGTAGGTTTAGTTTTTACTGCTTGCATATTGTGTACCTCTTTCTGTTTATTAAAAAATATTTTTTAGGAGAAATCTATGCCCAAAACATCATCAGCGGTAAAAAATCGCTACAATAAAAAAGCCTACGATGACGTTCGTTTGGTTATAAAGAAAGGCGAAAAAGCCGTGTTGCAAGAGTATGCAAAATCCCGTGGTGAGAGCCTCAACGGTTTTATTCGCCGTG
>BNZF01000066.1 GCA_026000865.1 Clostridia bacterium
GGCATCAGCCGACACGATAACTATACACTTTCAACTATCAACTATCCATCAAAGCACTCACAAGTGTACTCCTGTTCAAACTTATTGTCAACAAAAAAAGCAACCTTTCAGTTGCTTTTTTATAAGCGATTTTTGACTTAATTGATTTGTTGGGCAGAATATTTTTATTCAGCCACATATACAACAAATACTAGAAATTATGCTAATTGGATAGAGTATTTAACTTTTTTTGTAGACACAACAAATACTCAAAATTATGCTAATTCAGCGAAGTATTTGATTGTTCTAACCATTTGTGAAGTATAAGAATTTTCGTTATCATACCAAGAAACAACTTGAACTTGATATAGGTCATCGGAAACTTTTGTAACAAAAGTTTGAGTAGCATCAAAGAGTGAACCATAGCTAATTCCGATAACGTCAGAAGAGACGATTTCATCAGTGTTATAGCCGAAACTGTCAGAAGCGGCTGCTTTCATAGCGGCATTGATGCCGTCTTTTGTTACATTTTCGCCTTTAACAACTGCTGTAAGAATTGTTGTTGAACCAGTTGGCACAGGAACACGTTGTGCAGAACCGATTAGTTTACCGCTGAGCTCAGGAATTACAAGACCGATTGCTTTTGCAGCACCAGTTGAGTTAGGCACGATGTTAACTGCGGCAGCTCTTGCACGGCGTAAATCACCTTTTCTGTGAGGACCGTCAAGTACCATTTGGTCACCTGTATAAGCATGGATAGTAGACATAATACCGCTTTGGATTGGAGCATAATCATTGAGTGCTTTTGCCATAGGTGCTAAGCAGTTTGTTGTGCAGGAAGCAGCGGAAATGATAGTATCACTAGCTTTAAGAATTTTTTCATTAACACTGTAAACAACTGTTGGGAGGTCATCGCCTGCGGGAGCAGAGATAACAACTTTCTTTGCACCTGCATCAATGTGTGCTTGGGATTTTGCTTTTGAAACATAGAAGCCTGTACATTCTAAAACAACGTCAACACCGAGTTCGCCCCAAGGTAATTCATTTGCTTTTGCTTGGGCATAGATTTTGATTGTTTTGCCGTCAACGACAATTGCACCGTCAGCCGCTTCAACGGTGTGACCGTCATAACGACCTTGTGAGCTGTCATATTTTAAAAGATGTGCCAACATTTTAGGGTCTGTTAAATCGTTGATTGCAACGATTTCATAACCATCAGCCCCCCACATTTGTCTGAACGCCAAACGTCCAATTCTGCCGAAACCGTTAATTGCAACTTTTACTGCCATAATTATTTCCTCTTTCTAATTTATATTTGAGAGAAAAATCTCTCTAAAAATTTTACCTTAAAATTATTTAACCCTAAAATTATAATACCTTGTGAAATTATTGTCAATATTTTTTTTATTTTTATTTTGAGCACTCGAAACTTTCCTCTGCGATTTTTAGCCAACGCACCCTTAAATTACCCTTGCTACTCTTTTAGTTTGAGTAATTTGCGACCACTATATTTTTTGTAAAACCTCGCGACTTTTTTTCTTTTTTTAGTTTGAGCCACAACGCTTGCCTTTGCGACTTTTAATCATTACACCTTAAAAAAACCTTTGCGACTTTTTTCTTTTTTTAGTTTGAGTCGCAACGCTTGCCTTTGCGACTTTTAATCATTACACCTTAAAAAAACCTTTGCGACTTTTTTCTCCTAATTAACTTGCAATCATTGAACCTTTATAAAACTATCAAAACGCGACAGTAAACTAATCACAAAATTAAGCATCTCGCGGACTGTGCCACACAGTGGCACTCCATAACTATAAATTATTACCTGTTCACTGTTACCTACAACTATTACCTCTTTTTCTATTGACAATTAGGAGTTTGTATATTAAAATAATAAAGTTCGTGTATATATCTTGCCGTTTCATAATAAAATACTGGTTGCAATGATTTACACCGAAGCTAGCAAAGGGCAAATCATTAAAGCTAAAAAAGTCGCAGTGGCTCCAAAAAGATGCAATGATTAAAAGTTGCAAAGGTGACTATTGCAGCTCAAAACAAAAAAAATGTATAAATATACACCATTGGCGAATAAACTCCGACCGTCTGCACTTGAAGGTTTTGTTGGGCAGAAACATCTTGTCGGAGAGAACGCTGTTTTAAAAAAATTAATTGCACAGGATAATTTGCCCTCAATGCTTTTTTGGGGGCCACCTGGCGTTGGCAAAACTACTTTGGCGAAGATTATTGCAAATACTACTAATTCGGATTTTATAACTTTTTCTGCAACTGGTGGAAGTATCAAAACAATCAGAGAAATTATGTCAACTGTTCAAGATAAAACTATTATATTTATTGATGAAATTCATCGTTTTAATAAAGCACAGCAAGACGCTTTTTTACCGTATGTTGAGGATGGCACAATAACTCTAATTGGTGCGACAACTGAAAATCCATCTTTTGAAGTTAATTCCGCGTTACTTTCACGCTGTAAAGTCTTTTTGATGTATGCCTTAAAAAATGAGGATATTGCTGAACTTTTATGTAATGCTGTTGATGTTTTTGAGAAAGAAAATGATTGTAAAATTGAAATTGAACAGAATCATATCAATTCAATTGCCAATTTTTGTAACGGAGATGCCCGTACTGCACTCAACACAATCGAAATAATCCTAAATAGCTGTGACGGTATTGTTGATGATAAATTGCTGGAACAATGTCTTGGACGACGGATTAATCTCTATGATAAAACAGGTGAGGAGCATTATAATCTAATATCTGCTTTGCATAAATCAATGCGAAATTCTGATGTCCAAGCCAGTGTTTATTGGTTAACAAGAATGCTCGATGGCGGTGAGGACCCTCTCTATATCGCAAGGAGGGTTGTGCGTTTTGCGAGCGAGGATATTGGTCTTGCCGAACCAAATGCTTTAACACAATCTGTTGCGGCTTATCAAGCCTGCCACTTTATTGGCATGCCTGAGTGCGGAGTACATTTAACGCAGGCTGTTGTTTATTGTGCACTTGCTCCAAAATCTAATGCGTTATATGTCGCCTATAATAATGCCTTGGCGGATTCTAAAAATACTTTCGCTGAGCCTGTGCCTTTGCAAATTCGTAATGCTCCAACAAAACTTATGAAAGATTTAGATTATGGCAAAGGCTATAAATATGCCCATGATTTTGAGAATGCTGTAACCGATTTGCAATGTCTGCCCGACAGTTTAATTGGTAATGTTTATTATAAACCGTCTAATCAAGGGCGTGAGGTCAAACTTGGTCAATGGCTTGATAGTATAGATAAAAAGAGAAAAATTGACAATTAATGTGTCGTAACATGCCGATAGGCATTAGTGAATAGTTAATAGGTGAGTGTGAATGTTTCGCATTCACAAGTTGATAGTTATAAAGTGTGTAGTTTTGGTGGACGCGGGTGACAGTCCGCGAGACACTTAAATTTATGATTATTTTAATTCCGCGTTTTGGAGAGTTAAAAGTTTAAAAGTTTAATAGTGTAAAGTTGAAAGTTGTGGTGCTTCGGCTTAAGGTAGCGAGAGGCTTAATTGTATGATTAGTTTATTTAATAGTTCTATATCTGTATGCTTTACACTATCAACGGTGGGCTATCCGACGCCATAACTTACACTATAACTATTAACTATTAACTCTCCGACATTGGTTGTAAATGGATTAAAATAAAAAAAGTTGTAGATGATTTTGGAAATAGAAAAGGGGCATAGGTTGCATAGGCAAATACGGAGTGCTCAAAATAAAAATAAAAAAAGGAGAAAAAAGTCGCAGTGGATTTTTAAAAGTGCAATGAATGACAGTTGCAAAGGTAAGTGTTGCGGCTCAGACTAAAAAAGTCGCAAAGGCAAGCGTTGCGGCTCAGACTAAAAAAGTCGTAAAGGTAAGCGTTGCGGCTTAGACTAAAAAAATTGCAAAGGCAAGCGTTGCGGCTCAAAATAAAAATATGAATTTGAATGATTTAAGAAAAGAAATAGATAATGTTGATGAGGAAATAACAAAACTTTTTGTTAAGCGTATGGATTTGGCAAAAGGTGTGGCTGAATATAAAAAACAGCATAATTTACCTGTTATGCAGGGTAATCGAGAGCAAGAAGTTCTTGATAAAGTTGCACAGGCGAGCGGTGAAGAATTAGCTGACGGAGTTAGAGCGTTATTTATGAACATTATGGATATTTCAAAATGTTTGCAACAACGCGAAATCGTTTCTGATATTCCGAAATATGATGTTTTCTCGCCGAATGGTTCAGAAAAAATTGCTTGTCAGGGGCTTTCGGGTTCAAATTCTGAGAGAGCGGCACGAAAAGTTTTTCAAAATAATGAAATTATATTTTATAAAGAATTTGAAGATGTCTTTGACTCTGTTGATAAAGGTGAGTGTAAATATGGTTTTCTCGCGATTGATAATACCATAACAGGGTCAATCGGTTTGACTTATGAGCTTTTGAACAGCCGAGATTGCAAAGTTGTTGCAATGAGCGAAATCAAAATTGAACATAGACTTTGTGCAAAAGAAAAATGTGAAATTAAATCTCTTAAAGCGGTTTATTCTCACCCGCAGGCACTATCACAATGCACGGATTTTTTGAAAAATAATGGGTTAAAGTGTATGGAATGGGGCAACACCGCGACTTCTGCTGAATATGTTGCGAACAGTAGTGATAATATCGCTTGTATTTGTTCCCTTGAAGCACAAGAGAAATATGGGCTTATTTGTCTTGATGAAAACATTGCGAATTTTTCCTGTAATCATACAAGATTTGTTTGCATAAGCAAAGAATTGCAGGTAAGCAAAACCGCCAATACCGTTTCAATTGTAATTGTTTTGCCACACAAACCAGGTTCACTCTATCGTTTAATGACAAAACTTTTCACAAATAATGTCAATATCACAAAGCTTGAAAGCCGACCTCTCGCAGATGGTTCTTTTAACTTTAAGTTTTATATTGACTTTGAAGGGAACATCAATAACCATTACACAATTGCTTTGCTAAATGAAATTGAAAACCACGCGGAATATTATAAGTTTCTTGGCTGTTTTGCTGGATAGCAGGTAGAATAGTTAAGAGTTAATAGTTATTGAGTGTCGCGAAGTAAATACGGTTACGTGGGGAAAGTTTAACTTAATCGTTAGCTAACTTACGCGTTTTTAGAGGTCTATGAGAACACATTGGTTGCAAACCAGTAAAGCTAAAAAAGTTGCAAGGGCGTCGGATAGTTTATAGTTGAAAGTGTATAGTTAATAGTTGTCCAGTTCGTCCTACGGACGACAGTTAATAGTTATTGAGTGTCGCGAAGCAAACACGGTTACTTAACTTAATCGTTAGCTAACTTACGTGTTTTTAGAGGTCTATGAGAACACATTGGTTGCAAACCAGTAAAGCTAAAAAAGTCGCAAGGGTTTATAATAAGGCGTAACGACTAGACATTGCAGAGGCAAGCGTTGCAGCTCAAAATAAAAAATAAATTAAACAAAAAAAAGTCGCAGGGGTTTCTAAAAGTTGCAATTGTTAAAAGTCGCAAAGGTGACTATTGCGACTCAAAATAAAAAAGTCGCAAAGGTGACTATTGCGGCTCAAAAATAAAAAATAAAAAAGTTGCAGAGGCAAGCGTTGTGGCTCAAAGGGAAAAAGCGACTCAAAGTGAAAAAGAGGCTCAAAGGAAAAAATGACTCAAAGTAAAAAAACAGTTCAAAGTAAAAAAAATGTTCAAAATAAAAATATTTCTTATGCTAAGAATAAAAAAACAGTTAAAAGTAAAAGAGTGTCCGAAACAAATTTCTTTGAAATTGCTTATACTGTGATTATAGGCTTGTTTTTCTTTTTCCCGTTGTTGATAGCGAATGCTAATGCAAAAAAATATTATT
>BNZF01000067.1 GCA_026000865.1 Clostridia bacterium
CAGTTGTCAAAACGGTAAAAGGCGTTAAAAATATTGCAACGATTTACAAAACGCAAGGTTTCAAAAAAGCGACTGCAACGCTCGGTAAAAATGCTATTGGTGGTGCAGGAAAATTCGCCGTGAAAGGTGGTAAAGCGGTTGTTAAATTAGTCGCAGAAACGGCTAAAAAAGCAATGCTCAAAGTTGTTTTGCCAGTTGTTTTAATAGTCGCACTTTTATTTATGGCAGGCACGATGATGAGTACGCCTGCGTTGGGTGTGGTCGGGTATATTCAAGAGAGTATAGGTTGGGTTTTCAAAATTTTTCACAAAAACACAGAGCCGGATTATGACAATCTTCCCGAGCCGTCTGACGACACGGAACTTTACAACAATTATCTTGATTTAGTTGCACAATCACAATTAATATTGGATGATGAAAATAATAAAACTCAAAAAATCAACGCATTAAAATCAGCTTATCCGTCAACGATTTTGAACACATCAAACCGCATATACAGCGGTTGGCAGACTTATTTTACAAATTTAGCAAGTAAAAATAACGACATTGCAAGCCGTGAAATTGCTATAAATATTTCGGTTTTGCCAACTCCTGTTGACGGTGAAGAAACCAAATGGGAGACAGAAAAAATAACTTATACGAGCAGTTTTGACTGGATAAAAATTACAGAAGATTTTATTTTGAGCGATTATAAATCTTTCTTTATTGTGTCATATTTCGACAAATTTCCCGATAATGGTACTGATACTTCAAGCATTCCCGTGGAGTTTAAGGAGAGTGAAGTTAAAACTTTTTTGTGCAAATATGACGGTTTTTCGGGCAGTAAAGAGGCTTTCCCTGCACTCTATGACTATATTGAAATTCAGATTACAACAACTACAATTCCTCGCCGTGCCGAGGAAGAACGCACGGGTCAGCATACAGTTTCAGTAAAGAAAACTCGGAGAGTTTCATATCAAGAATATGAGACGGTGACTGAGGAAAATCCCGCATACGCTGCCGCAAGAGAAAGATATTATGACTATCAAACGCTTTACGACCGGCAGACTGATGACCGTGCGAAATCGGCGATGTATTCAACTTTGCAAAGTTATAAAAGTGCGTATAATAATTTTTCTCCGACAACAATTACTGTCACAAAATCGGTCACAAAATATCGCGATGAGGATTATTGGGTTGATGAAATTGTAACAGAAACCTATAATATTTGGGTGACTTATTACAGTTATAACATTGATTTGATAATTACTCCACGTCTCGGAAAAGCCCAGTTAAATCCGCAATATATGACGACAAAATATCCGACTTCCGACCCTAAAACAGCAGATATTATCGACAGATATAACTTCGCAAAAGAATTTTTGCAAGATATTGAAGATAACGCAACTGGGTAATTTGACTCATTGACAAATATAAAAAATTATATTAAAACATGGAGATGGTATTATGGAAAGCACACCACAAAAGTCAAAAAAGAGCTATACTGACGAAGAACAACTTGAAATAAAAACACAGAAAATCGCGTATCATAAAGAACAACTTGAACTTCTTACAAAGCAAGTTGCAGAGTTAAAAGACAGAATTAATCGCAAAGAAATCAACAATTTTATGACTGCACTTTGTAAAGCAGGAATTACGATTGATGAGGCAAAAGAAATGCTTGGACTGGGTAAAAATATGGTTTCTAAAATTTAAAATTTTGCTTGACATCCATTATTACTAATGTTATAATTATATTCATATTGATTGGAGGTTTTACAATGGAAAATATAATAAATTATGACAAATCGTTGTCGGAAAATATAACTTCTGGAATTGTAAATGAAGTAATTGACGTTTTAAATAATGAGATTTCAAAACTGAATGATATGTCAACTTTTGAGGCAACAAAATATATTTTCAGTAGTACGTTCGTGAATTTAATTGAAACACCATCATATATTCGCTCATATTTTTATCATTTGAATTTGGTGGATAAATTAAATGCTCAATTTATTGACGCAGAATTACCATTTAATGTCAATATTGGTCGTGAACTAAACGAATTATTGGAAAAAAATTCAATAACAGAAAATGACATTATTCAGAATTTCAACGGTGTTGTGGAAACTTTATATCTTACGTTTACCCCTGAAATGAATAAAATTCTTAATGAAGGAATAAATATCTCAATTGAAGAATGCACACCATTTGAAGAGGCGGATTGAGATATGTACAGTATTTTACTTGCTTCACAGGCAAAAAAAGATAAGAAAATCATTGAAAAATCCGTGCATAAAAGCAAATATCATCAATTATTAGATATTATTAAGCATAATCCGTATCAAAATCCACCACCATATGAAAAGCTTGACGGGAATAAAGAAATCTTGTATTCAAGACGTATAAATATTCAGCACCGACTTGTTTATCAAATTTATGAAACCGAAAAGTTGATTAAAATTATATCGTCTTGGTCACATTATGAAAATTTATAACTACAAAAAGAACGCTTTTAAGGCGTTCTTTAATTTTTGAGAGGAACAAAAAAATGAGCATTTTAATATTGGCTGAAAAACCGAGCGTTGCAAGAGACATCGCGAGAGTAATCGGTGCTTCAAACGAAAAAGTCATAGATTGCCTAAAATACTATGAGGGTAACGGTTACTTTGTTTCAAACTTTCGAGGTCATTTAGTCGGGCTTGCAGACGTTGACTATTATTTTTCAGAACTGAAAAAAGAGGAAAAGAACGTCAGCAAAAACGGACAGATTTTTTGGAACAAAGTCCCGTTGCCCATCTTACCAAGCCAGTTTGTAATGCTTCCGAGCAAGGACACAAAAGCCCACGTTATGGCTCTTAAAAAGCTAATCGCACTCCCTGAAGTTACGGTCGTTGTAAACGGTGCGGACGCAGGACGTGAGGGAGAGTGCATTTTTAGATATGTTTACGACTATCTAAAATGTCAAAAACCGACAAAAAGACTGTGGATTTCGAGCCTTACTGATGAGAGCATTAAACAAGGAATGGCAAGCCTTTTGGACGGTCACGCAAAAGACAAAATCTATGACGCAGGTCTTGCAAGAGTGAAAACTGATTGGCTCATCGGCATGAATTTCACACGGCTTTATTCAATGCTAAATGATGTGTATCCGCTGAATGTCGGGCGAGTTGTAACTCCGACTTTGCGTATGATTGCAGAGCGTGATATTGAAATTTCTAATTTCAAAAAGGCAAAATATTATACTCTGAACCTTGACAACGGTGCTGAATATTTCGTTTCTGACGGTGAAAACACTTTTTCAGAAAAGTCAAAAGCAGACAATATTACAAGCAGACTAAACGGCAAAAATGTTACGGTGAAATCTGCTGAAAAGAAAAGAAAACAGGAGCAACGTCCGCTACTTCATAGCCTTACAAGTTTACAAAAAGAGGCTAACGAAAAGCACGGTTTGACTGCCGAGCAGACGTTAAATTCACTCCAAAATTTATACGAAAAAAAGCTGACAACCTATCCGCGAACGGACAGCAATTGCATTACCGAGGACATGAAAAATAAATTGCCGCAGTTAGTAAAGGCTGTGGCATTTTTCGATGAAAACCGCGTGAATACGCTATTGTTGCAGGGTTTGAACCTTGACAAACGTGTTGTAGATAACTCGAAAGTTTCCGACCACCACGCCGTTATTCCGACTGAACTTGCAAGCCAAAGTAAACTTGATGAGCTTTCAGATAATGAGAAAAAAGTCTTTGAACTTGTTATAAATCGCTTTTTGCTTGCACTCGAACAGCCGTATTTTTATGACGAAACAACTTTTATTTTCAGTTGTGAAGACTATGATTTTAGGCTTATTTCAAAACTTCCTGTGTTGCTTGGTTGGAAGAAATATGAGCAGTTAAAAATTGATGAAAAGTCAAATATCGCCTATTGTCAAGGCGATACTTTTACCGCACAAGTAACAGTTTCTGAAAAGGAAACATCCCCGCCAAAACCGTTCACGGAGAGTACGCTTTTGTCCGCAATGGAAAACATTTCACGCCGTATTGAGGACAAGGAAAAAGCTGAATTTGTCAAGGAACGTGGACTTGGAACTCCTGCGACAAGAGCGTCTATAATCGAAAAATTGGTATCGGGCAAAACGCCGTTTGCCGAGCGAAAAGGCAAAAATCTTGTGTCAACCGAACACGGTCGCAAAGTGATTTCACTTCTTCCCGAACCTGTAAAATCTATTGAATTTACTGCCGATATGGAGGAAAAATTATCCGACATTGAGAGCGGTAAAATTACTGCCGCACAATTTTTGACCGATATACAAAATTTCATTAAAGAACGCAAATCCGACTTTGAAAAGTTGCAAATTAAACAGTCTGAAAAGCGTTCATATACTCCGCAAAATCGTGAAGTTATCGGGGTTTGTCCGAAGTGCGGTAAGAATGTTTATGAAAGCACGAGCGATAAATTCAAGGCTTTTTCTTGCGAAAGTGAGAAATGTTTTGTACTTTGGAAAAAGCAATTCGGCAAAGAAAATGCTGTTACAAAAACTGTCGCAAAGCAAATTCTTACAAAGAAAAAATCTGCTCTGATAAATGGTTTTGTAAGCAAAACAGGTAAGGAATATTCGGCATTTCTTGTTTTGAAAGACGATTTTTCTGTTGGTTTGGAGTTTGAGAAAAGATGAAAATATTTCAAATAATTATGGTTTTACTTTTGACATTATCACTTATTATTAGGATAATAAGTTTAATGATTTGTTGGAAAAACAATGATTTCGGGTCCAAAGACCAAAATGATTTTTCTTCTATCAACAAAAAGCCGACCAGAATGATAATCCATCAAACAACAAAAATACTATCTTTTGTTGGGAATTTTGATTCTAAATTTTGAAAGGAGTTGATAAAAAATGACGGAAGAGAAGATTACTAATTTAGTAAATTACACGCTCGGAATGAGGATTAGATATTTGCGTTCGGTAAATAATTTGTCGTTACAGGAGTTTGGTGAATTGCTCGGAGTTGTTTATGAAACCGCAAGACTTTGGGAACACGACAAATACGTTCCTAAAATTGAAATGATATTTAGAATTGCTAATCTGTTTGATGTTCCTGTCAATATTCTTACTGACGGCGTTGAAAAATTTGACTTTATCCATTTGGCAAAGGAGTAAAAAATGTCCTCATCAGCACTAAAAATCATAGCGTTATCGGCAATGCTGATTGACCATATCGCTTGGAAGATGGACTTGTCTTTCGCATTTTTTCTCATACTCCACGGTGTAGGACGACTTGCAATGCCGATATTTTGTTTTCAGGTGGCACAAGGTTTTATGTATACGAAAAGTCGCAAAAAGTACGCTTTGCGACTTTTTATTTTCGCTGTAATATCACAAATTCCGTTCAGTATTTATATGAAAGGAGTTATATTTTATCCGTATTTCAACGTTATTTTCACGCTTTTATTCGGATTTTTGACGCTTTGGTTAATCACATCTGAAAAAAATATTGTTATTAAAATCGCTTTAATAACGCTGTTTTTAATTTTGTCAATGTATTGCGACTGGGCAATTACGGGAGTGCTTTGGATACTCGCATTTGGACTTGCAAAAAACAAAAATCACCAACAAGGACTATTCCTCGCCGTTTCAATTTTAACCGTAAACTTTAATCAGTTAATTCAAGTTTTCGTATTCTTTTCACTTGTTTTATTATATTTTTATAATGGTAAAAAGTCAAGCGAAAATATACCGAAATTGTT
>BNZF01000068.1 GCA_026000865.1 Clostridia bacterium
CGGCAAAAAAATCATAGATATCAAACGTAAAATCACTTATCGTAACAACGTACTCAACATCTTCCGTATCGGGATTTTCAGTAGGTTTCAAGCCGTTTTCAGCGTTTATGACAGCCGTGTTTGCAATGCCGACATACTCTGAAAATGCTCCTTTGATTCGCTGTGTGTCAGTCATAGAACTATCCTCTTTCTTCCAAAAAGTCAGCCAAGCAATAGCCTTAGCCATTGCTCCGCCTCCTGCAATTACACCAGAACAACCCGTAAAAATCAAGCACATCAAAATTAGAATTATGGGCAACGTTTTACTTTTTGTAAAAGATAGTGTTTTGATTTTTCTTAATTCCATAAAACTTCCTTTCACTTAATTTTGTGTTTAACTCTGTGTCAATTCGCTTGATTTTTTAGATGAATTTTCTGACTTAGGAAATGCCAATCGCAACACAGATTTTGCCACTAAATCGTAGACTTTTTCTCTCATCAAATACTCGCCAACCGTCCTTGATTTGTATCGTTTTTTTACTTTTGAATATTTCACCGTTAGCACTTATTTCTATTTCTGTGTCCTCATATTCAGCCTTAGGAAATGCCAATAGCAACACATATTTTGCCACTAAATCGTAGACTTTTTCTTCATTTTCCGACAAATTACTCGCACGGTTAGCAGTCAGAATTATTGCCTATGACTTCCAACTTTTGCAGAGCAAATTGAGGCAAAATAAAGCAAAAATAAAAAAATTCAAAATTTTTGTTGTAAACGCGGACGGGCTGTGATATACTGTACACGTATATTTATGTTTGGATAATCAAGGAGAAGATTAATGGGTTTCTTTACGAAAGACATTGGAATAGATTTAGGTACTGCCAATACTTTGGTGTATATGCCGAAGTCGTTCAGAACACCGTTTTATTCGAGGAACTTCGCAATAAATACAATGTAACGACGATGGGCGTGACCGCTCTTTTGGTATTTCTCGCGTCGCTTCAAATGGACTTTAAAACGCTTGCCATTGAGTAGCGTTCGCAGGTGGTCTGGAATACGCCCCTTGCCATTAAAGATGCAATTCGCTGAGTTTGAGAAAATGATCGCACAGCACACAAACAAATTCAAAATGCAAACAAAGATAGTAGGCGTCCGAACACGATCCATCAATAGAAACCTGCACGGAATCACAATGTTAGGTGATGCTAAAAGAGTAACCATTATCAAGAGGTATTGAATGAACCAACAGAAAACTATTCCCGATCCAATCCTAGACCCAAAAGAAACAAACACTCTTGATGTGTTGACAGAGCGTTACAACAAGTTAACAGAGCCAAGCAAAGTCTCCAAAGCATTAAAAACGGCGGGTTCAAAAGTCGGAGAATTCATCCCAGATAAAGTTAAATCATTTGGAAATGCAGTTGCGTTATCCGTATCTGAACAGGAAATATATAAACAGGCATTAGAAATTATCACCAAGGGATTTAAGGATGTTGAAGAAATGGTAGCTAAAATATCCATTAGTGAAAAGTCAATTGTTTCAAAAATTAATAAATCAACATCCAATATCACTATATCTAGTCTTGATGATATTTGCTTTGTTCGGAGTTATGATATCTCGAAATTAGTTTCCTCATACAAAACAAAAGATTTTTTTCTTGCTTTTGTGGAAGGCGGAACGACTGGTTTTTTCGGATTTGCCGGAATACCATTCAATCTGGTGTTGAGTACCTTCATATATTTTCGAGCTGTCCAATCAATCGCGATGTATTACGGATATGATGTAAAAAACAGCGTTGAAGAATTAGTTATTTCAAGCGAGATTTTCACAGAAGCACTAAGCCCTGCACATAAAGATGTAAATAATGAGCTAACTGCCGTCATAAGTAAAATAATGCTTATGAGCCAAGCTACAATGGTTAAACAGATGGCTAATAAGACTTGGACAGAAATGGCAAAACGCGGTGGCATTCCTCTATTGATAGCTCAGATGAGGGCATTAGCATATAAATCAGCGCAGAAAGCACTTGAAAATGCTGGCAAAAAAGGGCTTGAGAATACTCTATTTAGAGAAGTATTTGAGCAAATAGGTAGAAAGCTTACGCTGAAAACTGTTCAACGAGCCGTTCCAGTTATTTCGTCTGCGATTGGTGCATTTATAGATGCCAACCAAATGCGTAAAGTTTTAGATTATGCTGATGTGTTTTATCAAAAACGTTTTATTTTAGAAAAAGAAAATCGGATTATGACCGCTATTGGTGGTGGTGAGCTTATAGTTGAACTCGTACGTAATAAATAAACCGTGTAACTGTCGTCCAGAGAAACGACACCATAACTTTATAAACTCACCGCCAACATTGTTCTATTTATAATCTAAAGGATTTCATCTAAAAAATATCACAAATAATTATGAGTTTAGGTCTATTGTAATAATGTTATTATTAATTGCAAAACGCGGAAGTAAACTTACGATTAAGTTAAACTATGACGTGAAAGTGTAGGCAAAAGCTACCCTCTTTCAACTATTCAATATTACCTATTAACTAACAAAAACGTCCCAATCGGAGCGTTTTTTTATATTATCTGCTGTATGACAAAGTATTTATAAGTTTTAGGTTGTCAATTTCCACATTTCCGCGTTGTTTTGGCAAATATTTAGCAATCTTTTTCATATTCAAGTTTTGTTATTTCCATATCACTATTATAACATATTTTTTTGAGTTGTCAAACATTTAGTGTGAACAGGCCCTAACAAAAAAAAAACGCCCCATTCGGAGCGTTTTTTATATTATCTACTGTATGACAAAGTATTTGTAATAATGTTGTTATTAATTGCAAAACGCGGAGTTAAACTGATGATTAAGTTAAACTATGACGCGAAAATGCAGGTCGTTAGGCGAACTGGGTAACTATTAACTATTAATTTTCAACTATAATTTACTGCTATTCCCACGGAAAAGGGTCACGGACCCAAGTCCATTCGTCATAAGAAGTAACATCGTTAACAAAAACAGGACCGAACCGCTCGGCATATTCATATGTAGCGGCGGCGAGCAAATCACGATACCTATGATAATATTCCAAGGCTTCTTGGTGATTAGGGTGAGTATCGAGGAATAATACAATATCATTCATTGCGAAAGCATATTGCATACCTCTCAATCTAAGTGCTTCGGCGTCTGTAACAGGAATGACGGTTTCGTCCTCCCAAATAGTATTCTCTGCCATTTTTTTAACCTCCCATCATAAATTTTTGATTTAGTTCAGGAAACATAGTCCCCTCGTTAAAGCCCTCTTTTGAGCTATAAATCTCGTTCCATTGCTGATATGGTACATAACTCATTGCGAGTGGTATATTTTCGGGAAACAAAGTTGTGTTCTCCCCGAAATCTACATAAATTCTTTCTTCCATTTTTATTTTCTCCCTTTTTTATTTTGAGCCGCAACATTCGCCTTTGTAATTTTTAATCATTGCATCTTTTATGAGCCCTTTCAACTTTTTTAGCTTAAATCATTTGCGACCATTGTTATCGGAGTTAAAAATTAATTAAGTTAAATTATGTCGCGAAACTATTAACTTTACACTATTAACTTTCAACTATCCGACGCCTTTGCGACTTTTAATCATTTTACCTTCAAAAAACCTTTGCGACTTTTTCCGCCTAATTGATTTGTAACCATCAATTTCATTGTGAAACTGCAAACCGTTATTTTTCTAATATAGTATTCTATTTTATTAAAAATAGTTACAATACAGAATTTTCGGTTATAAATTTTCGATGACAAGCATATTTTAGGATAAAAGGTTTGTGTAGAGAGTTGCAAATTCTTAAAACTAAAAAAGTTGCAAAGGTTTTTCAAAATTGCAATGATGTAAATTTGCAAAGGTTACTATTGTTGCACAAAATAAAAAAACAAAATAAAAAAAGGGAGATAAGATATGGATTTTAAAGTAAATAGGAATATGGTCGCTGTTAATGAAACGGTGTATGACGGCATACAGGAACAAAGCGTCGAGCTGGATTATGTTTTACCAGATTACAGTCCCGAAATTTTCAAAATTGTCAAAACGAAAGTGTTTCCGAGGATAGTTTCAAGGTCTATCGCACCCGACAGAGCAACTTATGATTTAATTGTAAACATCTCAATTCTTTATCTAAGCGAAAATTCCAACGCATTGCAATGTGTAAAACAAAAGCTTAATTACACAAAGGCAATTGAATTTGGCAAGAACTATGAAAATGTAAATCTCGCATTATGTCCTAAAGTTGATTATATCAATTGCAGAGCAGTAAATTCAAGACGCATAGATTTAAGAGGAGCGGTTTCAATCAAAGTTAAAATTAATGCGGATAGAAAACAGGAAATAATCACCGACGCTATCGGGCTTAATGCTCAGCTCAGAAAAGAACAAGTAAAATATGCGGGCGGAAAACTTTCAGGTGAAAAGCAAATGCTTCTTTCGGAAGAAACAGAAATCAACTCTTCAAAACCACCGATACAGTCAATTGTTTCAACAGATGCGATTATTATTCCAAACGACAAAAAAGTTATCGCAAACAAAGTTATCGCAAAAGGCGATGTGAATGCCAAAATACTTTATTCTTGTGAAAAAGATGGAAACCCGTCTCTTGAACCGCTTGAAATTAGCATACCTTACAGTCAGATTATTGATATTGAAGGTGTTGACGAAAATTATAATGTTGCGGTAAGCCCTGCACTCTCAAATATTGAAAGCACAGCAACAGGCGGAACAGATGGTGCGTTCAGAAAAATCAGTATCGAAATAACAATTCTATTCACTGTAAAAGCTTCAAAGCATGACACCACGGAAATAGTCACAGATGCGTATTCAACTTCATTTCCTTGTGAGTTTTCAACTTCCAAAATACGTCTTGAAACATCTCCTGTCAGTGTGCGTGAAACCACTTCGATTAAGTCTGACGTGCAAGTTACAGAGGGTGAAATTACAGGGGTTCATGATGTTTGGACTGATGTTACCAACGTGAATGTTTTGTCAGGTGACGGTGAATTTACAGTAACAGGTACACTACACAATACTGTTATCGCAACAAACTCAGAGAGTACTCCTTTCACAATTGATACTTCTCAGCCTTTTGAATATTCGATAGCATATGACAGCGTTACACCATACAGCACTATCGATGTTGATATAACACCTGCAGGCACACAATATACTCTTAATACAGGTTCGAGTATATCACTCAAAACTGATTTAAGAATTGCCGCAACTATCACAAACTCAGAAGAATATGATGCTCTAACAGATTTGCAAATCGATTCGACTATTCCATTAGAACGTGACGGAGACTATGCTCTGAAACTTTATTACGGCAATGAGGGCGAAAGTCTTTGGGATATTGCCAAGCGTTATAATTCCAGCGTTGACAGTATCATCGAAGATAACGAAGAACTCGAAAACATCTCTTGTCTTGCAACAAATAGCATGATATTAATTCCTATTTTTAGTTAATATTTTATAGTATGGGTAATAGATATAGGTAATAGGTAATAATGAATAGGTAAGAGGTAACAGGTTGTGGTGTCCGCCTACGGCGGGCGTTCATGACGCATAAATAAACGATTATTTTAATGTCACGTTTTTTTAGTTAATATTTTATAGTATGGGTAATAGATATAGG
>BNZF01000069.1 GCA_026000865.1 Clostridia bacterium
TTCATGTCCGCACCAAATATGCCTTTTTCAACTTTTTTAATTTGTTTTTTGCACTGTGCAACAAAATATTCGTAAAGGTTATTTGCCAAATCAGGTGACGCCGCTTTTGTAAAACTTGGGCGATTGCCTTTTTTTGTGTCAGCATAGAGCGTGAATTGCGATATTACGAGCATTTCACCGTCCACATCATTTAGTGAAAGGTTGATTTTGTCGTTTTCATCAGAGAAAATTCGCATATTACAAATTTTTTTGACAAGATAATCAGCGTCTTTTTCGCCGTCATCACTGCCAACGCCAAGAAAAACTAAAAAACCTTGTTCGATAGACCCAACTATTTCATCGCCAACTTTTACGCTTGCATATTTTACACGCTGTATTAATGCTTTCATATTTTTGTTTTTTTTTACACCTTTATTTTTCAATACTTTTAATTGATATTTTGCTTTTATGTAAAATAGACGACTGCGAACAGCCGCCTATTTATATATAATCTAGTTGGAATTAATTCGTTTGCGAAGTCAAAACTAATTATTTAGTTAACTTATATTTTGGATATAAACTAATGATTTATTAGAAATATATTGCTAAAAGGTAGTTAGTGATAATTGCCCGCGTGAAGTGAAATAAAAACTAAGTTAAACTATGCCGCGAAATGTCACGGACACATGTTATGAGCATACGGCTTCTCCCCACTCACCCGCGTGAAGTGAACTAACAATTGAGTTAAACTAACCCCGTGAAAACACCTGCGGGTGCTACCCGCTTGCCCGCGTGAAGTGAAATAAAAAACTAAGTTAAACTATGTCCCGAAATGTCACGGACACATGTTATGAACATACGGCTTCTCCCCGCTCGCCCGCGTGAAGTGAACTAACAATTGAGTTAACCTAACCCCGTGAAACCACATGTAGGCGTTGCCTACCCCCGCGAAAATACCCGCGGGTGTTACCCGCCGATTTTTTCTATTAGCGAAAAGGCAACAACTAAACCTGCAAATACAATTGAAACCATAGACATGAGCTTGATTAAAATGTTGATGGCAGGACCAGAGGTGTCTTTGAATGGGTCGCCGACAGTGTCGCCAACAACAGCGGCTTTGTGTGGGTCAGAGCCTTTACCACCGAGTTTTCCGCTTTCGATATATTTTTTAGCGTTATCCCAAGCCCCGCCTGAGTTTGCCATCATAATTGCAAGAACGAAACCGCTTGCGGTTGCACCTGCGAGCATACCAACAACGCCGTTTACCCCAAGGAGTAAGCCGACTATAATCGGAGCGGCTATTGCTGTTAGAGCAGGAGCAATCATTTCTTTTTGAGCGCCTTTTGTGCAGAGAGTAACACATTGAGCGTAATCTGCGTCTGCCGTACCCTCCATAAGACCTTTAATTTCTCTGAATTGACGTCTAACCTCGACTACAATCGATTGAGCGGCACGCCCAACAGCTTGCATTGTCATTGAGGAGAAGAAGAAAGGTAACATTGCACCAATAAAAAGTCCAATAAGAACAGGTGGGTTAGTAATTGAAAAATCAAAATTGAAATCGGGAGCTTTAATTTTAACTTCATCGATATATGCAACTATTAACGCGAGAGCTGTGAGAGCTGCTGAACCAATCGCAAAACCTTTACCTGTTGCGGCAGTTGTGTTGCCAAGACTGTCAAGAGCATCTGTTCTTTCGCGAACTTCTTTTGGCAGACCTGCCATCTCAGCGATACCGCCTGCATTGTCTGCAACAGGACCATAAGCGTCAGTTGCCAACGTAATACCGAGAGTTGAAAGCATGCCGACAGCGGATATGCCTACACCATAAAGACCTTGTGAAAAATTATCCGAACCGCCCGAAACATAGAACGAAACAAGCACGGAAACACCAACGATAATAACGGGAACAAGAGTAGAAAGCATACCGAGTGAAAGACCGCCGATAATAATCGTTGCAGGACCTGTTATTGAAGTGTTTGCAAGGTTTTGGGTAGGTTTATAAGTGTCGGAAGTGTAATATTCTGTGAAAAATCCGATTAAACAACCTGCAACAAGTCCGCTTATAATCGCAAAATATACCCCTTGATTATCTGGTAAGCAGTAGCGAACGAGTGGATATGCAACAATTAAAACTATTGCCGAAGAGATATAAGTACCTTTTCTTAAAGCAGAAAGGAGCACTTTTTGGTTAGTGTTTTCTTTTGTGCGGACAAAGAATGTGCCAATGATTGAAGCGATTGTACCAATTGCTGCCATTGCCATAGGAACTGCCGCACCTGCAAAGTTAAATCCTGCAGAAACAGCCAAAGCGATAGTTGCAACAATCGAGCCGACGTAGCTTTCATATAGGTCTGCACCCATTCCTGCAACGTCACCTACGTTATCACCAACGTTGTCTGCGATTGTAGCAGGGTTACGAGGGTCATCTTCTGGTATGCCAGCTTCAACTTTACCAACAAGGTCTGCACCAACGTCTGCTGCTTTTGTGAAAATACCACCGCCAACACGTGCAAATAGTGCCATTGAAGATGCACCCATACCAAATGTAAGCATTGCAGAGGAAATAAGTTGAATTTGAGCGGGAGCAACAGCGTCTGCCGCTTCTTTATATAAATCGGGGTTATTTGCAAATAAATCTGCTGCCATTTTAACAACAGCACTGGCATCAGTTGTATAGAAAACATATTTTAGGAGAGTAAACCAAATAGAAAGGTCGAGAAGTCCCAAACCTACTACTGTAAATCCCATTACAGTACCGCTTGAAAAAGCAACTCTTAAACCTGTATTAAGGGATTTTGAACTTGCTTGTGCTGTTCGTGCGTTAGCAGAAGTTGCGATTTTCATGCCGATAAAGCCCGAAAGACCAGAGAAAAAGCCTCCTGTAATGAACGCAAAAGGCACAAATGGTGTGAGTAAATCGGCAAAAGCCATTACTCCGAGAATGATGAACATTGCAACAAAGAATATGCCGACAATTTTGTATTGTCTTTTAAGATAGGCGTTTGCACCTGAGCGTACCGCTCCTGAGATTTTCTTCATTAAGTCGTTGCCTTCGTCAAATCCAAGCACTTTTTTTGCTTGAAACAAAGCGAAAATCAACGCAAAAATTGAACCAAACCAAGATAATGCTATGAGCTGTTCTGGGGTGAATTTCATTGAATATGCCTCCATATATTTAGTTAATATTTTATAGTTTATGTGTCGCCCAACGACACAGTTAATAGGTAATAGTTAACAGTTAATAGGTATGGTGTCCGCCTTTCGGCGGACGATTACGCGTCATAGTTTTACTGAAATGTTAGCTAAACATCGCGTTTTGCGACTTATTAAATGAGACTTATTAAAAGATGGTAACTCTAATCTGTATTTTCGACGGGCAATGCCCGCATATATTTTCGCGTCATAGTTTTACTGAAATGTTAGCTAAACATTGTGTTTTATACTTTACAGAAAATACTTTTACTTACTACTCTTGATATAGTTTAACACATAGTTTTTCATATCATCTTTTGATATAATGTCTTTGTAAATTGGAGATTTTTCTTTTAAGTCAGCAAGTGATTTTGGAATAGTCAAATTGCTAATATTTTCGATTTCTTCTATTTGAGTAAATTCGTCAGCGGAAATGTTACCACCCAGAGCCTGCAAAACGGCTTGCGAGAATTTATAAGGGTTGGCGGTTGAAGCAATTAATGTTTTTGTTTTGTCATCTGTTTTAGAAACATAATCATCATAGACTTTTATACCGACAGCCGTATGAGTATCAGCAAGATAATTGTACTCTTTGAAAACACTTTTGATAGTATCTTGTGTTTCTTTGTCATCACAAAAACCACCGTAAAATTCTTCCTGTAATTTATTCAACACATCTGAATTAACTTGATATTTACCTGTTTTTTTGAGCTGGTCGAACCAGTTTTTTATGCTTTCATCGTCAGAAAGCAAATATAAAAGTCTTTCTAAATTACTTGAAATCAGAATGTCCATAGAGGGCGAACTTGTTGTATAAAATTCCCTGTTACAGTCATACACACCAGTACTCAAAAAGTCCGTTAAGATTTTATTTTTGTTAGAAGCACAAATCAATTTATTTATAGGTAATCCCATTTTTTTAGCGTAATATGCAGCTAAAATATTGCCAAAATTACCAGTTGGCACAACAATATTAATCTTTTCGCCATCGGCAATTTCACCTTTTTCAATCAAATCGGCATAGGCAGAGATATAATAAATAATTTGAGGTGCAAGCCTGCCCCAGTTAATGGAATTAGCACTTGAAAGCTGACAATTTAACGTCGAAAGAGCAGTTTCTGTGTCTTTGTCTGCGAAAATTGCTTTAACACCGTTTTGGCAGTCGTCAAAATTACCTTTTACGGCACAAACAAGCACGTTATCGCCGTATTGCGTAATCATTTGTTTTTTTTGCATTGGCGAAACGCCGTCCTCAGGATAGAAAACGATTATACGCGTGCCTTTGATGTCTTTGAATCCTTCAAGAGCCGCTTTACCTGTGTCTCCAGAAGTTGCGACAAGGATAACAATTTCTTTTGAAATATTCAGTTTTTTTGCAGAAACAACGAGCAGATAAGGCAAAATTTGCAACGCCATGTCCTTGAACGCACAAGTTTTTCCGTGCCAAAGTTCAAGCAAATACTTATTATCAAGTTTTGCAATTTCTGTTATATTTTCAGTTTCAAAGTTCTTCGTGGAATATGCGTTTTTTGTGCACATTTCTATTTCTTCGTCAGTAAAATCGGTCAGAAATTTTTTGAAAATTTTCGTTGCACGGGCAGAATATGGAAGAGCCGAAAATTCTTTTATTTCTTCGAGCGTTATGGTTGGTATTTCTTCGGGCAAAAATAATCCGCCCTCGGCAGAAATACCGCGAGCAATCGCTTCGGCACTAGTTATTTTCAGGTTGCTGTCGCGGGTGCTTTTATAGGTCATAAACTTGCGTTCTCCTAACTTATATCAAAAAATTATTGCTAATATTTTATCCGAGTTATCCTACATGAGTTAAACGATACTATCACTAGTCAAGCAATATTACCACTAGTCAAGCGATATTACCACTAGTCAAACCGATATTACCACTAGTCAAGCGATATTACCACTAGTCAAACGATATTACCACTAGTCAAACGATATTACCACTAGTCAAACGATATTACCACTAGTCAAACGATATTACCACTAGTCAAACGATATTACCACTAGTCTAACGATATTACCACTAGTCTAACGATATTACCACTAGTCTAGCGAACCTGCCACGAAGGCGTTTTTCACATAATTAATATGAATTTTTTCGGCGAAAATTACAACTGCAACATCAAATCTCGGTTGCAATTCAATGTTATTTTTCAGAATATATTCCGTTGCAGTTTTTACAATACGAGCCTGTTTTTTAGTCCTCACTTCGTTTTCAAGAGGATTTATTCCGACTGCTCTTCTTTTATTTTAATCTATTTGCAACCGTGCTGGCTTTGGTTTGACCTTTTTTAGTCCTCACATTGTTTTCAAGGAGATTTATTTCGACTGCTCTTCTTTTATTTTAATCTATTTGCAACCGTGCCGGCTTTGGTTTGACCGATTGCAACCACAAATCTTTTTGTTAATAACAAAATGGAGCCTTGAAATATGCTATAAATATA
>BNZF01000070.1 GCA_026000865.1 Clostridia bacterium
AGGAACTTTTCCTTGTGCTTTTAGCAAAAAAATATAAACAGATTATGTGTTACATTGACGAGCGAGAAATAGTTTGAGGCAACGTTATTTTTGACAAAAATAACAGCGATGAAAAATTTCCGAAGATACTTTACATATGAAGAATGTGTAGCGGTGAAACTCCGTACTCGTGAGAGTATGCTCTATGTCGGGAGTAAGGCGAAAATTGTCCACAATATATTGAAAACGCATACAAAATTAGTTGGAGTGATTTTATGAAAAATAACAATAAAGCGGAGAAAAACTGCGAAATCCTGCCAACAGAAATCGAAGCAAATAAATTTGAAATTAACGATAATCACCACTATATGGTCGGCGATGTTGAAGTAATTTGTACATTCGGGAAACTTAAACTCGAAAAAATAATCAGCGAAGTTATCAACAGTTAAACCCAAAATTAAACACGAAAATTGCCTCCTGCACTTTGGTGGTACAAATTGTAAGGAGTGAATAAAATGAAGAAAATTTACAAAACCGCAATGTATTTGCGGTTATCAAAAGGCGATGAAAAAGACGGCGAAAGCGGTAGTATTACTAATCAGCGTGATTTTTTAATGGCTTTTATTAATGCTCGTGATGACCTCGAATTAACCTCAGAATATGCCGATGACGGCTACGGCGGTTATGACTTTGACCGTCCGCAATTTCTGCAAATGTTAAGCGATGTGAACAACAAAAAAATTGATTGTATAGTCGTAAAAGATTTATCAAGACTTGGAAGAAATCACTTAAAAGTTGAGGAATTTGCACAGCTTAAATTTCCAAAACTCGGTGTAAGATTTATCGCAGTCGGCAACGATATGGACACGGGCAGAGAAAAAACTTTTAATGAAATGCTCGCCTCTCCGATAATAAATCTTGCAAATGAATGGTATGTTTCCGAAACGTCTGTAAAAATTCGCAGAAGTCAAGAAATTCGCCGAAAAAGCGGTGATTTTGTAGGGAATTTTGCAGTTTACGGTTACGTCAAAAATGGCAAAAAACTTGAAATTGACGAAGAAGTAAAAGACATTATAAAGCAAATTTTTGCGTATAAAATAGAAGGAAAAAGCAATAAATCAATTGCAGAAATTCTCAATAAACGCGAAATTTTATGTCCAATGGAGTATAAATTATCCAAAGGAATACACACAGCAACACACCTCAAAATCCACGAAAAGGCACTTTGGTCGTCAAATATTGTTAAGCGAATACTTGAAAATCCTGTGTATACAGGAACGCTTATTCAGGGAAAAACAACCACAAAAAACTATCGTGATAAACAAAGATTTGTCAGAGAAAAGTCCGACTGGGCAATTACGGAAAATGCTCACGAAGCGATAATTTCAGACTTTATTTTTGACCTTGTTGGGGACTTGCTCGGGCTTGACACTTACTCAAAAGATAGCAATTCTTGCTATCTTTTTTCGCATTTTCTGTACTGCGGAAATTGCGGTAAAGTTTTATACAGACGTGCTGAAAAGTCAAATATCTACTATGTTTGCAAAAATAAAGAGTGTGAAAATAAGCGTAATATTTCGGAAAATACTGTAAAAATTGCGGTTGAAAAAGTGCTAAAATCACACTTAAAATCAGTTTCAAAAACTGCTGAACCTACTGAAAATTTCATTGACACAAATAATTCTCCCGATGTTCAAAAACTCGAACAGGAAATAGCTCAAATCAGAGAGACGCAGGAAACACTTCGAGCTGAAAATAAAAGAGGGATTATCTCGAATGCTGAATTTCTTGAACTTAATAATTTTTACGAAAATAAGATTACAAAAGCCCAATTTCAGATAAATGAAGTCAAAAAAAGCAGATTAAAAATCCAAAAATGCTATAAGCAAATTTTAGAGAAATACAACGAATATGTTCTTTTTGAGAATTTAACAAGAGCAATTTTGGTTACTTTTGTTGAGAAAATCATAGCACAAAACTCAAAAAGTATCAATATATTTTTCAGATATGCAGACCTTTTCGGAGGTGATAAAAGTGGCTCGTAAAAGTCGTAAAAACATCACTGAAGAGCAATTACCAAAAATCTATAACACAGCAATTTATGCCCGTCTTTCAAAAAATAATGTGGACGAAGTTATAGAAACGCAGATTGAAATTTGCAAAGAGTTTGTAGCCAAAAGACCGTTTTTCAAGCTTATTAGCACTTACGCAGACAATGGATATAGTGGTACTAATTTTGAAAGACCACAATTTGTGCAACTTATGGAGGCTGTGCGAAACGGCAAAATAAATTGTATAATCGTAAAAGATTTATCAAGATTTGGAAGAAATCATATAGCGGTCGGCGATTATCTTAATAACATTTTCCCGTTTTTAGAAGTCAGATTTATAGCAATTTCAGACAGTTATGATAATATAAATATTGAACCCGATGAGTATTTTATAACATCTTTTAAGAATTTTGCACACGCACATTACGCTATGGAAACGTCAAGAAAATGTGTGAATGCAAAGCGTGAACTCACCGAGCAAGGCAAATTTATAGGCTCACACGCACCTTATGGTTACAAAAAATCACCAAACGATAAGCATATTTTGATAATTGATGAAAAAATCGCACCTTATATACGGGAAATTTTCGCAAGGTTTTTGAATGGCGAAAAAACCAAAGATATATGTGCAGACTTCACGAAAAGAAAAATTCCAACCCCCTCAATGCTCAACAGCGGTCACCAGTCGAAAGAGATTTGGACGACCCCGATGATAAATACAATCCTCACAAACGAGCGGTATATCGGCACTTTTATAGGTCGTCAAAACTCGCAGGCTTTTTATAAAAACGAAGAAAAAATACCTGTCAAGCCGTCCGAGCAACTCAAAATTGAAAATGTTTTTCCTGTGATTATAAACCGCGAAATTTTTGACAAAGTTCAGGAAATGAGGCATAAAAAAGGCGGTGAAAACACTTGAACATCGCTTGTTATGCAAGATATTCAGCAGAAAAAAGTGACAATGAAAGCGTTGAAAATCAATTTTCGATAATTGAACATTACGTAAAAAATCAGCGAGATTTATTAAAGTCAAAATTGTTCAAATATTTCGATTTGGGTTTCAGCGGAGTATCGCTCGAACGTCCACAAATTCAACAACTTCTGACAGATGTGAGAATGCGAAAAATCGATGTTGTGATAGTAAAAGATTTTTCACGATTATCAAGAAATTACCTCGATGTTCTCAAACTCACGGAGAGCATTTTTCCGTTTATGAAAGTCCGATTTATAGCCGTTTCTGACGGTTATGACAGCAAGCATAAAATAGCAACTAACTTTGATATTATCACGCCTTTGAAGTCTATTTTGAATGAGTTTCACTCGGTTGAAACCTCTCAAAAACTCAAAAAATATTTTGATTACAGACTGAAAAGCGGTGAGTATATTGCAAATCTTTCCTATGGATATTTCTTTGATAAAGTCAAAAAAGTACAAATTCACAAAGAAAAAGCTGCCGTTATAAAAGAAATTTTTAATTTGAGATTAAAGGAAAATTCCTGTTCAAAAATTGCAGGAATACTCAACGAGCAGGGCGTAAAGTCGCCAAACGGTAGCGTTTGGTCGAGTGTTGGTATCAGTCGTATTCTCAAAAATCAGGACTATATCGGCACAAGAGTTTCGCATAAAAGGGCAATTGATTTTAAGACAAAACAAACTCGTAAAACCTCGGAAGAGGAACAAATAATCAACGAAAATGTATTCCCTCCGATTGTTTCAAATGAGTTGTTTGCACAGGTTCAAGCGACTTTTCCCAAAATGAAAACTGGCGGTAAAATGCCGAAAAGTCTTACTCATCATAAGCTTTTTTGCAAAACTTGCGGATTAACTCTTGCCAATCGAGACCACAAATTCGGTTGCAAACAACTTGAAGTGCGTGGGTTACCAAAATGTTTTAACGGCACAATAAAACAGGATTTTCTCTATGAATTAATTCTTGAAAAAGTCAAAAATATGCTAAAAAATGAACTTGAAAAATTTTCAGGTTATTTTTATTTGTACGACAAGCCGACACTTGAAAATAATATTTTCAAACTGAAAGAAAATATCGCTGTAATTTATGAGGAATACACCAAGCATAAAATTACGGAATATGAGTTTCTAAGACAAAAAAGTGCTATTTATATCCAGTTAAACCGCTTTGAAAAAAAACTTGAAGACCTCGAAGAAATAACCGCCGTAAAATCAAAAAGCCAAAATGGTGAGCGTTATATTGATACTCTGAAACGGCTCTACAATGCCGATAAACTGACTATGGAACATATGAAGTTTGTCGAGAAAATTATAGTCACAGACACAGAAAACATTGAGATTATTCTTGATAACTGCTCTGCACTTACCTCGCTTTGTAAAAATGTGTCGATTTATGAGGACTAAATGACAAGATGAAAGGAATGAAAAATGGCTCTTTTTAAGAAAAAGACTATCGATAAACCGCCTAAAATAATACAACCATATACACAAACTAATGAAATTGAAATTCCCGAAAAAGCTTTTATTCAAAAAAATGTCGGGACGGATGACAAGCCTAAATATGGTTATCTTTTGACAGATTATGAGTTGGATTTTTATAAAAATCAACTAAAACCTCTCGCTGATGAGTTTGGTATGTTGGTCATTCCAAAAGTCAGACTTGCGGATATAATCGAAGTTAATAAGGCTTTATATTCCGACCACGATGACTTAAGTAATATCTTTTATAAGTCAATATGTATGAAACATATTGATTTTGTAATTGTTAATCCGTCAAGTTTTTATATACTTTTTCTGGTAGAACTTGACGATGTTACTCATCTAAATAATAAGCAAATTGAACGTGATAAATTAGTAGACAAAATTCTGAAAAGAATAGTTTTTGGAAAAAGCGGTTCTGTCAGAGAATTAAAACTCATTCACGTTCAAAATCCGACTAATACAAGCGAAATTCGCAAAGCCCTCATAAATAACAAAGAGCGTTTTGGTAAACAAAACGGTAATAATGAGGAGAAAAAATAATGCTGGGGCTATTATTTAGGCTTTTGGGATGGACAATAAAATTTCTACTTCACCTTGATTATTGGCTCGTTGCTTTCCTTGGATTAAATTTAGTTTATGACCTAAAAATTCACATTGTTCTCAAAATTATAATCGTTGTTGCCATGATGGGTTTATATCACATTTTATTCAGTATTGTCAAGTTTGGCAGAATTTATCCTGTCAAAGCAATCGGTATCGGTGCGGGTGCAATTTTCGCCGCTCAGCCTGTTGCGGACATTTTTAAATTCGGTGGTCTTGGCTACTTTTTCACCATAATTGTTGTTGCGATTATAATGTGTTCTTTCCGTGGCGTATTCAGCTCAGAACCTGTCGCTGATGAACTTGT